>JBAYZS010000069.1:0-10449 GCA_041672395.1 Dysgonamonadaceae bacterium | reverse complement strand
GGAGGAGGAGAATCCATTTAGATAATATTCGTTGGTTGTTTCACCTTCCGGCTCCAAGAATAACTGGTGACTAGTCTTTTCGGCAAAAGTCACAATTTTTGTTTCTATGCTTGGGCAATAACGAGGACCAATACTCTTAATTTGACCGTTGTAAAGAGGGGAGTCGTCGAGACCTTCTCTCAGGGCATCATGCACTGTTTCAGATGTGTATGCAATCCAGCAACTGCGCTGTTTTAACTCGCTTTTTACAGTGGGCAGGTATGAAAATTTGTGGAAATCAATATCTCCTTTTTGTTCCTCTAATAATGAGAAATCAACGCTCCTACCGTCAATTCTAACGGGAGTGCCGGTCTTCATTCGATCACTCTTGAATCCTGCATCTACCAGTTGTTCTGTTAGGCCAAATGAAGCTGGCTCTGAAGCGCGTCCGCCACCAATCTGTACTTTGCCTATATGAATTAATCCGTTCAGGAATGTTCCATTGGTAAGGACTACACATTTTGCATTAAATTCAACGCCCATGCGGGTTTTAACTCCAGAAACCATGCCGTTATTGAGGATAAGCTCTGTAACGGTATCTTGCCACATGTATAGATTGGGAGTGTTCTCAATTGTTTCTCGCCAGGTAGATATAAATTTTATCCTGTCGCTCTGTACGCGTGGACTCCACATGGCGGGACCTTTTGAACGGTTTAGCATCCTGAACTGAATGGCTGTTTTGTCGCTCACTATTCCCATTTGTCCTCCCAGCGCATCTATTTCTCTAACAATCTGACCTTTGGCTATGCCGCCAACCGCTGGGTTACAACTCATTTGGGCAATCTTGTTCATGTCCATTGTGATGAGCAATGTCTTTGAACCTAAATTCGCGGCTGCAGTAGCAGCTTCACAACCGGCATGACCGGCGCCGACAACTATTATATCGTAATTATTTACCATCTATTTGAAACTTAACCTACAAAGATACAAAAAAGTAGGATAAGGCAGATATATGGATGTACTAATGGACTATTGGTAAATTTTATAATGAGTCGTTTAGTGTTAATCGCAGATACACCGGTAGGTGATCACTGTAGCCTCCCGTGTATTTGCCACTATAGGTTCTATCGGGTTTTGACTCTCCGTTTTTATTGATAAATAACAGATATCTTGGATTGAATATGTCGGCATTTTCGTGCGAACATTGTGTTTTACCGGCTGATAGTAAGTTACCGGTTACCAGGAATTGGTCGAATAGCAACCATCCTTTATGATATGTGGTTCCTAATCCTTTTTGATATCTCGGGTACAATAAGTTGTAGAGTTTATCGTGATTGGGGTTCTCAAATGTTTTCTGTGCATTAAGTATTTCGTCAATGCCATTGTTATCGGGGGTATCATTGAAATCGCCAGCGACAATTATTTTGGCATCACTTTCTTTCAACATCACTTTCTGTACCTCGTTCCTTAATTCACTTGCAACAAAATATCTTCTTCTTTCTGTCTCTTCAGTGCCGGCTCGTCTAGAAGGGAAATGAACAAAAAAGAAATGCAGAATTTCTTCGTTTTTCAGTCTGCCCTTCACGTACAAAAAATCGCGTGTTCTGTCTTCAATTCCGGGAAGTTGTACTTTTATTGGATAAGTTTCAATAATCTTGAAAGTGTCAGTTTTATAGATCATTGCGACATCCGACCCGCGTTCGTCGGGACTATCAAAATGAACAAAGCTGTAATGTGGATTGTGATTTTTCCTTAGTTGGTTTAGCAGTGCCATCATCACCTCTTTATTCTCTACTTCTGCTAATCCTATAATATCGGGAAAATCGGGACTTACAATGTCTTCAATAACCTTTGCTATCTTTTCTGTTTTATCGTTGAATCGTTCTTCAGTCCAGTTTCTGAAACCCTTGGGAGTGAAATCATCATCTAAAATTTCCGGATCATCAACGGTGTCATAATAGTTTTCCGTATTGTAGAACATTATAGAGAAAGTGCTTGTCATTCAGCTGTTTATGTTAAGTTATCCTTTTGTTGATTACAGATGTAAATTAATTTTCTTTTGGCAACTGGTTGTCAAGTAATTGTAAAGCTTTATCTTCTTCTACTCTCATCAATATGGATTCTTCTTCACTTTTATCGTTGATACCACATAGGTGCAGAACGCCATGTATGATCACTCTGTGAAGTTCTTCATCGTATTGAGTATGATACTTTTGTGAATTTGAACGCACAGTGTCAAGACTAATAAAAATATCACCTGAAATGGTTTCAACATCTGAATAATCAAAGGTGATAATATCAGTATAAAAATCGTGCTCCAGAAATTGGCGGTTAATATTGAGGATTTTTTCATCATCGCAAAAGATATACGAAATATCTTTTATCTTTTTATTGTGATTCCCGGCTACTTGCTTAATCCAGTTAGACGTTTCGCGCCTTTTGATATTCTTTGGGAAATCTACATTATCTGCAAGAAAATTGATTGCCATATCTTTAAATTTATTTGTTTATATAATACTTATATTATTATCCAAAAAAGAGATAAGTTACAAATATTGCAGTGATTACACCTGCTAAATCAGCCAAAAGCGCATATGGTACAGTATATCTGGAATCTTTTATGTTTACAGATCCGTAATATACCGCTACAATGTAAAATGTGGTGTCTGTTGCACCTTGTAATACACATGAAAGTCGACCAGCAAAGGAATCTGCTCCATAGGTTTGCATCGCATCTATCATCATTCCGCGCGCCCCACTTCCACTTAATGGTTTCATCAGTGCTGTTGGCATTCCGTCAACCCAACGATTGTCGATTCCTATGTATGCAACAAAATCACTTAATCCATTCATTAAGAAATCCATAGCTCCTGATGCGCGAAACATTCCTACTCCTACAAGTATCGCGATTAAAAACGGGATAATGGATACTGCTACTTTGAATCCGTCTTTTGCACCATCAATGAAAGCGTCAAAAATATTAATCTTTTTGCGCATTGCTTTCAAAAAGAATATAATAATAATGGTAAATAGTATCACATTTGCTGCAAGACTTGAAACGATATTTACTTTATCATCGGGCATTGAGTTGAAGAGGATTACTGTTCCTGCAATGATACCAATCATTCCAAGAAAGAATGTCATGATTGCCTTACTAAATATGTTGATTCGTTGCTTAAAACAAATAGCAATTATTGCTACAAGTGTGGCGGCAAATGTAGATATCATTATTGGTAAAAATACGTCGGAAGGATTTGCAGCACCCATTTGCGCCCTATATACCATAATGGTTACAGGAATAAGGGTTAGTCCTGAGGCGTTCATTACCAGAAACATAATCATGGGATTGGATGCTTTCTCTTTTTCTGGGTTGATTTCCTGTAATTGCTGCATTGCTTTCAATCCAAATGGAGTTGCTGCATTGTCTAATCCCAACATATTTGCTGAAACATTCATCAAAATGGAACCCGATGCAGGGTTACCTTTGGGAATATCCGGGAAAAGTTTGCCAAAAAGTGGTGCAACGCCTCTAGAAAATGAATCAATCATCCCTCCCCGTTCACCTATTTTCATTATTCCCATCCATAATGATAGAACTCCTGTTAATCCTAATGAGATTTCAAATCCGTTCTTTGCCGAATCATAGGTAGAATTCATGATTTCAGTAAATATGTTTACGTCTCCAAAAAAGATGAGTCTAACAAGTGCGACTACAAAAGCAACAAGGAAAAATGCGATCCAGATATAATTTAATACCATATATTATGAGGATGTTTGATTATATTTCGTCCCAAAGTTACAATTTATCGCAAATGAATTGTAAAGAAATGATGTATTTTCTAACTTTATGACTTTATTTTTATTAAGCTTCTACTATGAGATGGAAAGATTTTTTTTATTATGACAAGAGTACGCGGATTGCTGTGCTGATTTTACTTGTTCTTTGTGTTCTCACGTTAATCTTCAACAGCATGATTAGCAATAGACATAATGGGTCTACTATAGTTGTGGTAAATGATTCTCTTACGCAAGAATTTGTAGAGTTTGAGAAATCTCTTATCAAAAAAGAAAAAGAAGGTGAGCAAAAATTGAATGAGGAAAGAAAGCAACAATATTATGCCAGTAGAAAGATAGCATCAGAAAAATATATAACTGAGAATAGTTATGTTTCTGAAGATAAAGAATATTATAAACCTTATCTAAAACAAGAAAAGTTTACTGCAAACGAAAGAATAAATCTCAATGAAACGGATACTTCTGAGTGGAAAAAGATTCCGGGAATTGGCAGTTCTTACGCGTCACGTATTGTGAAATACAGGAATTTATTGGGTGGATTTGTTTCGGTTGAGCAGCTTCGAGAAGTCTATGGAATTGATAACGAACTGTTCTCTAAAATAGCAACATTTGTACAACCTGACTCAAGCTTTCAGAAGATAGAGATCAATCGGCAGGACTTCAAAGAATTGAACCGGCATCCATATTTGAGTTACAAGCAAGTGCAGGCAATTATGGATTTGAGAAAACGAAACGGGCAAGTTCAATCGATTGATGAACTTGCCATGTTGGAAGAATTCACCTCCGACGATCTGCTAAAGTTAAGTCCGTATCTGGAATTTTAATTCAAACAGGTTTAAATCAATATCTCAAGAAATAAATACTTATTTCTCGAGAATTGATATGTTTTCTTTCAGCATAGCTATTTTGCTTTCTGTATCGGCTTGTTTCTTTCTTTCGTTCTCGACTACTTCGGGTTTAGCATTTTGTACAAATCGTTCATTGTTGAGTTTCTTGAGTACCGATTGCAGGAATCCTTCAAGATAAGCAAGTTCCGACTTCATCTTGGTCAACTCCGCTTCAGTATCCATTTTGTCCGCTAAGGGAACGGTAAATTCAATAGTGCCTACAATGAAACCGACTGCTCCGCTCTGTTTTTCGCTTACATCAGAGATTGCAAAAAGATTGCACATCTTTGAAATGACGCTGTCGTATCGAGTATCATGATTCCCAACTACTTGAAGTTCCAGCTCTTCTTTGTTGACGATATTCTTTTCAAGACGGATGGTTCTTATACCGGCAATAATTTGTTTAACATTCTCAAAATCTGCGAGTAATGAACTATCGTATTCTTTTACAGATGGCTGCGAAGATACCATTATGCTTTCCCCTTCTTTGCGTTCGTTTAACGCATGCCATAATTCTTCAGTGATAAAGGGCATAAAAGGGTGCAATAATCGAAGTAACTCATCAAAATAGTAAAGAGTAACATTGTAAGTCTCTATATCGATAGGCTTTTGGTAGGCTGGTTTAATCATCTCAAGATACCACGATGAGAACTCATCCCAGAATAGCTTGTAGATGAGCATCAGCGCTTCGGAAATACGGTATTTTGAGAACAGATCGTCCATTTCAGTAATGGTTTCCGAAAGTTTTCCTTTGAACCATTTAATAGCAATTTTTGATGATTCAGGTTGTGGAATGTCATTATCAGTTTCCCAACCTTTGATTAGTCGGAAAGCATTCCATATTTTGTTGTTGAAGTTTCTGCCCTGCTCACACAGTGATTCATCAAAGAGTAGATCGTTTCCAGCAGCAGAAGAGAGAAGCATTCCCATTCTCACGCCATCCGCTCCATATTTGTTCATCAGTTCGATTGGGTCAGGTGAATTTCCAAGCTGTTTAGACATTTTCCGTCCTAAATGATCCCTAACAATTCCGGTGAAATAAACATTTTTGAAGCAAGGCTTGTTTCTGTATTCATAACCAGCCATGATCATACGTGCGACCCAGAAGAAAATAATATCAGGTCCCGTTACCAAGTCGTTGGTGGGATAATAATAACTAATCTCTTTATTATCAGGATGATTTATACCATCAAAAACAGATATTGGCCACAACCAAGACGAAAACCAGGTATCCAGAACATCTTCATCCTGCTTTAAATCGTTGATTGAGATTGGATAATCCACCTTTTGTTGAGCCTTTTCAAAAGCCTCTTCTTTAGTCATTGCCACAACATATCCACCTTTTGGTAGAAAATATGCAGGAATGCGATGTCCCCACCATAATTGTCTGCTGATACACCAATCCTTGATGTTCTCCATCCAATGGCGATAGGTATTTTTATATTTCTCCGGGAAGAACTTGATAGTATTATCTTCTACCGCATCAATTGCCGGTTTTGCCAGATCATCCATCTTCATGAACCATTGCATTGATAGTTTTGGTTCAATAGGTACATCCGTTCGTTCTGAATATCCTACTTTGTTAGTATATGGTTCTGTTTTCTCTATTAAACCAGCAGATTCCAGATCTTTTTCAATCTGTTTGCGAACATCAAACCGATCCATTCCGGCATACATCGCTCCATTTTCATTCAATGTACCGTTATCATAGAAAATGTTGATAGATTCCAGATTATGCTTTTCGCCCAACATATAGTCGTTTACATCGTGAGCCGGCGTTACTTTCAAACAACCAGTTCCGAATTCAATATCCACATAATCATCTTCAATAACGGGAATCACTCTGTTGATAAGCGGAACCATTACTTTCTTACCCTTCAGGTGAGCATTCTTTGGATCGTTAGGATTGATGCACATTGCCGTATCGCCCATAATTGTTTCCGGGCGGGTTGTTGCTACGATAGCATATTCAGCATTGGATGCTGATGAACCAGATTCATCAACTATCTTATATTTGAGATAATACAATTTACCGTTAACCTCTTTATGGACAACTTCCTCGTCCGAAAGAGCAGTAAGAGCTTTTGGGTCCCAGTTAACCATGCGCACACCCCTGTAAATCAGCCCCTTGTTATAAAGGTCGCAAAATATGCGTAGCACACTTTCAGACCGAGTATCGTCCATAGTGAAAGCTGTGCGTTCCCAGTCGCATGATGCACCAAGTTTTTTCAATTGCTCCAGAATGATTCCCCCATGTTCACGAGTCCAATCCCAGGCATGTTCCATGAACTGATCACGGGTTAGATCGCTCTTTTTGATACCTTGCGATGCTAGTCTGTTCACCACTTTCGCTTCAGTGGCAATAGAAGCATGGTCGGTTCCGGGAACCCAACAAGCATTTTTTCCCTGCATTCTTGCACGACGAATCAACACATCCTGAATTGTATTGTTCAGCATGTGTCCCATATGAAGAACACCCGTGACATTAGGAGGTGGAATAACGATTGTAAACGGTTCACGTTCATCAGGTTCAGAATGGAACAAATTATTGTCCATCCAGTATTTATACCATTTGTCTTCTACCTCAGCAGGGCTATATTTTGTTACAATTTCCATAATTCATTAAAATTGAAATGCAAAAGTACAAAAAATGCACTTAAAAAGTGCATTTAATAATGTTCTGTTATCGATTGAGTTGTTTGTTATTCAGCATACAAAAGATAAGGGCGTCGTTGTTGTTTGAATTGTTCCACATCGCAAGCCCACTTAGCTTTAATCTCTTTAGCAGATTTACCGGCGATAATGTCTTTTCGGATATAATCCACCCCGACTAGTTTCTCAAAGAATGAAGTGAAAAACGAGTCACCCATTTTCAGATTGTTGTATGCATCAATTACATAAGAAAGGTCGAAACCGTTTTCCCAGATATGATTATTGGATACCATTCTCAAGTCCACCCCATAGCATTTTTGGTCGAGCAGCGGTGGGTTTTTTGCACCGGAAACACTTCGGGGAGTAAAAGAAAAGTCCGAACCTTTGTATTTTGGATGACCATAAGCTTCAAAAGGGAAAGATGTTCCCCTGCCCAGACTCACTACTGTTCCTTCAAAAAGACAAGTCGATGGATACAGATAAATGGAGTGAATATTTGGTAGATTAGGAGAAGGAGAAATGGGTAGCTCGTAACGTGTTTGATGTGTATAATTCAACGATGGAATAACCGTTATGTCACAAGTTTTGCCATCAGGCAACCACTTTTCGCCATTGATCATCATCGCCAATTCCCCAAGCGTCATTCCATGAACAATTGGTATTGGCAGCCATCCCACGCCCGATTTATGTTTCATGTCCAGAATAGGACCATCCACATAAAAGCCATTTGGATTTGGTCGATCCAGTATAATCATCATCTTATCCGCTTCGGCGCAAGCATCCATCATTCTTGCCATGCTAGCGTAATACGTATAAAAACGAAGTCCAACATCCTGAAGGTCAAAGAGAAGTACATCGAATTCCTTCATCTTGTTGGGAGAAGGTTTACCCCCATCACCACCATAAAGCGACCAAATGGGGACACTTGTTTTTTCATCAACAGAATTTCCCACATGCTCACCGGCATCTGCAGTACCGCGAAATCCATGTTCAGGAGAAAATATACCAACCACATTGAATTTGTTTCTAATTAGCAGGTCAACAAGGTGTTCATTTCCTGCCATCCCCGTCTGGTTAGACAATATGGCAATCTTTTTACCTTCTAATAAAGGGAAATAGCGATCTGTTTGCTCAGCTCCAACAATCACTTTTGCTGTTTCCTTTTGAGTTGCAAACAAAATAATTGCAGGGATGAGTAAAAAGAAAGTTATAAGAAGTTTCTTCATTATGATTCTATTTCAGTTTTACTGTATTTTTGTAATTGGTGTAAGCGGTTGAATTCCAATTCCAAACTAAGCAGTTCCTTTTTAATAGTTTTAAGACGTTCAATAGTTTCAATGCGTACATTCTCAGGATCTTTGTTGTCCTTCAACTCCAGACGGGCACCCTCAAGGGTTAGCCCTTTTTCTTTAACCAAGTGATAAACGATTTCAACTTGTTGAATATCGTCCTTGGTATATTGCCGAGTTCCACCTGAAGTCTTTTTGGGATTAATGTTCTCAAATTCTTTTTCCCAAAAACGCAACAGTGATACATTTACCGCAAAATGGTCTGCAACTTCCTGAATGGAGTAGTAAAGACGTTTGCTGGTAGAAAAATCGATTGGCTTTTTACGTTTGCCCATTAAAATAAAGATAAAAAATTGATATTTAAGATAAACTGTATTAGTGCAAAAATAGAGTTTTTGCTTTAACTTTGCAACTTTAAATAAATAAGAAAATAGAAATTCGCTTATTATGATGACATCGCAAGAAATTCGGCAATCCTTCAAAGACTATTTTGCATCCCGAAATCATCAAATTGTTCCCTCAGCTCCTTTGGTTGTTAAGGGTGACCCAACCCTGATGTTTACGAATGCAGGTATGAATCAGTTTAAAGATATTATTTTGGGTAATGTACCCATAAAACAATCAAGGATGGCGGATTCTCAAAAATGTTTGCGCGTGAGTGGCAAACACAATGATTTAGAAGAAGTTGGGCATGATACCTATCACCACACCATGTTTGAAATGTTGGGTAACTGGTCGTTTGGTGATTATTTCAAGAAAGAAGCGATTACTTATGCGTGGGAATATCTGACCGAAGTAATCAAGCTCGATAAAAGTCTATTGTATGTAACCGTTTTTGAAGGTTCCGAAGTAGAAAATTTGGAGCGCGATAATGAAGCAGCTGAAATGTGGCAACAATTTTTGCCAACAGACAGAATCATCAACGGAAACAAAAAAGATAACTTCTGGGAAATGGGTGATACCGGTCCCTGCGGTCCCTGTTCAGAAATACATATCGATTTGCGTTCAGAAGAAGAACGAAAGAAAGTGAATGCGCTCACGTTGGTAAACAACGATCATCCCCAGGTTGTAGAAATCTGGAATTTGGTGTTCATGCAATTCAACAGAAAATCAAATGGGTCGCTCGAAGAACTTCCCGCAAAAGTTATTGATACCGGGATGGGATTTGAGCGTTTATGTATGGCCGTTCAAGGTAAAACATCAAATTACGATACCGATATTTTCCAACCCATCATCCAAAAAATTGCTGAAATCACCCATACTGCTTATGGTGTAGACAAAAAGAAAGACGTTGCTATGCGCGTTATTGCCGACCATCTTCGTGCCATTTCCTTCTCAATAACCGACGGTCAGCTACCATCAAATGCCAAGGCCGGATATGTCATTCGCAGGATTTTGCGACGTGCTGTGCGCTATGGATATACATTTTTGAACATGCATGAATCGTTTATTTATAAGCTGGTACCCGCGTTGATTAAAGTCATGGGAGACGATTATGCAGAACTCAAGCAACAGCAAACGTTAGTAGAGAAAGTTATTAAAGAAGAAGAAGAATCTTTTTTGAGAACCTTGGAGACAGGGATTCGTCTGTTAGACAAGCAAGTTTCCGACCACCAAGCCACAGGTAAAAACGTTCTTGAAGGCACAGTCGCCTTTCAGTTGTACGACACATTCGGCTTTCCGCTTGACCTCACGGAACTAATCCTCCGCGAAAATAATATGAGTGTTGATGTAGAAGGCTTTAATGTCGAGATGCAGAAACAGAAAGAACGTGCCCGCAATGCCTCAGTCGTAGAGACAGACGATTGGGTTCAAGTCCGTGACGGTGAACCTAAATTCACCGGATA
>JBAYZS010000068.1:0-10478 GCA_041672395.1 Dysgonamonadaceae bacterium | reverse complement strand
ATAGAAACGAATCTGCTTGATTACGGCTAGCAGACCATTTGCACGAGTTGGGGAGAGATGCTCAGTAAGACCAAGCTCTTTCATGAAGCGAAGATCGGTTCCTGTTATTTCATCAGGGGTTCTATCGTTGAAAACTCTCAATACCAAAGCCAATAAACCTTTTACAATCACGGCATCGCTTTCTGCCTTGAAATAGAGACGCCCTTCGATAAAATCAGTTTGAAGCCATACACGACTTTGACATCCCTGAATTATATTTTCAGGTGTCTTGTATTTTTCATCTAAAGCAGTTAAAGCGTTTCCCTGTTCAATAATAAGAGCATATTTATCCATCCAGTCGTCAAATATGCTGAATTCATCAATAATATCTTGTTGTACTTCGTCTATTGTTTTCATTATCCTAATACTCTTTCTTGAAATAGTTTAATATAATCTCTTAATTTTCAAGGTAAATCACTTCCATTAAGGTTTGTCCAACTGCATTTAATGTTGGCTTATGAATATTACTCATGTCGTCGCTCAAAGTATGCCAATGTGAAGCAAAACCTGTTCCGGTATCTTTGATATTAATGATATCGGCACTTGGAATGCGTAGTTTTTCATTAACCGGTACATGATCATCGGTAATGAATCCGCCATTTTTACCAAGAAAAAACTGACTATAACCTAACTTTGCAGCAGTGCTCCATAATTTCTCGACTACTTTTGGAGCGTATTGCCTGGAATATCCTTCTTTCAAAAAGGTGGCGCCTGTAGAACCTACCATGTCTAATAAAATACCATAATCGGCTTTGTAATTCTCCTTGTGTGGGTTTTCTGACCAGTATTGCGACCCTAAACACCACCAATCTCCCTGAACTATATTTTTATCAAAGTTAGGTTGACCATAATCTTCAACATCAAAAAAAATGATATCTACTCCTACATTCGCATTTTTAAGTTTTAGTTGACGGGCAATTTCTAATAAAACTCCTACCCCACTCGCTCCATCATCTGCACCTAAAATAGGTTGTATCTGCTTGTTCGGATCTGATTCTTCATCAGCAAACGGACGGGTATCCCAATGGGCAAATAATAATATACGATGATCATTTTCTGTATTATAACTACCAATAATATTACGCATTTTTAGATTTTCACCATTATAATTCGTAACATCAGCTTTTTGCTCAGTAACATCGGCACCGAATTCCTTTAGTTTCATAACAAGATAATCGCCACAAGCTGAATGTGCAGACGAATTTGGAACACGAGGACCAAAACTCACCTGTTTATCAATATAACAATATGCGCTATCTGCATTAAAGTTGGGGGAAATCTTCATATAGGGTTCTACAATATTTTTTGTCGTCTCTTTGTTCGACTTGCATGAATTGCAAGAAACCAAAAGCATAACTGAAGCCACACCCAAAAGAACAGCAAGAAAACAATCTATCTTTTTCATTTAAACTATTTGTTTTTTTGATAGTTAAACTCTGAAATACCCATATTTTTATAGGTTTCTTTCAATGCTTCTTCATCATCGGAAATCACCAGTAATTTATCTCCCGAATGAAGTTCAGTTTGTCCTGTAGGTATGAAATATCTATTACCTCTCTTGACCATAACAGCAAGCGTTTTTTCGGGCAATGGCATTTCCATCAAATTTTTACCATAAGATAACGTCTTTTCTGTAATCAATATTTCCGTCATTGCCGACTTTATTTCTTCATCGAACTCAACATCAAAATCCTCAAACTCCTTATATTGTTCTGGCTTTTCTGAAAGGCCAAGCCATTTAGCAACTAAAGGTAATGTAGTTCCCTGAACAAGGAGCGAAATAATAGTTATTACAAATACTATGTTAAAAACCATCCGTGAACCTGGAATATCTGCTGCCAAAGGGAGAATAGCGAAAATGATTGGAACTGCTCCACGTAATCCCACCCAAGAAACAAAAACTTTATCTTTAATACTAAAATTCTTAAAAGGAGTAAGACTAGTAAAAACGGATAACGGTCGAGCGATGAAGATTATAAATACCGAAATAATTAGAGCAGGAACTGCAACCTCCACCAGTTCATGAGGATTTACCAAAAGTCCCAATGTGAGGAATAATAATATCTGACTCATCCAGGCAAAACCATCCATGAAATTCATTGATGTTCTCTTATGCACAAACTTAGAATTACCAATTACTAATCCAGCGATATAGACCGCAAGATAACCATTACCTTTCAAGAAATAGGTTATTGCAAAAATGAACACTCCAAGTATTAGTAAAAGAATTGGATAAAGTGATGTGTTATCCATCTTAATCCGGTTTATTACTATCACGCCTAATTTGCCTAAAAGGTAACCTAAAACACCACCAATAATTAACTGTAAAATAACCGTAAGGATTACCATTAAATAATCAGGGTGGTCGCCAGATCGAATAATATCCATAAACATAATAGTCAGCATGTATGCCATGGGATCGTTACTACCACTTTCCAATTCAAGCATAGGTCTCAGATTATTCTTAAGTACCAATCCTTTAGAACGAAGAATACCAAAAACTGAAGCAGAATCAGTAGAAGAGAAAGTGGATGACAACAAAAAAGCTAACAACAAACCCATTCCCATAGAAGGGAACCATTGTCCGCACATCCACCAAGTAAAAACACCTGTAACTAATGCTGTTAACATAACTCCCAGGGTTGCAAGCACAATCCCAGGACCAATTATAGGTTTTATCTCAACAAATTTTGTATCGAGACCACCAGAAAATAATATAATACTAAGGCAAATTGTACCAATAGTTTGTGCAATCTGTAAATTTTGAAATTCTAAACCAAAACCGTCCGATCCAAAAATCATTCCCACAAGAAGAAACAATAATAAGACTGGCACCCCAAATCTATGTCCGGCTTTCCCTACCAGCATACTGATAAAGAAAAGAACTGAGCCGATTAACAACATAAATTCAGTTGAAATAGTCATATGCAAAGCTATTGTTTTAAAATAACAGTCTCTTCATCAACTGTTAAGGTTGCTTTATTTCCAATAATAACAGGAAAGTTTAATCTGACATGACCTATCGGAAAGTCAAAACAGACTGGGAATGAATAATTATTTACAACTGATGCTATTGAATTATATAGAGACTCATACATCGCTTCATCTTCGTTAAAATCGGTAAACTGACCAACTATCAAACCCCCAATACGTTCAAACACCCCTGCAAGTTTCAATTGGTACATAAATCTGTCTACACGATAAGGCTCTTCACCAATGTCTTCGATAAACAAGATACCATTTCGGGGAACTTTATTCAATTTTGAGCCAATTGTTCCACAAAAAACTGAAAGATTGCCTCCAAATAAAGTGCCGGAAGCCTTTCCCGGTCTATTTAGGTGTCTATATTTTGTGACAGGAATTTCATAAGTTACCGATTGGTTTGCAAGGATTGCTTTCGTAAAACGTACCGAAACATCTTCAGGACCTTCATCTGCAAAATGCTTTGCCATTGGTCCGTGTACAGACATGACACCTTTGCTCAATAAAGCTGAATGCAATGCAGTTATATCACTAAATCCCACAATCCACTTTGGATAAGCGATTAATTTATCAAAATTAAGCTTATCCAATAATTGAACTATCCCATATCCTCCTCTTGAGCACAATATCAACTTTATATTAGGATCATCAAATGCTGTTTGTAAATCGTCTAATCGTTGATCGAAAGTACCACTGAATCTGCCCACTTTATTCAAAGCATATTCGCTCACCACTACGCTTAATCCCCACTGCGAAAGAATAGCAGCCGTATCATAAACCGGTTGGTCATTAATACAACCAGCCGGTGATAGAATTACCGCTTTATCATTAAATCTCAGCGCAGGAGGACGAATCATGAATTAATTATTAAGCGTCAATATTAGCATAAGTAGCATTTTCTTCGATAAACTCACGACGAGGAGCCACTTCTTCACCCATCAACATAGAGAAAATCATATCCGCATCAGCAGTATTCTCAATTGAAATCTGCCTCAAGGTACGATTTTCAGGATTCATTGTAGTATCCCAAAGTTGTTCAGCATTCATTTCACCCAAACCTTTATAACGTTGAGTATGAATAGCATTTTCATTTCCTTCACCATACTTATCAATAAAGGCCTCGCGTTGACGATTATTGTAGCAATACTCTTCAACTTTTCCTTTTTTACACAAATAGAGAGGAGGTGTAGCTATATAAATATACCCTTTTTCAATTAAGGGACGCATATATCTGAAAAAGAAAGTAAGAATCAATGTGTCAATATGACTACCGTCGACATCGGCATCAGTCATAAGAATAACCTTGTGATATCTTAATTTCTCCATATTCAATTCTTTTGAATCTTCCACTGTTCCAATAGAAACACCAAGAGCAGTATACATATTGCGGATTTCATCATTTTCGAGCACTCTGTGAGGCATTGCTTTTTCCACATTCAAAATCTTACCACGTAATGGAAGAATTGCCTGATACATACGATCACGTCCTTGTTTTGCTGTACCACCAGCAGAATCTCCCTCGACCAAGAATATCTCACATTTAGAAGGATCTTTATCTGAACAATCAGCCAATTTACCTGGAAGTCCAGCACCAGACAATGGGGATTTACGTTGTATCATTTCTCGCGCTTTGCGAGCAGCATTCCTTGCTGTGGCAGCAAGAACTACTTTTTCAACAATAATCTTTGCTTCCTTAGGATGTTCTTCCAGATAAATCTTTAAAGCCTCGCCTATTGCCTGATCTACAGCACCCATAACCTCGCTATTACCCAGCTTTGTTTTCGTTTGTCCTTCAAACTGAGGTTCAGCAACTTTAACAGAAAGTACAGCAGTTAGACCTTCACGGAAATCATCCCCTGAAATTTCTACTTTCACCTTTTCCAGCATTTTTGAATCCTCTGCATATTTCTTTAGAATACGTGAAAGTCCTCTTCGAAAGCCCGTTAAGTGTGTACCGCCTTCAATTGTATGAATATTATTTACATAAGAGAAAACATTCTCGTTATAAGTAGAATTATATGTCATGGCAATCTCAATAGGGATATCATTCTTTTCAGTAATAATATGAATTGGATCAACTATCAAAGGTTCTTTTGTTTTATCAATATACCTTACATATTCCTCCAACCCCGTTTCCGAATGAAAGCGTTCACTTTTGTATACACCTTTATCGTTTACCTGACGTTTATCTGTTAGGGTTAGCGTAATTCCGGCATTTAAAAAAGCAAGCTCTCTTAATCGAGTGGCCAAAATATCATAACGATATTCCAACACTACAAAAATTGAATCGTCTGGTTTAAAGGTAATAATTGTACCTGAATCTTCAGATTCTCCAACAATTTTCACATCTGAATATGGTTTACCTTTAGAATATTCTTGAGTATACATTTTTCCGTTACGATGAATCTCCGCTTTCAGATATATTGACAGAGCGTTCACGCATGATACACCAACACCGTGCAAACCACCTGAAACTTTGTATGTACCTTTGTCGAATTTTCCACCGGCATGTAAAACAGTGAGCACTACTTCAAGAGCCGATTTTTTTTCTTTTTCGTGAAAATCCACTGGAATACCACGCCCATTATCTTTTACGGTTATAGAATTATCCTCGTTGATAACCACATTTATTTCGTCGCAATATCCTGCTAACGCCTCATCAATAGAGTTATCAACTACTTCATTAACCAAGTGATGCAATCCTCTCTCATTAACATCACCAATATACATGGCAGGTCTTCTTCTTACAGCTTCGAGTCCTTCTAAAACTTGTATGTTTTGCGCTGAATATTCACCGCTTGCTGCATTCAATTGTTCTTGTGTCATTATTATCCTATATGATCTTAGTTAAATGCCCTTTCAATAGTGTATTATTCCACGTTCGCAGGCACTTTAAAAACGTGAACAAATTTACGAATTTTTTGCGAGAAAAGCAAGGCTTTTTAATGATTTAGAAACGATAAAAATGGTCAAAAAAAAGCGGATTATTAAAAACCGCTTTCACATTTTAAAACATGTATTTTAACGTTAATATTCGTAATCTATTGCAGCTCTTTCTGTTCTTACTTTAGCAATATAAGCTGCAATAACCAAATGATCAGGATGGTTGGCATATATTTTTACATCTTCGATTGATTCAAACTCACTATCCAGAATTATATCATAATTACCAGAAGCCGATTTAGTATCATTCAAATAAACCTTAATATTTCGGACAACATCAATTTTATCTTTCAGAGCCTCTAAATCATTTTTAATATTAAGAGCAATTTCTCTTTTACTCTTTCCTTCAGCCTGATCAGCCAATTTAAATAATACCAAATGTTTAACCATCACTTAAAATTATAGTCTATTAAATTACTGTATAAAGAATCAGAGCCAGACATATTTTACACTTGTCCGGCTCTGATTATATTATTTACGTTTGTTTTTAAGCTTTCAAGCTATTAACGTGAGCAGCCATTTTAGATTTCAAGTTGTTCGCTTTATTAGCATGAATAACATTGTTTTTTGCCAATTTATCTAACATTGAGCAAACTTCCGGATATATCTTCAGAGCATCTTCTTTTACAGTAGTTGAGCGAAGTTTACGGACAGAGTTGCGTGCAGTACGTGACGCATATCTATTAGTCAAACGACGAACTTTTATCTGTCTGATTCTTTTTTTTGATGATTGATGATTTGCCATTTTAATTATATTTTTTCTTTTAGTAGCCGATAGGGGAATCGAACCCCTCTTTCAAGAATGAAAATCTTGCGTCCTAACCGATAGACGAATCGGCCAATTAAAAAGCGATTCAAGTTTCTAAACCTCGTTCGCTCAAATTGCGGGTGCAAATATAGAGCCTTTTTTTTTAATTACAAAACATTTAATCTGATTTTTTTCATAAAAGCATTCTCTAAAAAAAAATCCTTCACATTATCAACAAGATAAAAAGTAATAAAAGTTTATGTTAAGCTTTTAATAAAAACATTTAGCGACCAGATAATAACTAAACAACCAACAGCTATTAGCATTGTCTTCACGGGTAATTTCCCTGCCAAACGAGCAGCTATAGGTGCAGCAATTACACCACCAATAATCAATCCCAGAATAACCTGCCAATGATTCAATCCTAAGAAAGTAAAGAAAGTAAGCGAACTGGCCAATGTAACAAAAAATTCTGAAATGCTTACTGTGCCAATCACATAGCGTGGAGTTTTGCCTTTTGAAATTAATGTAGTAGTAACCAAAGGGCCCCAACCTCCACCACCAAAAGAGTCAAGTAATCCGCCTGTAAATCCAAGAACACCGGCACGCCTAACCTTTCTTGAGCCCTTAATTCTGCCATTAAAAGCAGTTGTAAGAATTTTTACACCCATTATCATTGTATAAACAGCAATAATAGGTTTAATGACACCTTCATAATCTCTGCCAAGAATAGAAAGTAAAACCGCCCCCAAAATAGCACCAATCACACCAGGAATGGCAATATTTTTGAGAAGCTTTTTATTTATATTGCCAAACTTATAATGATTATAACCAGAGACAGCACTTGAAAACATCTCAGCGGTGTGAACACCCCCACTAATAGAAGGCAGTGGAATTCCCAAACTCAGCAACGCCGCAGTTGAGATTACGCCATATCCCATTCCAAGAGCGCCATCAATCAATTGAGCAAGAAAACCCACCAAGATCATTAAATAGAAAATTTTATCCAGTGTAGCTATTAAGGCCTGCGGATCAAAACCCAAATGCTTGAATGGAATAAGAGAAATTACAAAATATCCGACAATCATAAAAATGAATGCCCAAGCAGATCTTTTTACAATCTTAGTCCACTTTTTACCTGTAATGATTTCTGTTTCTGAAGCTTCAGGATTTTTTTCTCTTGTTTCTGTTGTAAGCACATTTTGAAGGTGAAAATCAGATTTATCCGGTTGGTTAATAATATTCACTAAAAGTCCCTTTGCATGGGCCTCCTGCGATATTTTTTCACAAACACCTTCATCCTCAATTGCAACAACAAGTACATTCATCTCATCAAGATCAGATAAGTCATAAGGTCTGATTTCGATTGGAGTATTTGGATAAGACTCTTTTAAATGTGTCCCCATTCTATTTCCAAATTCCCCTACTACCCTAATTTTCACTTTCGGTGATGACTTGTAAATAGTGCCGATTATCTGATCACAATCATAATCCTCGCCAACAATCAGGATGTTGATGTGGTCAGGGCGTAAATAGACAGGAAACAATGATTTCCTATCTATTATTTTCCGTTTTAATTTACCCTCGCCCATAGTATGTTTATTTATTTAAAAAGTATAGCTGCTACAGTTGTATAACTTGTTTTATCTATAAGAATAGCCCCACCCGTATTACGAAGTTTGCTATAACTATCATAAGCCAAAGGAACAGCAGTTTTTAATCTTACTAAGACCAATTCATTCAACCCAATTGACGAAACCCCACTATGTTTTCCAAGGGTATTTACATCAATTTTCTGAATAAATTCAGTAACTATTACGTCTGTTACCCGACTATTTTGTTGAAGCAAATATCTTCCACCCAGCGTTAACGGCTTCTCATCCATCCAAGCAATTACAGCTTCAATATCACGTTCAACCTTCAATATATCATCCTGGATCACAATTATATCACCCCTACTTGCATCCACATCTTCTTCCAAATGAATAACAGTACTTTGCGGAGCAAACACCTCGTCTACAATCTGATTATTACATTCAACAGCAGCAATAGTAGCTTTAACACCAGAAGGATAAATAGTTATTTTATCCCCTTTTTTAAACTTGCCACTTTCTATTTTACCGGCATAACCCCTATAATCAGGATTCTCTTCCGTTTGAGGACGCAAGACATATTGAATAGGCATTCGAGCGTTTTCAAGATTAACAGACTCCTGAACCTCCACTGTTTCAAGCAATTCCATCATTGTAGGGCCCTCATACCAATTCATATTTGCAGACCTGTCAACAATATTATCGCCATTAAGTGCACTAATAGGAATAAAACTTACTTCAGAAGTTATTTCTACAACCTCAGCCAACTTTTTAAATTCATCCACAATTTCATCATAACGTTCCTGTGAATGATTTATCAGGTCCATTTTGTTTACAGCAATAACTATAAAAGGAATCTGCAATAATGAACAAATGATAGAATGCCTTTTAGTCTGTTCAATAATACCATTTCGAGCATCAATCAGAATAACCGCCAGATCCACATTAGAGGCACCCGTTACCATGTTACGAGTATATTGAATATGACCTGGTGCATCTGCAATAATGAATTTTCTATTTGGTGTAGAAAAATATTTATACGCTACATCAATAGTAATTCCTTGTTCTCGTTCAGCCCTTAATCCATCGGTAAGTAATGCCAGGTCGACCCCTCCATCTTTAAGCTTTTTACTGCTTTGTTCAAGCGCTTCGAGTTGGTCGATTAATATATTTTTACTATCGTACAAGAGGCGACCGATGAGTGTACTTTTCCCATCATCCACACTACCTGCCGTTAAAAATCGAAGTATATCCATGTTTGTTTTGAATTCTAAAAATAACCGTCTTTTTTCCTATCCTCCATTGCCGCGTCCGACATTTTATCATCTATACGCGTTTCACCTCTTTCACTGGTTCTGGTAGCAGCAATTTCATTGATAATATCATCTAGTTCATACGCTTCCGATTCAACGGCAGCCGTACAAGTCATGTCTCCCACAGTTCTGTATCGAACATTCTTTTTCATTACCACGTCGTTCTCATCTATTTGAATAAAAGGAGAAACGGCAAGAAGTTGTCCTTGATATTCAATGACATCTCTTTCGTGAGAAAAATAGACAGATGGTAAAGGAATTTGCTCTCTTCTAATATAGTTCCAAACATCAAGTTCTGTCCAGTTACTCAGAGGGAAAACACGCACATTTTCACCTTTATGTATTTTACCGTTATAAGTGTGCCACAGTTCGGGACGTTGCAATTTTGGATTCCATCCTCCAAATAAATCCCTCACTGAAAAGATTCGTTCTTTTGCGCGCGCCTTTTCCTCATCGCGTCTTCCTCCACCAATGCAAGCATCAAACTGGAATTCCTCGATGGTGTCCAGCAACGTAAAAGTCTGCAGTGCATTACGAGAAGCAATTTTACCTTTTGGCTCTGTCAGTCCTTTTTGCTTGATAGTATCTTCCACTTTTCGAACAACCAGTTCAGCACCAATTTTTTTGGCCAAATTATCTCGATATTCAAGTGCTTCAGGAAAATTATGCCCTGTATCAACATGCACTAATGGAAAAGGTAATTTGCAAGGCTTGAAAGCCTTAAGCGCTAAATACACCATCACGATGGAATCTTTTCCACCGCTAAATAACAATGCCGGTTTTTCAAACTGTCCGGCTACTTCACGGAAAATATGAATCGCTTCCGATTCCAATTGATCCATGAAATCTAAATGATAACTC
>JBAYZS010000067.1:0-10570 GCA_041672395.1 Dysgonamonadaceae bacterium | reverse complement strand
CAACGAATGATGAACCAAACAGTGGAAGTTTATAAAAATATGACAGGAGGCATGAATTATGTGTGAAATATCAGTGGTAATGTCCGCTTATAATGTTGAAAAATACGTATCCGAAGCAATTGAAAGCGTATTAAAACAATCGTTTTCCGATTTTGAATTTATTATCGTAAACGACGGTTCCACCGATGATACACTTTCGATCATGCGTTCTTTTAAAGATGAACGGATTAAACTGATTGAAAACAAACACGATTTTATAGAGTCGCTAAATTTAGGAATGGAAGCGGCTACCGGTAAATATATTGCCCGTATGGACGCCGACGACATTATGCATATAGACCGGTTACGAATTGAACATGCTATCTTGGAAAAGAATCCTGATATTACTGTTTGTACATCCTGGATTACTCCTTTTGGAGAGAATATTCCTAAAGGAACTGTCAACCGTACCATTTCAGGCATTGTAAAATCTCCTTTGCTTCATTTATTGCGAAACAATCTTTTCTTTAATTCCACATCCATGATGCGCAGTTATTTCATTAAAAAAAATGCGTTGAAATATGAATATTATGACTTTGCGGAAGATTACAAATGGTGGATGGAAATGGCTAAAGCAGGAGCCGTATTTTATATCGAATCGCAATCGCTATTGTATTACAGGATATCCGAATCCCAAGTAACTAATCGTTTTAAGAACAAAATGAGAGAAACCTCCATCAGGATAAAAAAAGAAATCGTTGATTTTCTAATTACTTTGAATAGTAACAGGTTTGACGAATTATCTGAAATTTCACAAGCTCTATACAAGTTGAAAGAAAGTAATTTATTATCGGAAGAGGATATCATGGTATTCTTCCATATGCTTTTTATAAAAAATGAATACTTCCTGATAACAGGAATAAATGATTGAAATATAAACAATTTAAAACAAATCAACATGAAAAAATTAACAAGAAAAAGTTTAAGCGAATTGGCAATTATGATGCCGATTTTAAATGAAATTCAACAAAAAAAAATTGTCGGTGGAGGAGATGGGTCTATATATCATCCTTATACTGTAGCTGAATTTGATGCTATGTGTGCAAATGGAACTTGGAACGGAGGATATGTAGAGGATTGGGGTTATACTTACGCGGAGGTAACTGTTAGTGGGTCATATGGAGGGAGTGGGTCATATGATTCATCAGGAAGTTACGTCTCCCCCTCTGGAAATATGTATAGTATCAATAATGCTGTTGACTTTCTTACCAATAATGCCAATGACTCTTCTACAGGATACTGCGCACGATCAGTAAGACAAGCAATTGAAGCTGGAGGTATTTCAACAGAAGGACGACCTAATTCGGCTTGCGATTATGATACTTGGTTACCAACAATCGGTTTCTCAGCTGTGGATTCTTCTAATTATACTCCACAAGTAGGAGATATAGTTGTTTTTGAAGCTATTGATGGACATCCATATGGACATATTGCAATGTATAATGGCCAGCAATGGATTTCAGACTTTGTTCAAATAGATATGTATGGAGGATCTGCGTACAGAAATGACTCCAATTCAACGTATACAATTTTAAGACAAAATTAATTAAAAATAATATGAAAACAAGATTAGCAAGCTTACTATTAATTGCTTTTCTTATTTTTTGTATGTGTGGCGGTAAATCAGCTACTATGGGCATAACACAAAATACAAAAAATGTAGAATCGCAAAAAGTAATACTAGAAATTAAAAAATTCTATACATCTTATGCAACACACATAATGGAAATGCATGATGCTGCTAATGATTCAATCTTACAAGTATATTTTACTGATAGATTGTTATCTAAAATTGGAAGAATAAAATTAGCCACTCAATCTGATCCAATTATCAGAGCACAGGATTTTAGTAAATCTTCTATTTCTACCTTACAAGTAAAGCATTTAAACAATAACTGGTATATGGTAAGTTATACTCAAAATTTCGATAATAAGCAAACACAAATTCCTATAAGGGTAATACATAATAAACGCATAATGATTGATTATATTACTCCGGAGTGGAATAATTCACTCTATGGGGACAGCCTTTTTTTTGAAAAACCTATACCTGTTACAATAGATGATTCAACACCTTTATCATTGCTCAAAACATTTTATGACGCCTATACAGTGGAATATTGCAGTATGCCTTCCGACTTAACATCCCAATTAGAAACTCTACGCAAGAGGTATCTTGCAACAAATGCTTTAACGCAATTTAAATCTGCAATAGACATAAATGATATGAACTATTTATCTGGATATGATTTACTGATTGATTATTACGATTTCGACAGATTGTGGATCCCTTCTATCAAGTTTATATATTTAGGTAATAATACATACCAAATGCAATATACAAAATGGAAAAATAATAGAACCACTATTACTTTAAGTGTTATAAAACAAGATGATAAATACAAAATTAATGACATTAAAGTAGAAAAATAATTGTGAAAAAGTTGACTAAAAAAAGTTTGAATGAATTGGCTATCATGATGCCGATTTTAAGTGAAATTCAACAAAAAACATTTATTGGAGTGACTCATTACTACGATATTGTAAGTGGTACTTTCTTAGGTACAGTTGGAAGTTCTGATGATGTAAGATTCGTAACACAGTGTGGTTTAATATTTTAATTATAATAAACATGAAAATACCAACATTTTTATTTGCAATTTTTCTTTTTAACTTCAGTGTGTTTTCACAAAACAAGAAATATTACGATGCTGAAAGCACTACAAGTATAGAAAAGAGTTACAACTTGTTTCTAATTTCTTCAGATTTAGATTGTTTGTGGATTAATATTGCGAATATGGAGGCCATGATTAATTCAGTAGGGCCAAGTAGTGTCTCTAAACATTTTGCAGATCCTTCTCAGATGAACGTATTCGACGTTTCGCAATCTTCAATTAGCGATCCATCAGCTTTTGAAAATGCTTTAAGGGATAATAATATTTATTTTATGAAAGAAAATGGATGTTATCATATTCAAATTCCGCAATAAATAATTTAATATTCATATATTATGAAAAACATCCATTTTCTATTAATTTTTATCGGTTTACTTTCTTCTATTATCTCTTGTAAAAATATGAAAGATAAAGCACATTTAAAACAAAACAATTTAGAAGGATTATACCATTACGTCTATCCAATTAAATCCACGATAGATGAAGACATCTATATTGTTTTGAAAAGGTCAGGTAATCAATTCAAAGGGTATTACTATGGAACAACAGATGAATTTGTAGATGTACGTGAAGGATATTATCCGGGTTATTTTGTCCTACCTATGGATAGCTTGCGTATCAATGAAGATAGTATATATTTTGTTCTAATGCCACAGACTAAAGACTTTTTTACTCAACCCATATCAAAAGATATATTTTCTACAAAAGATGCTTTAAGTAAAGGTTATTATCATTGGGATAATTATGATTATTTTAATTTTGCCAAACTGAGAAAATATAAAGGTCTTTTTGTTGATTCAATAACTTTATTTTTTGATAAGGACCCTATTTACAATATCAGTTCTAAAAAATTTATAAAAATCAAGAAATGACCTTTCATTATTAGTAGTCAATGTAGGATTTTTTTGTTAAAATTAAAATAAAAAACAAAGGGTGCTAATTTGAAGAATACACTGAATGTGTATGAGGTATAAGTTACCGCTTCTCTCAAACTGCTTGTTAAAGGGAACATCCTACATCAATATTGTACAATCGCTATATAAATGTTTAGAGCAGATCAAGATGAAAAAATTGACTAAAAAAAGTTTGAATGAATTGGCAATTATAATGCCGATGGAAGCGGCACTACCACATACAATTTTTATGATCCGGCTACCTCGAAAGTGGATAAAGGCACGTCCTCCAGCAACACATTAATCCTTAATAATGGAAAACTTACAGGAGGTTTTGAATCGAATAACTATACAGTAACAACTGTTCGGACTAATCAATAATATTTTGCGAATATGAAAAAAATAATCATTTTTTTATTTGTTTTAAATATCAATGTCCTTCTCAGTCAAGAAAAGACGAATTTTAATAAATTTCTATCTAATTTCGAAATAATTCAGGCAGACACGATCAGTAAAGCAGATGTGTGGCGTCCAAAACTTCATATTGACAAAGAGTCCGTCATATCATTCGTTACAACGGAAAATGACTGCAAGTGTGAGGAAGGAATGTTGTGGTTTCGGTACGAAAAAATGATAGAGTACGATAAATATTTTATTGCATTTATAAGCAAAGATTGCGATACCCCACGTAAGGGATATTACCCGTATAATGAGAATATGCTTTTTGTTTACACCAAAGAGGGAAATATCATAGACAATAAAATAATAAGTCGGTATGGTGACTTCTGGGAATACAATTTAAAAGGTACTAGGAAACCGTTCGAACTCGAAGTGGAGCAAGCCTACGTCCCCAAAGAATATTGGAAAAGCAACACGGGTTACCCCGTTCCGTGTAAAATTAAAACGTACATTTATTCAATAACTGAAGAGGGACGAATAATACAAAAATTGCTTTCAAAAGAAAAAGGAAATATTGAATGGGATGTCGATAATCAAAAAAGTTTCATTGTCAGGAATAAATCAAATTGATCTATCACTAAACATATGAGTACTCATAAAGGAGTTGCGATTCGTGTTAATCAATAGAAAATGAAAAAGATTATTGCGTTTTTATGTGTGCAAAATACGACTATAGCTTTAGGACAACAAATTGAAATGTTTGAGAGTTATATGATCAATTTTAGAGAAATTCAGACAGATACAGTCAGTAAAAATAATTTCATGTCTGGCAAAGAAATTTCAAAGGAATTAGTCCGGTGGTTTGTTCCGGATATACATGACTGTGAATGTTCAAAAAAGGGAGTATGGTATAGATATGCATCGAAGATGGAAAAAAATGATTTTATTATCGTAATTATCTCCAAAGATTGCGATATAACAAGACCAGGGTTTTATCCGTATAGTGATGACATACTCGTATTATACTCAAAAGAAGGTAAAATAATAGATTATGAAGTCATTTCTCGAGAAGGAGATGCATGATATTGCTATTATAGTGGAACATGGGAGCCATTTATGCTTCAAATTGAACAAGCTTCGGTGAAGAGTAATAATATGAAATCTCAAGGAGCTCTCCCATGTTCTATCAATACTTATCTTTATACGATTGACAGTAATGAAAAGATAAAGAAAATAACTCTTTCGGAAACAGAAGAAGGAGAAATTTTAACTAAAATAGATCAAGAAGGATCAAAAAGATTAATTATTAAAAAATGAAAATAGCTTTTCTTTCCAGCTTAAATCCTTATGATATAAACAATTGGTCGGGAACTTTGTATTATATCTTTCATTCATTGCAAAAAACACATGACGTGGAATGGATAGGCGGTGGTTTCGTTGAAAAAGCAAAAAAATTGCATTTTTTACAAAACAAAGACACTCCTTTTATTCCTGCACTATATTCATCTTACTTTGCAGTAATACTATCGGATTTGTTTAATGAAAAAGATGAATATGATATCATCATTGCCCGTGATTGTATTTTCATTGCTTATTTAAAAGTGAATATACCCATCATTTATATTGGAGACACAACATTTGATTTAATCAAAGAATCGTGGGGAATAACTAATGAAGATATTATCTCGCTTTCTGATAAAATTGAAAAAAAGGCACTGTTAAACAGTGATTCCATCGTTTTTAGCTCCAAGTGGGCTAAAGACAATGCTATACTACATTACGGTATTACTCCATCTAATATACATATTATAGAGTTTGGTGCTAATATTTCCAAGATACCGGATATGGAAGACTCTCAAATTCCGGCTATGGACATTTGCAATTTATTATTTATAGGAAAAGATTGGAATAGAAAGGGAGGTGAAAAAACTCTTGAAGCATATAAAATATTGAAAAAGAAAGGTCTTCTCTGCTCTCTGACAATCGTGGGGCATGATATAAAATCCGATCAACAAGACTCAAATATTCAAGTCTTTCCCTTTCTTGATAAAGCATTGGAAAAGGATGCTGCATTGTTCAATAGGATAATGCATAACACTCATTTTTTATTTCTCCCCACAAATTTTGATTGTTTCGGAATAGTTTTCTGTGAAGCATCTGCCTATGGAATTCCCTCTATAACGGCAGACGTGGGAGGAGTCAGTCAAGTTGTCAAACAGGGCAAGAATGGCTATTTATTATCATCAGACGCGACTGCCCTAGAATATGCGGTACTAATTGAATCTACCTTCAATAACAGAAAAGAATATTATAACTTAAGATTGTCGTCTCGAAAAGAATTTGAAGACAGATTGAACTGGGGTGTTTGGAGTAAAAAAATGAATATGCTCCTAAAACAATTCGAAAAAAAAGAAATAACACATAACTTATATCCCAATGAAAATGAATGTGACTTTTATATTCCCACCTATGTTATTAATTTGAAAAACAGGGTGGATCGTAGGAAACATATTGAAAAACAGTTTGAAAAGAAAACAGAATTTGAATTTAACTTGGTAGAAGCTATACCCCATCCAATTGGTGCTGTTGGACTTTGGAAAAGCATGAGAAAAACTGTACAAATTGCTTTAGAACAAAATGATGAAATAATTATTTTATGTGAAGATGATCATACTTTTTCCAATAATTACAGTAGAAACTTATTATTTCGAAATATCATAGAAGCCGAAAAGATGGGTGTAGAGATTTTACTGGGTGGAATAAGCGGCTTTGGCGTGGCTGTGCCAACAGCCTCAAATTTATATTGGATAGATTGGTACTGGGGAAACCAATTTATTATAATTTTTCAATCTCTTTTTCAGCGAATACTGGATTATTCGTTTAAAGATACGGATATGGCTGATTTAGTTTTGTCCGCTATGACACATAATAAAATGGTTATGTATCCGTTTCTCTCAATTCAGAAAGAATTCGGATATTCGGATATAAATAAACTTAATGAGACACCCGGATATGTAAATAATCTTTTTATTGAAACAGATAGAAGGCTTTCTGTAGTCCACAAAATCAATCAGTTATATAATAATAGAATGAAGTAGGGTTATATTAATGTTAATTTTTAAAGAATTATTTAAAAACTACTACTTATTAAATTGTAATCATTTGAAACCAAAATATTTAATAGTCTTAATTATATTGTTCTATGATTCGTTAGTTTTTAGACAATCCCAAGTCAAAAAACTAACGATAGATAGAGTAATTGATTCTTTGTCATTAGTTTCACTGAAAGCAAAAATAGAGAGTGTAAATTTCCAGAATGAATTGTTGTTATTTGAAAATTACAAGAAAAGTTTATTGCCCGCCTTGTTCATCAATTTTAATCCCATAAATTTCAATCGTTCTTATAGGGCGCTGCAACAACCGGATGACGGTAGCTATTCGTATGTGGAAGATTATTCCAGCAATAGCAGTATTGGTGCCTCAATAAGACAGAAAGTTGGATTTACAGGCGGTGAGTTAACAATAAATAGTAATTTGAATTATTTGAATGAATTTTCCCGTAAAAGAAACACTTTCAGCACAACTCCTATTGCAATCGGATGTTCACAACAATTATTCGGAGGTGGTAAACTTCACGGATTAGAAAACGAAATTGAATATACAAAGAACCTTGAAGCCATAAAACAATACTGTGCAAATATTTCCCAAATCCAGCAAGAAGCCTTGAATTTTTTTATGAATGCTCTGTTTGACAAAATGGAAAGAGAACTGGCACTGAAAAACAAACTCAACAACGATACATTATCGCATATTGCAGAAGTAAAGTTAAAAAACGGTATTATAACAGAATTTGACTTCAAACAAATAGAACTGCAATCTCTCAATACACAATATGCTTTTGAGGAGGCAATAAAAAATTATACGGAATCACTGCAACGATTATTGACATTTTTAGGGATAGATTATGATACCTTTGTCATAGATATTCCTTTCTTTGAGTTGCCTTTATCTATTGATATGCATATTGTAGAAGCATACGTAAAAAAGAATAATCCATTTTTTAAGCAACAGGAAATAACGAAATTAGAATCTGAAAAAAGTTTATTCTCTGCCAAATTAAGCAATCAACTGAATGGAACGATTAATATTAATTACGGGATCAATCAATATGCCGAAACATTTGCCGATGCATATAGGCAAGCAAATCAGCGACAGTCTCTAAATAGATGTTCAAGTTTGAATAGCTTGAGATGATTTTAGTATATTTTTACTACTTTATGGACTATACAAACATATGAAATATTGACAATTAAAATTCAACTGAAATGAAAAAGTTAACGAAAAAAAATTGGATGATTTGGCAAGAACTTTGCCGATTGTAAGTGAAATACAACAAAAAAATCTTATCGGAGGGTCTATGTATTTTGATTATTCTGGAAATTTCATAGGAAGTTATGGTGACGGAAATGATATTATTATTGCCCCTCCGGAAATAGTTGGTAAAGTGATAACAACTATGGCAAGAGCAGTCGGTATATCAGGAAATGTTAATGTTGTGTACGAAGGGGGTAATATATGTGCTGGAGCGTCTTCAAGTGGAGATATTTATTTCAATTATAATGCAAATATAATGGCATATAATAATTATTTTGATTTTTTATCGGTTTTACACCATGAAAATCATCACTTAATGTCTATGGAGGACTTTGGGACTAGTCGTTCAGAATTTCAGGCGCTGATATACGAAATGAATCAACCATCATTTCAATATACATCAGATTTCTATCGAAATATTACTCTTAATGAATATAATTCTTATAATCCGAGTGGTTACAATAATCCGAGTGGTTACAATAATCCGAGCGGTTACAATTAAAATATAAATAGTATGAAAAAAATAAGCGTTATAATAGTTGTTTTTTTGTTGATTTATAATTCAAATGATTTTATCAAAGCTCAGTCAATTGATAAAAAATACTATGAGTTTTTACATAAAGCTAAGACTTCGGATTTGCTTTATATAAATGGTTCTGTTGCTTTTTTAATTAATAAATCACCATTAGAAATCTTTTCGGAGTATAAGAATTTATATGATTCTTACAAGGAAGTTGTTCCTGTTGAGCTTAAAATTGAATTTGGTACAGAGATTATGCCACTTAATAATACAACTTATCAAGTAATATGGTACTTAAAAGATAGTATTCTCTATTTGACTGATATTAAATTTTACAGTATTAGTATTTGTGACTATAAATCTGTTTTCTCTAACAACGAACAATATAAACTAATGGAAAAATTGACTAAAGTTAATATAGATAAGAGTATGCGTCCCTTATCAAATGATCCATATAGACATGTAAACACTATAGGTATGATGCCGACAAATTGGTTAAATGATACTTTATTAATTAAAAGAGCTCGGGAATCGTTTGAGGATATTGAAAAATGGTTGTTATCGACACCATGCGATAAGCTTATCTTTAGGAATGGGAAATTAGTTTCTATGACGACAACAGATATTTATTGATGGAAGACTTGTACATCATTTAAACAATTTTATTAATTGGTAAGTTGATTCTTGTAAAAAATGAAAAAAACTGGAAAGTTTTTAGATTCTTATATCATAATTAAATAATACTAATATTTTGCGACTGATTTTATATTACATATCTTGTCTAATAATCTTTTTATCATGCTGTGTGAACGCCTACAGTCAAGATAAGAATGGAACGAGGTTAATAACATTGGATGAGGTTGTCAATAAATTATCTTTGGAGTCACCTGCTGCACAAATAGAAAAAATCAATTTTCAAAATGAAATCCTTCAATTTGAAAATTACAAAAAGAGTTTTCTACCTACACTATTGTTAAACATGAATCCTGTTAATTTTAATCGGTCTTTACGTTTGTTGCAAGAACCATCAGATGGGAGTTATTCATCTGTAGAAGATTATTCTAACACTAGCAGTGCCGGCATTTCAGTGCGTCAAAAAGTGGGTTTTACCGGAGGTGAAATCAACATCGGGAGCAATATAAATTACTTGAATGAATTTTCACGAAAACGAAATAGCTTCAGTACCACACCTTTTTCTGTTGGCTATTCGCAACAGTTATTGGGAGGAGGGAAAATGTATAGGCTTGAAAAAGAAATAGAATTTGCCAAAAATAAAGTAGCAATCAAACAATATTGTACTAAACTTTCTGAAATTCAGCAAAAAGCCTTAAGCCTTTATATGAATGCATTGATTAGTAAAATGGAACAAGATTTGGCATTACAAACCACACAGAATTACGACACCCTTCTGCAACTTGCCCACATTAAATTAGATAACGGACACATTACGGAGTACGACCTTAAGCAGATAGAACTTCAATCGTTAAATGCACAATATACATATGAAAATGCAAATAAAAGTTACGTTGAGGCGCGAGAACGACTTTCCCTGTTTTTGGGAATTAGCGATGTAGATGTAACAATACCTGATTTTAATGTACCATTAGGCATTGATATTCAAAACGTAATGTTTTATGTGGAGCTGAACAACCCTTTTTTTAAGCAACAAA
>JBAYZS010000066.1:0-11761 GCA_041672395.1 Dysgonamonadaceae bacterium | reverse complement strand
TTGACAGTAGAGAAGTCTAAAGCCCTGAAAGGTCGCTCAATTATACTGTTTCCTGACTTGAGCAACCCCGATTTGCCTATAGAGAAACAGGCGTTTACCATCTGGAGTAACAAGGCTGATGAGATACGCAAAACGTACGGTTGTAAGGTTGTTGTTTCTGATATTCTGGAAAAGAACGCAACTGATGAGGAGAAGAGAAACGGTTTAGATATTGCAGACTATCTTATAAAACAGATGAAGCAGGTACCCGACCAAGTGAAAGTATTTCAACAGCCACCACAGCAAGACATTAATAATGTAGCAGATGAGCTTGAAAAATTCTTTGCAGGTATTGAGCTACCAGATGAACCGATAGACATTTCAGACGATTACACCATTTGCGAGCCTGACAGATACGTAAAGGGTGCAATACGAGCGATTCGAAGCGAAAAATATAATACAGGTGCATTCCTTGAGCGGTTGCAACAGCTAAGGGAAAAGGTGTCAAACTAACACTTAATAACTCGCAGAATAGAAAAATATTTAATTCATAATTTAATAAAAAACTACAATGGCAACAAGACAATCAAAAAAAGAAAAACAGGAAGCTGAAAAGGCTATGATTACAAGGTTAAAAATAAGCGTTCAAAATTTAGAGGGCGCAGATTTAAGGCTAAGTAGAGCAAAACATAACGAGAAGTACCAAAGTATTAGAATTAGCATACATAGGGCGATTGATTCAACACAACGTTTGATAAAGAAGCTTGATAATGGACTGATTTAATCGTGTTAAACTAACAGTAAATAACATATAAGATTATTAACAATATAAATATTATTTATTATAGGATTCAGAAACAGAGAATTAGCCTCAATGGCTGGCAGGATTAGCACCAGAGAGGGCGTACCGAACCGAACCACCCAACAAGTAAGAAAGGCGTTTCAATTGCTTATTGATGATAATCTGGAGCAGATGCAAAGTGATTTGGATGCATTAACCCCTCGTGATAGATTGAGGTTTATAATTGATTTGAGCAAGTTTATTTTGCCACAGTTACAAGCCGTCTCTATTGATGACTTGAGAGACAAGGACGAATTTAGAGTTATAACTATTAATTTAAAAAACGATGAAGACAATACGAATAAATAACATGGGCGAACTTCAAAATTTTATCAATAAATATTTTGATGAGATGGACACAAAAGCACTCGAAGCTATTATTTTTAATTTGATTGGTGTAAAATCATTCTTTCTATTTGAACCATCAAAGGAAGTTTTTTTAAAAACAGTTGGTGAGTTGTTGGAATGCAAAAATAATGGAACTGATATACCGCTATTTATAGTTGAAGAAGAATTAAGAGCAAATAATCTAAAGTAGTTTTAAGTAGATACAATATGAAACCAAAAAGACAAAAATATGGCGGGCGTAAAGCTGGCACACCCAACAAAACAACAAAGCAATTTAGAGAGCAAATTGAAGAGCTGATTGAATATAACTTTGAAAAAGTACAAGAAGATATTGATAGTTTAGAACCTAAAGAGAGATTGAATTTTTTAGTGAAACTCTATGATTTTGTTGTACCAAAATTGCAAAGAGTAGATGCAACAAGCACAAATGCAGTTATTCACAATTTAGTCTATTTAGGTGAAGGCGAAAAACCGCAACAAAGAAAGCCGTTACATGAGATATTCAAGTTTACAGAAAATTCAGACGAATCAGACGCTATAGAAGAAACACAACTCAATAATTGAACACTAAATAGACAGATGCGAAATTTCAATTTAAAACACTATAAAGTGTCAATTAGTTTGAAGTGTTGTTAATTATTTGTTACTTTGAGAATAATAATAACCAATTAAAAAAATCGGCATGAGGAAAAATCTATTTTTTATTTCAGTTTTATTTTTATTTATCGGATGCGGAACTACAAAGATGATTCAAATTGATAAACCTGTCGTCAAAACTTATACAGATTTGACTGACAATCAAGATAACCTATTCATTAAAGCTAATGATTGGATGATTAGTATGTTTAAAGATGCAAGTAGTGTAATTCAGTTTACTGACAAGCAAGAGGGCGTACTAATTGGAAAATATCTTATGAGTGGTATTCTAAATACCAGTACCTCACGTTATGGGAATGTTTCAGCCGACTCAAGAGTTTATGCTAAAATTGATATCCGTGTAAAAGATAACAGGGCAAGAATTAGTATAGAACCAATGGATTCATGGAAGTATGATAGCAGTGGGTTTACAATTTATGATTATAGCGAAGAAAATTTTCATCAGGATATGGCTAAAATAATGTTGAGCTTCGAAAATGCATTAAAAACGGATAAAATTGATTTCTAAAAACAATATCAATCATGAATCAGGCGCTCTAAAAGAAAACAGATAACAGTTGGAAGTTTGCAGTGATATGCACAATTTACAGTAATTATTTAAACCATTCAGATGAAAATTTGAGTGGTTTTTTGTTGATTAACTTGTATTGTAGTTATTTTTTTGATGCTTTTAAATAAGCCCTATTTTGGGCTATCTGGAAACTACATGTACATATTTTGTCCAAATTAGACTAAATAAAAAAGGCAAACAGCTTATTTACAACCGTTTACCTTTTTTTTATGTGGTGCCACCAGGAATCGAACCGGGGACACACGGATTTTCAGTCCGTTGCTCTACCGACTGAGCTATGGCACCTTTTCCAGAATTGAGAGTGCAAAGATAAACCGAATTCTCTAATTTACCAAACTTTCTAAATGAAAATGTAACAAAATTTCATTTTTATTAATTCAATTGATCCCAACCTTGAGCTGTAAGTTCCATTTCTTGACCGTCGCGGGTAACAAGATAATTGCCTAATTCTGGTTTTGTTACGTGACCAATCAAATGAATCCCGGTAAGGTTTTCGATCTCACTGTGCATTGTGAGTGGAACGGTAAACAGTAATTCGTAATCTTCACCTCCATTCAATGCAACTGTGGTAACATTCATACTAAATGCTTCAGCCATCAAGGCTGTTTGATAATCTATCGGAATTCTTTCTTCAAAAATCCGACAACCAACATTGCTTTGCTTACAAATATGAAGCATATCTGATGATAATCCGTCCGAAATATCGATCATGGATGTTGGTTTGATACCGTTTTCGGCCAATATCTGAACAATATCTTTACGGGCTTCGGGCTTGAGCTGTCTTTCTAAGATGTATTCTTTTCCGGAAAAATCGGGTTCGAAATCTCCCTTTCGGTCGTACACGCTTTTTTCGCGTTCTAGTAGTTGAAGTCCCATATAAGCTGCACCCAAATCGCCTGATACACAGATTAAGTCGGTGTCTTTTGCTCCATTTCTATAAGTTATTTCATTCTCTTCTGCGTCGCCCACGCATGTAATGCTGATGGTTAATCCTGTTAGAGATGACGAAGTGTCACCACCAACAATATCAACATTATAGATTTCGCAAGCAAGCCTTATTCCGGAATACAGCTCTTCTATTTCTTCAACAGAAAAGCGTTTGGAAATACCCAGTGATACTGTAATCTGCCTGGGCTTTCCATTCATAGCGTATATGTCTGAAAAATTGACAACAGCAGCTTTGTAGCCAAGATGTTTGAGCGGAACATAAATGAGGTCAAAATGGATACCTTCGAGTAAAAGATCGGTTGTTACCAATGTTTGCTTTCCGTTATTATCAATTACGGCAGCATCATCGGCAACACCTTTTTTGCTGGATTGGTTCACCAAGTTTATGTCTTTTGTAAGATGATCTATAAGTCCGAATTCTCCTAATGTAGCAATTTCTGTTCGTTTCATTTATGGCTGTTCACTTGTTTTTAATAATGACTGATTCAAATCTTTTGAACGATGGTTCGCATGATTTCAGCCATTTTAGGTTGTGCTATTTTGGCTGCTTTCTGTACGTCTTCGTGTGATACTTCAACAATCTTTCCAACAACACCAAGATCGGTGATGATTGAAAATGCAAGAACTTTCATCTTTGCATGGTTTGCCACAATCACTTCGGGAACGGTTGACATTCCAACGGCATCACCTCCAATAATACGGAAAAAATTGTACTCTGCAGGGGTTTCAAACGAGGGACCCTGAACACCTACATAAACTCCGTGTTGAAGTTTTATATTCTTTTCTTTGGCTACTTCCATTGCCATTAGTCGAAGTTCAACATCGTAAGGAACACTCATGTCGGGAAAACGGGGACCGAGTTCTTCATAGTTCTTTCCGTGTAACGGGTGCTCGGGAAACATGTTGATATGGTCTTCAATAAGCATGATGTCGCCAATGTCGAAGCTGGGGTTCATTCCGCCTGCTGCATTCGATACAAAAAGATATTCAATTCCTAGTGCCTTGAAAATACGGATTGGAAAAGTTACTTGTTGCATAGAATAACCTTCGTAGTAATGGAATCGTCCTTGCATTGCCAATACTTCTTTGCCTCCCAGTTTACCGATGATCAGTTTTCCACTGTGACCTTCCACTGTTGAAACGGGAAAATTGGGTATGTCTTCGTAAGAAATCTCTCTTTTATCGTCAATCTCGTTAGCCAGTTCTCCCAGTCCGGTGCCTAAAATAATGGCAGTATTGGGTATTTCGCCGATCTTACCTCTAAGGTATTCGGTTGTTTGTTTTATTGCTTCTAACATTATTATGTATTTTTTTATTGAATGATTCTTTTTCTGTTTCTTTCAAAAAACGTACGCGTATTGGTAAATAATATATCTTGGACTTTAAGTCTTCATTGATAAAACTCATCGACCTCAATCTGATAGCGTCTTTTTCTGTCGTAATAATTAGTTTGTCATCATCAGTAATTTCGTCAAATCGATTTTGAATAGTTTCAATGTCGTCTTTTTCGAAAATGTGATGATCAGGATATTCTAATTTGTGTAAATTGTATGTTTTTAGCTTTAGCTTATCTACTAATGGCTTGGCAAAAGCGATGCCGGTAACCAGTAAAACATGTTTTTTTCTGAGCTCATCTAATTGTATTTCTTTTCCATCGGGATAAAACACCGACTTTAGATCTCCATATTCAAAAGCAGTGAAATAGAGTGACTGATATGGATATAAGTTTAATCCGTTTGAGAATATCCTAAAATCGAGTGGCTGCATATTTGAATTGCATTTGGTGACAATCACTATTGACGCTCTGCTAATGCCATATAGAGGTTCTCGTAATCTCCCTGCAGGCAATAATTTATCTTCAAAAACCGGTCGGTTGCTATCAATCAGCAAAATTCTTAGTGATGGTTTTACATATCTGTGCTGAAAGCCATCGTCCAGTAAAATGATATCAGGACAATTGTCCATCTGCATTATATTGGCAATGGCATTTCTTCTGTTTTTGTCCACCACTACAAGCGTTTTTGGGAATTTCTGTTTTATCTGTAGTGGTTCGTCGCCAGCATCCGATACATCGGAGTTAGTTTCAACAACAAAAAAGCCTTTACTTTTCCTTTTATATCCCCTGCTTAAAACGGCAACTTTATATTTTACCGATAATAACTTTACAAGATACTCTATATGAGGCGTTTTGCCGGTACCTCCAACCGTAATATTCCCTACGCAGATAATGGGAATGTTGTAGCTGCGCTCTTTCAGAATATTCCAATCGAATAATTTATTGCGGAGGTTAACACCGATTCCATATAACCATGACAATGGTAATAATGATCGGTTTATCTCCGTTGGAGGTATTGGCATTTTTATTAAAGAAATCTTTTTAATTAGTTAATATTAGGGTCAAATGGCATACGTGCTTGCATGTAATCTTGTTCCTTTAGATTTTTTACAAGCATGAACATTTCATAACTTTCGCCCAACGTTTCTTTCAATGTTTTTGCAACCAGTTCTTCTTTATTTTTTGAGAAGAACTCTTCCCAGAAAGGTTTTAGTTTTGGATATTCAAAAACCACATAGCTTTTTCCCAAGTTTGCCAGTTCTGCAGCCAGATCGATAGCTGTTTGAATACCGCCCAATTCATCAACAAGACCAATTTGTTTTGCCTGGTTTCCTGTCCACACTCTGCCTTCTGCATATTTAGCAAGAGAATCTTTTGGCATGCCTCGTCCTTCGGCACATCTACTCAAGAACAGGTCATAACCATTGTTGATGTATTTTTGGAACATAGCACTTTCACCTTCATTTAGAGGACGAAAGATATTTCCAAAATCAGAATACTCATGAGTTTTTACTTCGTCTGTATGGATACCAATTTTATTTGATGTTCCCTGCATATCAGGGATCATTCCGAATATTCCAATAGAACCCGTGAGAGTAGTTGGTTGAGCAACAATTTTGTCTGCATTACAAGAGATGTAATATCCACCCGATGCAGCCAAATCGCCCATAGACACAACAACCGGCTTTTCTTTTTTCAAGTCGGAAATGGCTTTCCAAATCTGCTCAGATGCATAAGCACTTCCTCCTCCTGAATTTACACGGAATACAACGGCTTTAATATCTTTATCTTTCCTGAGTTTTTCTATCTGGTCAACCATATATTTATCCTGAATATTTGAAGAACCTGTACCCGATGAGATATTTCCCTGAGCATATAAAATGCCAATTGTATTGTCGGTCTTTTTTAACTTTTTGGTGTTCACATTTTTCATATCCTGGATAGATGCACTATTGATTTTTGCATCTTTATCCAAATCCAACATTTCACGCAGATAAGCTTTCATTTCTGTTTCATAAAGTGTTGTGTCAATAAGATTGGCAGCAACCAAGGTTTCTGTCTTGTCAAAAACCAGCATTTTATTAACAATTGAATCCACTTGTGCAGGTGCAATTTCGCGTGATGTAGCAATATCATTTCTCATAAAGCTCCATATATCATTTAAATATGCCGTAATCTGTTGGCGGTTAGCCTCGCTCATTTCATTTTGTATGAATGGCTCAACAGCCGATTTAAAAGTACCTACTTTAAACACCTGAACTTTAATGCCCAATTTATCTAAAGCGTCTTTATAAAACATAGGAACAGATGCTAATCCGTGAAGCTCCATCATGCCTTGCGGGTTGATAACAATTTTATCGGCAACAGATGCCAGATAATATCCACCTTGTGAATAAGAATCAGAATATGATATAATGAATTTTCCGGATTCTTTGAACTTTTCTAATTCCTGACGTATTTCAGCCAATGTGGCCGACGATGCAGAAAACACACCCGGTTCAAGATAAATTCCTTTGATTTTATCATTGTTTTTAGCTTTTCTAATAGCCCCAACAACATCATTCAAACCAAATATTGCCGAATTCTGGTCTTCAAAAAAAGACGAGAGTTCATCGTCCGCAACCCTTTCCTGTATTGTACCTGTAAGTTTCATGTGCAACACAGAATTATCTTTCAATTCGTATGAGCCTTTGGTTTCAAAAGAAGAAAAAATGGAACCTGCAGAGGCTGCAAAAACGATCATCATAATCAGTCCAAGCAATATATAGGCAATTATAAAGCCTAAAGCCGAGGCGAACATAATTTTAGGAAAATCTTTCATTGAATTTCGTATTAAATTGTGAATCGAATATTTGAACAAATGTAGAAAAAAAAGATAACAATCCCTCAGTTTTTACTTTTTCTTTTACAATACAAGTTAAAATCCTGTTGCGACTAATTTTCAGTCCTTTATTTTTGTTGTTGCTTAAAAAAAGATAATTTTGCAAAATAGAATGAGAAAAGGTGCAACGTTTTTTCCTTTTTTTCATCTACTAAATACGTGAAGGTTTGAATAATGGAAATCTCGCAATTAATTGCTGCATGTAAGAAACAGAATAGAAATGCTCAGAAAGAGTTATATGAGCAATTTGCGCCCAAAATGATGGGTGTATGTTTGCGGTACAGTAATAATAGAGAGAATGCAGAAGATTTATTGCATGATGGTTTTATTCAAGCATTTACACATATTAGCTCGTTTCAGGGCAAGGGTTCTTTTGAAGGTTGGTTGAGAAGGATATTTGTGAATCTGGCATTACAGAATTTCAGAGATGAAAAAAAGAGTAAACTGATTAATAGCGATGTTAATGATCTTAATATTGAAATTGTTGATCATGTTGAAGAAAATGTCGAGGATATCATTGGCATCTCAAATTCTGAAATATTAAAGATGATAGCTGAATTACCCCAAGGTTACAGAACTGTTTTCAATTTATATGTTTTTGAAGATATGTCGCATAGAGAGATTGGTCAAATGCTTGGTATTACTGAAGTAGCTTCACGCTCACAATATTCTAGAGCGAAATCTTTACTGAAAAAGAAGATTCAATCAATCATTTAAAAGATTTAGTTAGAGAGTAATGAAAATGAACGATAGAGATAAATTTAAAGATTACATTAAGCAAGAGCTCGATGATTTTGAGCCTTCCATTCCTGTGAATGGTTGGAACGAATTGTCGGATTCACTTAATGTAATAAGCAAAAGACGAACCCTTAGACGATGGAGCTCAGTTGCGGCTATTGCTGTTGTTGTTTTGATTGGCGGCTTGTACCTTATTATGCGCCAACCGGCTACAAATGAGGAGTCTATGCTTGCTGACAATCGTGTTGAATCTATCAAAGAAGCGGAAGAAATGCCCAATTTGACTGTTTTAGAAGAGATTATCACTCAAGATGTTTCAAAACAAAAAAGCGTAACGGTTAAAAGTCATAAGACTTTAGTCGCATTGAATAAAAATGATAAATTTGATAAGAAAGTAGAACAATCAACACTCTTTGTTCAAAATGACAATATAAACAGTTTGGTATCAGATAATAATATTACCGAGAATTTACCCAAAAAAGAGGAGAGCAATCAATCAGAAATGACTGATGAAGAGCGGCAACAACAAATAGAAGAATTTAGATTGTCGGGACAAAAAGATATTTTGTTGCAACATAATAACGCACCAAATGAGAAGAGAGGAATTACGCTTGCTCTTAATGGAAGTGGTGGATTTTCCTCTTCTCGCGGCACAACCAACGCACCTATGGCAATTCAAAGTTCAGATATGCCAATACAGTTTTCGAACGAAAAGCTTTCCATGTCGATGGTTAAAGCAAATGCTGTTGCGGAAGTGCCTAAGCCAAGAAATGTTGTAGAAATGGAACATGCTCAACCGGTATCGTTTGGACTGATTGTCTCAAAAGAATTATTTACTGATTTCTCAATGGAATCGGGCATCGTTTATACTTATTTGTCTTCGCGAGAGAGAAGCAGTGGCATGATATACAACAGTAATGCTTCCAGAAGTTTTCATTATTTGGGTGTTCCTCTGAATGTGAATTATCGATTTATCTCTATTGGTGATCTTGATGTTTACGGTTCACTTGGAGGAATGATTGAGAAAGATATTCATGGTGAATCAAGATATGACGATGAGGTAATGAATGCTGAATCCAATTCTTCATCTACGGTTACAATTATAGAGAAGATAAAACAAGAGAATCCACAATTCTCTTTAAATGCAGGTATTGGTCTGTCGTACCCCATTTATAATGATTTAAAACTTTATGGAAAAGTGGGTAGCGCCTATTATTTTGATGCTAAAAATAGTTATAATACTATATATTCCGACAAACAGATTACAGTTGATTTGAATGTTGGTATTCGTTATGATTTCTAATTTAATTTATAGAGTACAAATGAAAAAGAATTTAATGTTAATTGCTATTGCAGCTTTAGGTATGTTTTTTACATCATGCTTAGGAGGTTTAGATAACGATTCTACCTATTCGGGTAGTGGTGAATTTGCATATATTGATTATAATGCAGAACATTTACTAACGTATGCTGTAACACCGGGCAGACTGGGATTGATAACATCTCCCGAAATCAAACAGATGCTTCCTGGAACTACTGTTTTTTTGTCGTATGCATGGACAAGTAAGGATGGTTATGTTCCTAATACAAACGTGTATAATGTGACGTTGACAGAAGAACCTGTATCAATTCCAGGTACTTCATTGATATTGACAGAAGCTCCTGTATCTGTGAATTCATTTAACAAGTTGAACGCGTTGTTAGCAGATCAGTTTGGCTATTTTGGCGATCGATGGTTGTTCACTTATGACTGGAAAAAGAAAGATGGTGAAACCTCTACTGCTATGTTTTATCTAAATATGGCAAATTTTGAAAAAAATTCATCTGAGTTGATTATTGATGTTAGATTTGTGAAGAACGGAACAGCAACCGGTACAAAAGAAACCCTCACGAAAGAATATATTGCAGTAAATCTGTCTGCTTTACGTGATCTTTATGATACTGAAGGATCATCAGTATACCGTGATATAAATGTTAAATTCAGATATTATGAAGCAAATAGTACGGGTCCTGTTTTTGTCAATCAAAACACGTTTATAAGAATTTGATTTTATTGATTAATTAAAGAGTTATTAATAGAGTGGTTTCTGTATGAGATCGCTCTATTTTTTATTTAACGAATAATCGCCCTTGAAAGGTGTTGCGTTCAATGAATCTCTTTATCACTTTCTCTGTCAATTCATAGTTCTTCAATCCCCAATCGGGCGCTATGAGTAGTTCTTTTGGCGATTGAGATACAAAGCGTTCTATGTAAAAATCAGGATGAAGCCGTTCTGCAAAATCTACACAAAGATTTACATATTCTTCGAGTGTGTAATTATTAAACGATTCAGGCAAGAGGGAATATTCTTTTGCCATTGCTGTGCCCTTAATTATCTGTAACTGATGTAATTTGACCGTTGTGAGCGGTAGCTCCGAAAGCCTGACAGCATGATTTAATATGTCTTCATCGGTTTCGCCAGGTAAACCCAGAATTAGATGAACGCCGACAGGGATTTTCTTTTCGGCTGTCTTGTAAATGGCTTCCACAGATTCTTCCCAAGTATGTTGACGATTTACGCGCTCCAATGTCTTGTTTAGTGTGCTTTCTACACCATATTCAATAAGTACGAATGTTTTCTTGGATAGTTCAGCAAAATAATCGAGTAATTCCTGCGGCATACAATCGGGACGGGTACTTACTACTAATCCTACAACGTTAGGGTAGGAAAGTGCTTCTTCATATTTGTCGATCAACAAATCGACTGCATCGTAAGTGTTGGTATAAGACTGAAAATATGCCAGATACTTCATTTCGGGATATTTATGCGAGAAAAAATTGATGCCATCGTTTAATTGTTCAGTAATAGATTTGGTTGGTTTTCCATATCCGGGACTGAAGCTTTTGTTGTTGCAATAAGTGCAACCACCGCGACCTTTTGAACCATCACGGTTTGGGCAGGTGAATCCTGCATTAATGGATATTTTCTGAACCTTAAATGGAAACCATTTTGCAAGAAATTCAGAGAAATCGTGATATGGTTTGTTGATATTCATAATGATAACAAAGTTAATCATAAATTTACAGTCCGACTTATGATTATTTTATTTTGATTCATGATTTTATATTTGGATACGTTTTAACCTATAAAAAAAGACTGCTCTATAACAGAGCAGTCTTTTTTTATAATATTAATCTATTGAAACAGGAAATTTCTGTTTCACTTATTCAGCAGCATCTTCTTTTGGTGCTTCTTTTTCAGGTTCAGCATCAACTGTTGGTTCAACTGTTTCTACTTCAGTTTCTACTTCTGGTTCTACTTCTGGTTCTACTTCTGGTTCAATCTCTGCAACTTTTGCTGCTAACTTATTCTCTTTAGCTTTCTTTGCAGTAGCCTGATTGTCAAGTTTCTCCTTCAATGCAGCTAATTCTTCGATATCACCTAAAGTAGTCTTTTCAAGAGTTGGAGCTGAAATTACTTC
>JBAYZS010000065.1:0-11816 GCA_041672395.1 Dysgonamonadaceae bacterium | reverse complement strand
CGTGGAAGCACTCTGATTACTGCATATTCATATAAGTACTTTTCTTGCATTCAGCGCTTCGTTTAAAAATATGTCACTATGTTTAAGTCTGTTACTCAAGAATTGAAAATATACTTCACGAATATCATCAGCTGTTTCATCATCTTCTTTCCAATCCGTCCATTCATCGGGAATAAGATTGGTTAATTCGCGTAAGACATCATCGGTGAGAATTTGTTTGCCATATTCATCCGCTGAAACCAATTCACTTTCAGTTGTAAAAGGCAAAAGAACGTGTTCTTTGACATATTGAAATAAATTTACAGATGCATTTTCCCAATTTGTGCGGTTGTGGTGAAAATAAAGCGTAGAGCCGTGGTCGATTAACCATAACTCTTTGTGCCACATCAGCATATTGGTATTCTTTACTGTACGGTCGACATTGGTAAGGAATGAATCCATCCAAACTATTCTGGATGAAAGTTGTGCATTAGGTTGTGTAGTTACAGGATCAAAGGGCAATGCTCCGGTGAGGAAATGCAGTCCCAGATTGAGTCCCCGGCTTGCACGCAGCAGGTCTTGAATTTCCTCATCTGCCTGTCGCAAGCCAAAAGCTTTGTCTAATTGAATAAAGACCAGTTCGGGGATTTTCAGTTTGAGTTTCCTTGCAACCACCCCGCCTAACAGCTCTGATATTAATGCTTTAGAACCATGTCCGCTACCCCGGAACTTAACCACATATTTGAAGCCGTCATCAGCTTCAGCCAATGCAGGTAATGATCCACCCTCGCGCAGCGGTTGGATGTAACGGGTCACATTAACAGTTCGTAAGTTCAAAACAGTTTTGTTATCAATAAATTATGCTTCCGATTCTTCTTTTGTCAGATCCAGTTTCTCATCGTCTCTGCCCCGGTCGAAGAATATTTTGCGAAGCGGGTTTTTACGTGCTTCATCATATGCTATCCGGTTGTTATAGATGTCGATAGCCATGTAAATGGCTTCACGAAACGATTGTTCTGAAGCTTCACCTTTACCGGCGATGTCATAAGCAGTGCCATGATCAGGAGAAGTACGAACTATTGGCAATCCGGCCGTAAAGTTAACGCCGCTTTCCATTGCCAGTGTTTTAAAAGGAATCAGTCCTTGATCGTGATACATTGCCAGAACAGCATCAAAATCTTTGATCCGTCCGCTTCCAAAGAAGCCATCAGCGGCAAACGGTCCTGCACAAAGGATTCCGGCATCCTGAGCTTCAACAACAGCAGGAGCGATAATCTCTTTTTCTTCTGAACCAAGAAGTCCATTTTCTCCGGCATGCGGATTCAGTCCCAGCACAGCAATTCGTGGATTCTCTATTCTGAAATCTCGTTTAAGAGAATAATTTAAAGCCTTCAGCTTTTCGATGATCAGATCTTTTGTAATCATTGCCGGTACAGCCGATATGGGCTGGTGAGTGGTTACTAGTGCCACACGCAGTTTGTCTGTCGCAAGAATCATCAATGCTTTATCAGATTCTTTTTCAGCAAATGTCTCTTGCAAGTATTCAGTATGGCCCGGAAAATGAAAGTTCTCGTTTTGTATTGAATCCTTGTTGATTGGCAAAGTCACCAACACATCTATTTTCCCGTTTTTAAGGTCGCCGCATGCCTCATCAAGTGCAGTATAAGCTGCTTTACCCGAATCATCTGATGCAAATCCCGGTTCAATCCTAATTGAATCATGAATACAGTTTATCAGATTTACCTGACTGTTTTTGAGTTCATCAATATTGTTGATTGTGTGAAAGACGGGTGATTGAAGATTCAGCATCTTTCTATAGAATGAAGCAGCAGAAGATGAGCCGTAAATTACGGGTCTGCATAATTCTTCCATTCGGTTATCATCAAATGTTTTCAACAATAACTCGTATCCAACGCCATTCACATCACCGTGTGTAATTCCAACTTTTACTAAATGAGCCATGTAATATTTCTTGTTATTACGTTTATAATTAACAAATATAACTATTTATCAGTAAATATCCTATTTTTTTTGTTGGGCTGTAGATAACATGCCGCATGCTGCAGAGATGTCCTCACCTCTAGATGTCCTGATGGTACATGTGAAACCTTTTGCTGAAAGGAATTCCCTGAATTTAACCATGGTTTCTTCGTCCGAAGAACGAAGCTTACTTCCGGGGATAGCATGAAAACGGATCAGGTTGATTCTGCAATCCAGCCCTCCAATAAGTTTATTTAATTCACGTGCATAAACAATTGAATCGTTCACTCCCTGGAACATGATATATTCAAACGATAATCTACGCTGATGACTCCAGTCGTATTGTTTGAGTAACTTTACTACATCGACAATAGAATAAGTTTTTTCTATTGGCATAAGAGTCTGACGTTGAACGGGTAGAGGACTGTGCAAACTTACGGCAAGATGACATTTGCTTTCATCTAAAAAGCTTTTAAGTTTGGGTAACAACCCAATTGTTGAGAGTGTTATTCGTTTGGGACTCCATGCCAAAGCATAATCCGCTGTTAGGATTTCTATAGACTTCATTACATTTTCGTAATTGTCCAATGGCTCGCCCATCCCCATGAACACTATGTTTGTAAGATTCGCTGCATCCGGAGCTGAATAAACCTGATTGAGAATTTCATTAACTGTGAGATTAGCTTTAAAGCCCATTTTACCAGTCATGCAGAAATCACAATTCATTTTACAACCAACTTGAGAAGAAACACAAAGCGTTAATCGTTCATCTTCAGGAATGTTTACCGCTTCAATAAACATTTCGCCATCAGTTTTGAATAACGTTTTCTGTGTTCCATCAGTCGATGTTTGAATCTTTAAAGGTTCAGTGCGACCCACTTCGAATCGTTTTTTCAGTACATCGCGGTTACGGATAGATATATTTGTCATTTCATCAATCGATGAAATTCGTTTCACATACACCCAGTCGGCAATCTGTTTTGCTGTATATTTTGGCAAACCTATTGTCTGAATAGATTCTGTGATTTCGGCAAGTGTCATGCCCAGAAGATATTGTCTTTGATTCATTTACTCTTTAGTTTTCAGAACGCAAAGATACTCAGGATTTACGAATAAATCTTTCTGAAAGTTGAATAATCAAATTGAAGGATCAAAAGAATTTCATATATTTGAGTTTTAAAGTGATGATATTAATAAATATTAAATAAAATAAGACAGCAAATCATTATGAAAAAGTACTTTCTTTTTATCTCAACCCTAATTTGCATGACTTTAATGGCACAAGAACAACCCATATTATTATTTCCTGACGGAGCACCCGGTGAAACGGTGAAATTGGTTCAAAATGATCAGTGGGGTGGTAACAAAGTAGCAGGCTGTCAGGTGCTTCGCATTGGTAATGTTAGCGAGCCCACTATAACTTTTTACCCTGCACCCGCCAATAATAATTCTCGTGCTACAATCATTGTTAATCCGGGAGGTGGGTATCATATTCTTGCGTACAACCTGGAGGGAACTGAAATTTGTAACTGGTTTAACAGCCAGGGTGTTAACTGTGTGTTGGTGAAGTATAGAGTGCCACGACGCGAAGGCAGGGAAAAGCACGAAGCCCCGCTTCAGGATTTACAGCGAGCCATAGCATATACTCGTTCACATGCGGCAGCATGGAATATCGACCCAGATAAAATTGGTGTTATGGGTTTTTCGGCCGGAGCTCATTTGGCTGCAATGGGAAGTACTGCATATGAAAAACGTAGTTATCCGGTTGTTGATGAGGCAGATAAGGTGAGTTTGAGACCCGATTTTTGTATGCTTATTTATCCTGCTTACTTGAATGGTAAAGATTTCACAATATCACCAGAGTTAAATGTAAATGCCAAAACACCACCTACCTTTTTAGTTCAGGCTGAAGATGATAATGGACTACTCAATAGCAGTATCTTTTATTATTATGCGCTTAAAGAAGCAAAAGTTCCTGCCGCAATGCATCTATATCCATCGGGAGGACACGGATATGGACTTCGTAACACTGGTGATTTGGTGAATGAATGGCCTTTTCGGGCTATGAATTGGCTTCGCGATATAGGGATGGTGAAATAGTTATTGAAGACCTATCTTCGAATAAAAAGCATTTAGAAAATAATCCTCATCTTCTATTTTTACAAAAGAAGATTTTGGAATATTCAGAAACGATTGATCAGAAAGATAGAGCAAGTAGTGATCTTTGGTCTCGTGTTTTTTCTTAAATCGAGATTTATAGAGCACCCTATCGGTCCCGTCATCAAATTTTATCACTATTTTGTCGCTGTCTATTTCATAGCACTTACCGTTTTTCAAGAAAGCATTACTTCGTGAACGAGAAACGGAATAGAGTTGAAAAATTGAAATCAATGGAGAAGCTATTACCAAAATTAACAAGACAAGGTTTACAAGGTCTCGCAAAATAGAAAAAGAGATGAGGATGAGTACAATAAATAGAAGGTAGATCCATAATTTTGGCATGAACTTGCTTTGCATCAGCAACATGAAGATATCTTTTTCTGTCAGTTGAATTCTTTTTGTGCTAATCATTTTTACTGTTTTTTCTTTTTGATGTAAATGTAATAAAATAAACGGATACTTTCTATCAAGCATCCGTTTATGAAGTGTCTACTTTAAAAAGTAGTTATGAAGAGTAAGTTAATCTCCTGATTTTAGTGAGCCAATGCCATCTTTGTGTAAAGCTTTAATGTTGGGATTACCATAATAAATAACACTGCCAATACCGCTTGCATATAATTCTATATCTCTTGAAGCATAGCATTTTACGCTGCCAACGCCATCAGAATGAACAATAACATCTTTAGCTTTCAAGTTTTTTGTATCAACGTTTCCAACGCCATCACTATTTAATTCCAAAAATACAGCACTGCCTGATAGCATAACATTTCCTACACCTTCGGAATTAACTCTGGCATTACCTACATTAAGATCTTCGGCTTTGAAATTTCCAACTCCATTGGATTCTATTATCAGTTCATCAGAATCAATTTTTCCTTTAAGAGTGATATTTCCCACACCTTCATTTTTAACACGATTTATTTGAGGTGAATTTACCCATACTGTGAGTTTGGAATTGGTGTTTTTAAATCTTTTTCTAATCGAAGACTTCATACTTAATTTAAGTTCACCGTTACTGACTTCAATAGTCAGCGCATTAATAAGATCTTCGCTGCCTTCTGCTCTTACAGAGCTGCTGTTGGACTGTGTAATGATTATATTCCCTATCATATCAGATTTTATGGAATTGAATTCCCGAACCTGAAAATTCTTGGTAGTTATGCGCTGTTGACCACATGCGGTCTGACTAATCATAATTGTTGAAATTATTAGCGTCGATAGTAGGATTAATTTTTTTGGGTTCATTTCTTTTTAATTGTTAGTTTAAAATATCTACAAATAAGACAAATGAATGTGTTATCTGGTTACATAGGTCAGATCTGCTTTGTAACAGTTTTGAATATGGCGGATCTTAATAAACTCTTCCACACTGTTCATGTTTCTTGCTGTATTGGCAAACAAGCGTTGTTGTTGGTCGGCTTTCATCAAACGGAACAACTTGCCCGGTTGTGTATAGTAATCATTGTCGTCTTCACGGAAACTCCATCGTTTGATATTACCGTTTACCTTTTCTTCTATTTCATTAAATTCCGATTTCTCATTCCATACTCCATAACTGTTTGGTTCATAGTGTAATGTGGCGCAGCGAAACCACGGATATCTCTTTCGGCATCGGCAGCTCCTCGTTCACCTGCGACTGTGATCGATTTCTTATGATTTTCAGCTTGTTTATTATTGTATTAACAGTCCTAATAATGAATAGTTCTAACTTACAGCTATAATTATTTGTTTTAAAACAAGCAGAAGGTATATCCTTCTTTTATCAGCCATTCTATTGATTTGGGAAGGGCATAGCGCAAATTCTTCTCTGATTTGAGTGAATCGTGAAATACAATGATTGAGCCATTACGGGTGTATCGTTTTACATTATTAAAAATTTCCTCAGAGGATTTTTTAAAATTGTAATCGCGCGTTACAACATCCCACATGATTATTCTGAAGCCTAATCTTTGTAATTCTTTTAATTGATGAAATCGCATGTGACCGTGCGGTGGACGGAAAAGATTGGTCTTCATCAGCAATTGCTGTTTTTGTGTATTGGAAACAAATTCAGCTGTCCTGGTTTTTATTCCCTGAATGTGATTGAAAGTATGATTACCCGTTTTATGACCTTGTTGAAGCAACATTTGGTAGATTTCGGGGTGCTTGCGAATATTATCGCCAACGCAAAAGAATGTGGCTTTTATATTGTATTTGGCCAGAACTTCAAGTACCCATGGGGTTACTTCCGGGATTGGTCCATCGTCGAAAGTGAGATAGACAACTTTCTTACCATCAACTGGTATGAGCCATTCTGTATTTGGGAATAATAAGCGATATAATTTAGGGGGTTGCTCTATCAACATGCCTTATATTATATTAAAAAACCATTGGCGGGTATTTTTCCCGCCAATGGTTTTACAATTTTAAAAGTTATTTGTTTGCTGCTTGACTATATTGTTTAAATAATTCGGGACTAAATTGCTGCATCATCTTCAATGCTGATCCCATAATTTCTGCTTCTAATGTGATATTGGTTGTGTCATCTGCACTGGGAGCAGGAGTAGTAGCTGTGACGGATTGATAACCCGTTATGGCGCTGTTGGTCAAGTCTTTAAGAATTACATCTCCAATATGTGGAAGACCTTGCATATAATATGTTTGAGCACGTTGTAATAACTCTTGTGAACTGATATTATATTTCTCTTTGTCGTATCGTTGATAAACTGAATTGATCATTAATAATGGATTGAGATTGTCATAAACAATATCGCTCGATGTATTTGCCATTTGTTGAGGTTTCAGTCTGTCGTACCATTTGAGGTTCTTCAGAATTCTATCTTCAATTGATTCAATAAGGGCTTTGCCTTTTTCATTTTCGCCAATCTTAAAATAATCTCTGGCTAAAATAACACCATCAGTTGAATATGGAACAATACTTCCGGGTAAAGATGATGTGCATTTATCTAACGCAATAAGTGCTTTGTCATATTTTCCTTCCTCAACTAATTTGTCAATTAATTGTGTGAAGAATAATCTGACTGTAGAAACCATTCTTCTACCGGTTTCGTCAACATAAATGTCAGGATTTGTATCGAGTCCGCCCCATTTGAATTTATTCACCATGTTGTCAAAAGCGACTTCTGTGTTTATGCCTTCTTCTAATGGTTGACCGGGAACAACTCGATATGTGAGTCCTTCCAGTGAAAGCTGATCCATTAAATTTACATAAAGACCTCTATCTACTGTAGTTGCAAAATAAATGGGTCTTTCCCAATTTTCATTATTAACTGTATTGAGCATTTCTAACAACATAAGTTCCTGTAGGAAGATTGCTTGTTTATTGCTTAAATTGTAGATGAACTTATTTGAAGGTTTAGAATTCAGCGCTTTCCAGTCGACTTTTGTAGTGTCAATTGGTGCTACAAGCGTGCTTCCGGGAATAATTGCCACATTCTCAATAAATGGATTTGCCGCATAAGAAGTGTTGGTCTTTAATTTTTCAAGGGTTTCGTTGAGTGAAATTGTATCCTTGAAACTTGCAGCATCGTAATATTGACCATAAGAAATTGATGGAATGTTGCTTTGTTTAAGTGCGGATTCAATTTGCTGTTTTGTGATTATATATGCCGGTGCCGCAGATTCAGCCCAATATTGTTCCCTCGACCATGTTATTGGAAGTGGTGCTGATTCGTATGCTGAGCGTTTCATTTGATCGATATACCACTGAGTATTAAGGAACTGCAGATTGGATACGCGCACATCGGTTCGATATCCCTCTACTTCCTGAGCATACCATAAAGGATACGTGTCGTTATCTCCATTTGTGAAAATTATGCCATTTGGTTCTACACAAGTGAGGTAGTTCATTCCCATATCCCTTGCTAAAGTACGGTTGGATCGATTGTGGTCGTCCCAGTTTTGTACTCCCATTAGTACTGGAACAACCATGCAAAGCAGTGTAGCTGCAATAGCAGAAATCTTGGTGTTCTTAATATATTTTCTTAGGAATTTACCTACCCCGGCAACCCCAATACCAATCCATATTGCAAAAGCATAAAACGATCCGGCATAAGCATAGTCGCGTTCACGTGGTTCAAACGGTTTTTGGTTCAGGTACAAAACTATCGCTATACCTGTCATAAAGAATAATGTGAACACTATTAAAAAACTTCTTTTACCTTTTGTTTTTAATTTTAACTGGTAAATCAGGCCAATAATTCCCAAAATGAAAGGTAGCATGAAATAAACGTTTCTCCCCTTATTATCAGATACATCGGGAGCTAATTCATCTTGAGGTCCAAGTCCTAATACTTTATTGTCAATGAAAGGTATTCCGGTAATCCAGTTTCCTTTGGTCATACCTCCATCTCCCTGAATGTCGTTTTGTCTGCCTGAGAAATTCCAGAAAAAGTACCGCCAATACATATAATTAAGCTGGTAATTAATGAGGTATTTGATATTTTGAACAAGAGTGGGTTGTTTGCTTTTATCTGTTACTCCCGCCCAGTCTCTATATCCTCTGAAATGAATGTCTTCACCAGAGTGCATTCTGGGGAACAACATAGAATTGTTAAATTTATACGAGTCAACAGCATCTTTTACAATATATTCGTCTTTTTGATCAGCTGAAGTTTTTACAGCCCGCTCATATTGTTTTTTAGTTTTATAAATAGCAGTTCCGTTGCCGTCACGTTCTATTTGAGATGCATAAGTTTGTCCAAAAATAAGTGGGGTGTCACCGTATTGTTCTCGGTTTAAGTAACTTCCCAAAGAAAAAACATCTTCAGGTGAGTTTAAATCGAGTGGTGAATTAGCCGATGAACGAATTGGAATTAATAAATATGCTGAGAAACCAATCAATATTACCAATAGACATGATGATGCCAAATTGATTAGTTTAATATTTGAATTCTCTTTTCTGAACACAAAAAATGCTGTTGCTACAATAAGTAATATCCATAACCATATTGAACTTCCAATAAATATAATTCCTGAGAGTGCCAGACTTGTCATGAACGCAATTTTAGCACGCTTAGTGTTTGACTTTTCTTTAATGGTTTCGTAAAGAGTCCAAACTATACTTGTGATTAATAAAATAAAATAGACTAAAACGCCGCTGTTGTATGTTAATCCAAGTGTGTTCACAAAGAATAATTCAAACCAACCTCCAACTTTAGTGAATCCCGGAATAATACCGTACATCAAAATCAAGATGAGTCCAAATGAAATAAGAATTGCTTTTAAAACACCTTTCCATGTTGACTTTTCAGATTTTCTAAAATAGTATACTAATGCAATAGCAGGTATGCACAACAAGTTTAATAGGTGTACTCCTATTGATAGTCCCATTATATATGCAATAAGGACTAGCCATTTTTCTGAGTGTGGTTTGTCTGCATTTTCTTCCCATTTAAGAATAAGCCAAAAAACTAGTGCTGTTAACATTGATGAAAAAGCATAAACTTCGCCTTCCACTGCTGAAAACCAGAATGTGTCTGAAAATGTATAAGCTAAAGCACCTACTAGTCCACTGCCAATTACTATGAGTGTTTGTGCAAAAGAAATTGTCTGTTCATTATTTTTTAAAACAAGTTTTTTAGTCAAGTGTGTGATGGTCCAAAATAAAAATAAAATAGTGAATGCACTAAGTAATGCAGACATAATATTCACCATTTTTGCTACTTGTGATGGACCGGATGAAAATTGTGTGAAGAGATTCCCAACTAGCATGAATAAAGGAGCTCCTGGAGGATGTCCAACTTCTAATTTGTAAGCAGATGTTATAAATTCTCCACAATCCCAAAAACTAGCGGTGGGTTCAATTGTAAGTAAATAAACTATTGTGGCTATTGCAAAAACCACCAATCCTGTGATTCGGTTGATTTGTTTATAATTAGTCATTCTGATAAACGATTTTTGATACGACTTAAATTTTTGTTTAAGGAACAAAGATAAGATAAAACTATCATTTATCTGTTGTTTTAGGTATTTTAAAACTATTGAAGCATTGCTTTTCGGTAACTAATACAAACATATTATGATGATTTGCCTATCATTTGTAATTATTTTGAAATGAATAATCTTATTTTAAGATAGGGGAGTACATATTCTTGTTTAATTAGCTATTATCTTGTCAACTTATTCTTCTAATAATTGTGGAATGATGTTAAAATATTAAAAGTCATACCAAATCAATATTGTTTATTTAAAATATTGGATATCAGAATAGTATATTGATTTTAAATAGCGAAAAATTGAATTTATCCATTCTCTTTAAAGAAAAATAGTTTTAATAATTTTTGCCAGTTAAAAAAAAATAGCTTAATTTCGAAACGATTATAGAAAAAAAGTTGTGATCAAGTTCTCATTTAAACCTTTTATTCGATTTGTTGATCAATGGAAGAAACGTTAATCATTTTAAAGCCATCGGCAATCCAAAGGAGTTTGGTTGGTGAAGTGGTATCTAGATTTGAAAAGAAAGGTCTCCAAATCATAGGATTTAAAATGATGGTTTTGTCTGATGATATTTTAAAAGAGCATTATGCTCATTTATTAGAAAAACCTTTTTTCGAAAGAATAAAGAAATCAATGCAGGCATGTCCTGTGATTGTAATGGCTCTTAAAGGGGTTGATGCAACAAAAGTAGTAAGAGAAATGACCGGTTCAACAAACGGAAGAACATCTGTTGCCGGTACAATAAGGGGTGATTATAGTATGAGTGTTCAGGAAAATATCATTCATGCTTCAGATACTCCAGAAAACGCGAAAGTTGAATTAAAGCGTTTTTTTAAAGACGAAGAATTATTTGAATACTCTCCAATTACTCTCGGAAGTTTGTATGCTAATGATGAGTATTGAGTTATATAGAATTAAACTAATTAATAATGTTTGATTTGTAAGATATTATATTATGTATAGAAAATTTACATTACTAAAGACTGGTTGGTTTTTATCATCAGTACTACTGTTTGTCACTCAAACAGCATTTACACAAACAAATGTCGATAAACCGGCTTCACGATCAGAGATATTTTATAAACAAGTACATGGTTCAGAACAAGAGCCGTCAAATTTATTAGCTGATGGTTTCAAGCTAAAGATGGATCTCTCTGCTTTAGAAAAAGCAGAAGCGATGAGAGAGATCGATCCTAATGAAATTCCGGCTGAAGATATTTACGGTGGAATTTGGTCAAACAACTCAGTTAATGCATATGGTAATTTGAAGAATGCACCAGATTCTTTTATTGTTGATCTAACTAACTTTACAATGCCATCAGTTGGGCATATGACATCAAATTTTGGAAGAAGAGGTAGCCGTAGATATCATTATGGTGTTGATATCAAGGCGTATACTGGAGATACCATTTATGCAGCTTTTGATGGAAAGATCAGAGTTAAGGATTATGAAGGAAAAGGATATGGAAATTATTTAGTAATGCGCCACATAAATGGTTTGGAAACAGTTTACGGTCATTTATCTAAATTCTTAGTAAGAGAAAATCAAAATGTACGTTCTGGTCAACCAATTGGTCTTGCTGGAAATACTGGTCGCTCAACAGGTTCGCATCTTCATTTTGAGACTCGCTTTTTAGGTCAGCCAATTAATCCTAATTTCATAATAGATTTTAAAAATCAGACATGCATCAAAGATGAATATCTTGTAACTAATTCCAGCTATCGAAAAACAAATAATAGTAGCAAAGTTACCGTTGCAA
>JBAYZS010000064.1:0-12056 GCA_041672395.1 Dysgonamonadaceae bacterium | reverse complement strand
AACCAAGGTGAAGATATGCCATTTTGATTAATTTTATAAGAATAATAATATTTTGATATAAACAAATGTAGTCTATTTTCTGTATTTTGTGAGGTATTTGATATTTTTTCCTCATATTTTACTATTCTATCTGTATTAATTCTCAATAATTAACCACACTTAACGCGTTTTTTTGTCGACAAATAAAACTTTGAGATTAACTTTGCTCCCGAAATGAAGTGCCACTCAAATATATTATTTCTGTTGATGCTCATATTGTTCAATGCAACTTGTTTTGCTCAGGCTCAACACACTCCGATTACAAATAATGTGACGGGAAACACCACTGTGCCAAATACTTCTAATATTTATCCGGCTACTATTATTGATGGTGATACTGTTGCCATGATTTACTATGGTAACTATATCAAATTCCCTCCTGCAAGTTTTCCAACTACTAGAGAACAAACATATTACAGCAAACTTGTACGTGATGTCAAAAAGACATTACCCTACGCAAAAGAAATATCTGCTATTCTTATGGAGACTTACGAATATATCGAGACTCTACCTAATGATAAAGCACGACAGAAACATCTTAATCTAATGAAAGATCATCTTGTTGAAGTTTATACTCCTAAAATGAAGAAACTGACCAAATCGCAAGGACAATTGCTTATTAAATTAGTTGACAGGGAAACAAATTCTACTTCATATGACATTATTGATGCAATTTTAGGGAGTTTTACTGCATGGACAGCAAATGTTTTTGCCGGTGTTTTTGGAAATTCACTTAAAGCTGAATATGATCCTAATGGCGAAGATCAGTTAACTGAACGCATTGTTCTACTGGTTGAACAGGGATATCTATAATCTGACTTTTAAATTTCTAACTTGTCTTTCTTCTATTCTTATTTCAATTTTATTACTGTCGAATAAACACTCAATGTTAACCAAAGTTAAAGTTGTAAAATAACAAACTTTTCACGCAACGTTTTCAATCTTTCAGCATCTACTAAGTAAGTATTAATTCTGATAAATATTTTTTAGTATATGAAAAAACAGTTACTTTTAATAGGGTTACCTCTTTTGATTATTTTATTTTCTGCGTTTTCGTGTGATGATAGCGACAGCAATTCATTGGGGGATTTTCAAATTAGAATCGCAACGGTTGTAAGTGAAAATGATAATAAGTTTTCTTTGATTTTGGACAGTGGCATAAAATTAATGCCAAAAAATACTGAAATTGGATATAAACCTATCGATGGACAACGTGTTTTCGTAAACTTTACAATTCTTGGTGATGATGATAATGGGTACATTTACTTTATTAAAATAAATGATATCTGGAATATTCTTACAAAAAATACTATTATCCTGAATGAAAATAATGCTGATAGTATTGGTAACGACCCGGTGGCTATAGAAGATATATGGATCGGAAGCGACTATCTAAATGTGGACTTCTTGTTCAATTATGGGGGAATCAAACCGCATGCTATCAATTTAGTAAAAAACACGCTTGCATCTCAATCTGATGACGGAAAGGTACACTTGGAATTCAGACATAATTCATACTTTAGTGGTTCATCTCAATTATATAACGGACTGGTTTGTTTTAATCTGAAACCGTTCCGCACAAATGATGCCGACTCAGTAGCAATTTCTGTTAAGGTGCAGGAATGGGGTGGCTCAAGAACTTATAATTTGACATACAAATATAATGATGCTGCACTTCAAAATGTTGTTTCAAGAACAACAATTCCGAATGTTTCATCAAATGAATACTATTAATAAAAACCAAAACACTTTTATTAGTTCTATTTCTTATATGACTTTTTGATTTTCCACGATCGGAAGCCTTCTGCGAAGATAGCTTCCGATCTTTTTTTATTGTTGATCTAATCTTTTATGATCTGAATTGCCTATCTCCTACTCCTAAGTCTATGGTTCTTATTTTTTACTTACTTTTTATTAGCATTTTAATAAAATGGACAAGAATTGCGTATTTCTTCCTCTCACCTTCCTCTCACGCTCCTCTCACCATGCTCTCACTATGTTTTGATTGTAATGGATGTCCTTTTTATGCAATTTTATAGGACAACCTGCGACTTCTCATTATTTACTTATAACGCTTTGTTTAATGGCTATCTAATTGTCATAAGTACACTTAACGCAAAAAATGCAATCGTTTGCACAGTGTAAATACGCAATTAACAGTTTTTTTGCTTATATAGCAAGGTTTAAAATCTAATTTTGTGTTGAAGAGTAAATAAATAGTACTGAATGAAAGCCATTTAAACTTTTAACAGGGTACGTGATTATTTAAATCTGATCGAAAAGAAATATAATAATTAATCAGTTAATCTAATTAGCAAATGTATTTAAAATCAAAATCAAGCATGAGTGCTTTCCTGATAACATTATTGTCGGGATTGCTATGGATTATGTCGGTTAGTGCCCAAACGGGCTCGCCGATAAATGTGCGTGGTACTGTAAAAGATATTGCCGGCGAACCAATAATCGGCGTCAATATCTTATTGAAGGGTACCACAACGGGAACGGTTACCGATTATGATGGTAACTTTGTAATACAGGCTCCCTCAAACGGGGTTCTGGAGTTGAGTTACATCGGATATAAGTCGCAAACTATTCCTATTAACAACCAAACTTCAATACAAATCATTATAGAAGAGGACGTTGAGTTATTGGATGAGCTTGTAGTAATTGGCTACGGAACAATTCGAAAAGATGATGCTACTGGTTCTGTGGTTGCAGTAGATGCTACCAGACTAAACAGAGGCTTAGCTACATCTCCATCAGATCTATTGGCAGGTCAAGTGGCTGGTTTGAGCGTGACTTCTGCTGGCGGAGCACCGGGTTCTTCTGCTAATATTCGAATACGTGGCGGATCTTCTATGTCGGCCAGTAACGATCCATTGATAGTAATCGATGGCGTGCCTGTGGATAACACCTCAGGTGTAAGCGGAATGTCAAATCCGTTAAGTACCATCAATTCAAATGACATTGAATCCTTTACAGTGTTGAAAGATGCGTCAGCAACTGCTATTTACGGATCACGTGCCTCTAACGGGGTAATTATTATTACAACTAAGAAGGGACAAATCGGAAAGATGAAATTGTCTTATAATGGTAATTTCTCTGTAAGTAGTCGTACTGGATCAGTAGATGTTATGGACGCTCCTACTTTTAGAAACTATGTGATCAATTCTTTTGGCGAAGATAGCCAACAAGCAGCTGCTTTGGGCAACACTGTTACAAATTGGCAGAATCAAATCTTTAGAGTATCTGCCAGTACAGATCACAATTTAAGTGCTTCTGGTAGCGTGGGAGAAATACTTCCTTATCGCGTATCGGCAGGATATACAAACGAAAATGGTATCCTCAAAACATCAAATCTGGAAAGATTCACAGGGAGCGTAAATCTTAATCCTTCCTTTTTCGAGAATCAACTAAAGGTACAATTGAATGCAAAAGGTATGTACATAACTAACCGTTTTGCTGATCAGGGGGCAATCAATTCGGCGACTCAATTTGACCCGACAATGCCTGTGTATTCACAAACTGATTCTCCTTATGGAAATGGATATCATATGACGCTCAGACCGGCTGGAACACCAATCGATATCGCATTGGCTAACCCACTGGCAATACTGGAACAGAAACACGACAATTCCAAAGTATACAGAAGCATAGGAAATCTTCAACTCGATTACTATCTGCCTTTCCTCGAAGGACTTAGAGCTAACCTCAACATGGGTTATGACTTATCTAAGAGCAATGGGGATGTGATTATTGAAGATAACTCTCCAATGAGCTACACTTGGGGAAATTACAAATCAGGCTGGGGTGATAACTCAACTTACAGCCAGTTTAAAAGTAATACATTACTCGATTTTTACTTGAATTACGTTAAAGAGGCTGGGGTTCATCGCTTTGACGCAATGGGAGGTTATTCTTGGCAACGATTCTACAACGAAACTGAAAATACTTATCCATACTCGGCTGCAAAAGCTACTGAGACTGGTAATGAATTCTATAAAGATGGTAACGACTACTCCACAGAAAGCTTCGTGATCTCTTTCTTCGGACGTTTTAACTACTCATTGTTGGATCGTTATTTGTTGACACTCACATTACGTAACGACGGATCATCTCGATTCAGCCCGGACAACAAATGGGGACTTTTCCCATCGGCTGCCTTCGCTTGGAAAATTATCAATGAGCCTTTTATGGCGGGTGCTGACAATGTGATGTCTGACCTAAAACTGAGATTGGGTTATGGTGTTACCGGACAACAGAACTTAGGTAGTGGCGACTATCCATGGATGGGACGCTATAGCTACAGCCAGGCTGGTGCAAATTATTTCTTCGGTGACCAAATGGTACCATTGATTCGACCATTGGCTTATGATGAAAATCTTAAATGGGAAGAAACGGCTACATATAACGCCGGTCTTGATTATGGGTTCCTTAATAACCGTATCACTGGTGCTGTTGATGTTTATTATCGCAAAACATCCGACTTGTTAAATACTGTAGGAATTGCTGCTGGAACCAATTTCAGCAACCAACTTCTTACCAATGTTGGAGAACTTGAGAACAAAGGTGCTGAATTCACCATCACCGGTAGACCAGTTGTAACCAAGGACTGGAACTGGAACCTGAGTTATAACGTTACATACAATCAGAACCGTATTACCAAACTGACTATCAATGACGACCCAAGTTATGTGGGTGTTCGTTTTGGTGGAATCGATGGTGGAACGGGTAACAATATCGCTATCCATAGCGTAAACTACCCGGCTAACTCATTCTATGTTTACGAACAGGTATACAACGAGGCTGGCAAACCACTTGATGGCGTTTATGTGGATCAAAATGCTGACGGATCAATCAACGAACAGGATCTTATCGTTTATAAAAACTCTGCACCGGATGTATTCATGGGATTATCTTCCCAATTATCTTACAAAAGAGTAGATTTCAATTTCTCTTTGAGGGCAAACATTGGAAATTATGCATATAACAATATCCAATCTAACCGTGAATCAAAGAATACAACATACGATCCTTCAGGATGGTTGAAGAATAGAGTAAACAGTGCTACATACACCAATTTTGATGCAGTGCAATATCAATCAAGCCATTATATTCAGAATGCCTCTTTCGTGAAGATGGATAATATTTCTATAGGGTATAATTTTACCCATATACTGAATAATAATCAGTCTGGAAGAATCCATTTTACAGTGCAGAATCCGTTTGTTATTACAAAGTACGCAGGACTTGATCCTGAGTTTACAAACAACGGTATTGACAATAATATCTATCCACACCCACGCGTTTTCATCTTGGGGCTTAATTTAAATTTTTAATACTTGACAATTATGAAGACAGTTAAAACATATACAGTTTTATTTATCGTCGCATTCAGCTTGTTGGTCACTGGACTCACTTCCTGCCTCGACGATTTGAATACTATCCCTCTCGATCCTGAGGAGTTGGTATCAGAGGTGGTTTTCGGTGATGAAATAGGACCTTACCAGGAACTGTTGGCCAAAATCTATGCAGGTATGGCTATCAGCGGTAACAGCGGAGGCGATGGCGATCCCGATGTTGCAGGTGTGGATGGCGGTAGCCAGGCATCTTTCCTTAGAGGACTGTGGAATCTTCAACAATTACCTACCGACGAAACACTCAGCTCTTGGAATGATGTGGGTATCCCAGACCTGAATTACATTACATGGACTTCAAGTAATGTTTTCATTAAAGGGTTTTATTATCGTCTCTATTACCAGATAAACCTGGCAAATGCACTACTCAGAGAGACTACCCAAGAAAAGTTAACAACCAGAGGAGTAAGCCAATCCGATCAAGATAAAATTAAAAGCTTTCGTGCTGAAGCTCGCTTCATGCGTGCACTATCTTACTATTATCTTCTCGATATGTTCAGAAATGTTCCTTTTGTGAACGAAGATAGTCCCGTTGGTAGTACACTACCTCCACAGATAATGGCAGTCGATCTTTTCGACTATATTGAAAAAGAACTTATTGAGTGTGAGACAGATATGCTTGACCCAATAGTTGGATATGATACATCTAATTACGGACGTGCACATAAAGCAGCAAATTGGTCGCTTCTCTCACGTTTATATCTGAATTCAGAGATTTATACAGGAGTGAAAAAGTATACCGAGAGCATTACTTACAGCAAAAAAGTGATTGCGGAAAGCTATCAACTTGATCCTGTATATGCCAATGTTTTTAAGGCTGACAATCACAAATCACTTGAAATGATTTTCCCTATCCGTTATGAAGGAGAAGACACTCAAACTTGGGGTGGAATGACATTTCTCCTAAGTAGTACAGAACCTTCCGATTTGCAAGCTGAAGTGAATGCTGTTGGTGCATGGCAGGGTAACCGCGCCACTAGTGCATTACTTAAGACCTTTGAAAGGGAATATAAACATGAAACTGACAGCCGTTTCTCCATGGTTCGTATCGACAAAACGGATAATTATGAAATTACTGATCCTTCACTATTTACCAACAATGGAATTCCAGTGGTTAAATACTACAATAGAAATAGTGATGGTACCTTACCTCCCAACGAAAGTAACATTGCTTATACCGACTTTCCACTCTTCAGATTGGGTGAAATCTATCTTAATTATGCAGAAGCGGTCTTAAGAGGAGGTACTGGAGGTGATGCTGCGACAGCTTTACAGCTTGTGAACAACCTGCGAAAGCGTGCATATACTAATGATAATTCCGCAACAATAACAACAGGTGAACTTACATTGAATTATATATTGGATGAAAGAGGACGTGAATTTTTCTATGAGGCTCAACGTCGTACCGATCTAGTTCGATTTGGAAAACTTACGGGTTCATCATATCTCTGGCCATGGAAAGGTAATATAGCAGATGGTAAATCCGTTGCTGAGCACTTTAATATATTTCCGATACCGGCCGATGATTTGGGTGCGAATGAGAATCTAACGCAAAATATAGGATATTGATTGGTCATAAATGAATTTATTAAAAAGAATGATGATGAAAACATATAAAATCATAGTATTACTAGCTTTTCTCGGTCTCTTTTGGTCATGCCAAGAAGATGAGAAAGTTGTATTACAACAACCGGATAGTTTTGTATTAAACGTGCCGAAATATACATCCGGGATATACGACTTAAAAAATACAGAAACAATCGAGTTTATAACCTCTCAACCAGATTATGGGTATACAGCTGTTGCAAATTATAGCGTAGAAATTTCACTTAATCAGGACTTTTCTGAGGCAGTAACTCTTCCGGGATCTTATACTACAGCAAAATTCAATATCAATGCTGCCGATCTAGCGCTGGCATTAGTAGGAATACTAGGTATTACTGATGAAAACGATTATCCTACTGATCCGCATCCACTCTATGTGAGACTTTCTTCTGAACTCAATGCAAAGCACGACGGAGCAGTAAAATCGAATATTATTACCCTTCCTAAGGTTAAAGGTTATTTTGCACTCGACCCGATGGTGATGCCTGAAAACATGTACATTATTGGCAACGTTGCTGGCAATTGGAGTTGGGACGGTGCCACAAAGATGATACCAGTATATGGAACCCCGGGTAAATTCTGGGCAATACAATATCTTGGACAGACAGATGGTGGTGAGAATGCACAGATCAAGTTCAACATAGCGAAATCATGGGATGGTAATGAATTTGGCTTCGCACAAACAGCTATCAATGCAAATGGTACAGCAGATCCGGCTGCATCCGATTCAGGAGGTAATATTGGCATCGGTAACCCAGGTTGGTATATCGTGGTTGTTACCTCTACCATAAATGGACGATCCTATGAATACGCGGTTGATTTCTTCCCACCACACGTACAACTACAGGGACAAACTGCCGGAGGCAACTTGGATACATCTGATGAAAAATATCGTTTTACGATACCAGCTCTCTCCTTAGGTGCAGATGCATCATTTGTGTCTCCAGCTTTCACGAATACAGGTGAAGTTCGTGCAAGCATTAAGTTGCCTGGACAAGAGTGGTGGCATACAGAATTCCTGGTTTTCGATGGAATATTTGTACCTCGCGCCACAGGTGGTGACCAAGATAGGATAACTGGAAATGCTGGTCAAAAACTTTACATTAACTTTACCAAAAACACTGGTAAAATAGAATAATTGCCCTAACCAGGAAACCTCTTTCAACAGAGAGAGGTTTCCCTTATAAAAAATCAATATGAATCATAAAATATATCTTTTTATAACGCTGCTCACAGTTTTATTCTTTGGCGCATGTGAAGATGTCTACGACCATGTAGCTGCTCCACCACAAGCATACGATCAGGAGGCAGAACAATCAGTAAACGGTTTTACCTTTACTTTAGGATCAGGACTAAGTTCAGCAGTAGTTTTATCAGAAGAAAATCTGGAGAATGAAACTAAATTTGAGGCCATTAAAACAACTGCTACACCAGCATTGGCCGAAGGTGCAACCGTGAAATTCATTATCGAAGCTTCCAAAACAGCCGACTTCGCATCAACAGTAGCATTATCTTCAGTTAGCAATCAAAATATTGCATCAGTTAGTGCTGTTGATTTGAATGAGATTGTAAAAAGCCTATACGGAAAAGCACCAAATGCAAGAACAATCCATTTACGTGCTACTTATTATATTGTTGACGGCACATCATCTTCTCTAATGCCCGATCCAGTAGCATTTGGTCCTATTACCGTGACACCAGTTGGTCCTGTAATCGAGACAGAGTATTATATAATTGGGGATATCAATGGATGGAACATTGAAAATCTTGATGCTTATAAATTCAACCACAGTGGAAAAGATGTCTATGAAGATCCGTACTTCACTATTTTGGTAGAGAACGTCAACGGATATTTCAAGATTGTACCAAAATCAAGTAAAGAAGCCGCTTCTTGGGATGGTGTATTAGGTAACCCAATCGATGGAAATACTGAATTGTCCGGCAACATCATGCTTAAAGATGCGCAAGCAATGCGTGTTACAGAACCAGGATGGGTAAAAATAACCCTTAACATGATGGAGTATACCTATTCTATTGAAATCATTGGCGAGATGAATCTAACACTCTATGTTCCAGGAGGTCACCAAGGATGGAGTCCTGCAACAGCCCCCACACTCTACAGTCGCAATTTCGACTTCATTTATGATGGATATGTGTACTTTAGCGCCGCAGGCACTGAATTCAAGTTCACATCTGAACCCAGTTGGGACGGTACAAATTATGGTGACGCCGGTGAAGGAACCCTCTCTACGGATGGTGGTAACATGAAGGTTAACGAAGCTGGTTACTACAAATTAACTGCAGATCTCTCAGGTGCACCATACAAATATACAATGGTGAAAACCGAATGGGGATTGATTGGTAACGCAACAACCGGCGGTTGGGACACCTCCACCCCTATGAGCTTTGATACGGCAACAGGCCTATGGTCTGTCACAACATCACTATCGGTCGGTGAATTTAAATTCCGCGCCAATAACGGTTGGGATATCAATCTTGGCGGAGCCCTGAGTAATCTTGGTTACGGTGGAGACAATGTCTCTATTACTGAGGCGGGTACTTACAAGATTACCCTAGATTTATCTGACGCTAAACAGTTTAAGGCAACAATGGTAAAACAATAAAACCTCACATAAAAAAGCGCGGCCATACAGCTGTGCTTTTTTGACTCTTTTTAGCTTTGAAAAGTATCAACGATGAAAAAAACAATCATTATCAGTCTATCTCTCATAACGATCTTCCTACTCTTATGTCAGCAAGTACAAGAAGAAAAGAAGGTCGATAATTCATTTGCTCGTGGTGCAGATATAAGTTGGCTTCCTCAGATGGAGGCCGAAGGTTATATCTTTTACAACGACAATGGGGAGACAGAAGATTGTTTCAAGATACTCAAAGATCACGGTATCAACGCCATACGGCTACGCACATGGGTAAATCCATCAACTGATCCTCAAAGTGGGCACTGCAGCAAAGAAGAGACCGTTGCGATGGCCAAACGAGCAAAAAATTGGGGAATGCAAGTAATGATCAACTTTCATTACAGCGATAGTTGGGCAGATCCAGGCAAACAGAACAAACCCAAAGATTGGGAAGGCTTTGACTTCAACCAATTAAAAAATGCTATATACTATTACACCAAAGGAGTAATGATCGCATTGAAGGATGCAGGTGTTACATCCGAATGGGTACAGATAGGAAATGAGATTCCTTCAGGGATGATTTATCCCGAAGGACACACCGACAACTGGCCACAGTTGGCACAACTTATTAATCAGGGGTATGATGCTGTAAAGGGAGTTAATCCCGATACAAAAGTGATACTTCATGTGGATCAAGGCAATAACAACGACCGTTTTCGCTGGTGGTTTGATAATGCAGAGTTGTACGGTGTAAAATATGATATCATCGGAATGTCTTTTTATCCCTATTGGTTAGAAGGAAAACCCGATTACAAAGAAATAATTGACGACCTGGGCTTTAATCTGAAAAATATGGCCAGTCGTTACAAAAAAGAAGTAATGGTAGTAGAAATAGGAGGTGAAGACAACAAACCTCAAAACACCTATGATATGCTACTCGCAGTCATTCAAAAAGTAAAAGATGTTCCCAAAAGTGACGGACTAGGTGTATTTTACTGGGAACCACAGGGAGCCCGCTCCTGGAGTCATTATTCTCTCAGTGCATGGGGTGATGACGGTCGCCCGATCAAAGCACTGGATGCTTTTATAGATTAAAATTGTGAGACATGATTTAAATTATGTTTCGTACTTTCTATCGGTTGATGTGTTCATATATGAATCCAATATGAGATATAATGTTCAGGAGGTTTCGCATTGACTCGTTACATCATTGGATCATTAGAAAATAAAGTTAGTATTTGTGAATTAGGCAAGTTTCGTATCGACTTATTCATCATAGAATTATTAGATAAAGAAGTTGGTAATTATGGCTTAGACAAGTTTGAGACCGACTTGTTCATCATAGGATAACAAATTAGATAAAAACAAAATGAATAAACTTATTACACTCTTATTCTTTACATTAGCCTCAATATGGGCAATGCAAGCTCAGCAAATAAATGTCGACCCTACTTTCTGGTGGAGTGGAATGGAAGAAACAGAATTGCAATTAATGGTTCATGGTGAAAACATTGCCGAGTTCACACCCACCCTTTCGACAAAAGATATAACGATAAAAGAAGTAGTACGACTGACCAGTCCGAACTACCAACTTATCTATCTGGACATTGCAAGCGGTAAACCCGGGATGTTTGATATTGTGTTCACCAACGGAAAGAAAAAGATAACCTATAATTATGAGCTAAAATCACGCGATCCTAAAAGAAAAAACATTCAAGGTTTTGACTCATCAGACGTGCTTTATCTGATAATGCCCGACCGCTTTGCGAATGGTGATCCATCTAATGATCAGATAGATATGAACATGCCTTACAAAGTAGACAGAGAAAACCCTAACGCCCGTCACGGTGGAGATCTGAAAGGAATATCCGATCATCTTGACTATCTTTCTGATCTGGGAGTCACAGCAATCTGGTTGAATCCCGTTCTGGAAAACGATATGAAAGATGATTCATACCACGGTTATGCAACCACAAACTATTACCGCGTTGATCCACGTTTCGGTACAAACCAAGACTACGCTAAACTGATTGAGCAGTCACATGAAAAAGGGTTGAAAGTCGTAATGGATATGATCTTCAACCATTGTGGGAGTGATCATCCCTGGATGAAAGATGTACCATCAAAAGGTTGGTTCAACAACCTCGATAAATATGTTCAAACTTCACATATGAAAGAAATGTATTTTGATCCATATGCATCAGAATACGATAAGAAAAAAATGACCGATGGCTGGTTTGTTCCCACTATGCCCGACTTGAATCAGCGTAACCGTCACGTAGCTAAATACCTTATCCAGAACAGTATTTGGTGGATAGAATATTCAGGTGTCGACGGTATCCGTCAAGACACCTAT
>JBAYZS010000063.1:0-12137 GCA_041672395.1 Dysgonamonadaceae bacterium | reverse complement strand
AAGATAAGACATTTAGGGCTGATTTCCTCTTTTGGAAACCAGCCCTTTTACTTTACCATTATTTTTTTCGATAAAATGTTTAGCGGACACTAATAATTATTAATCAACTTTCAGATGCCGGGATTTCCAGCAATCAAATTCATGCAGAAAAATTTTCGTTATGATCAAAAATAATACAAGAAGAATAAATAAACTGCGGTGGGTAACAATTTTAATCATTGGTTTTATGTTACTCCAAACTGTTATAATTGCAACTATTCGAAGCAGTGGTGTCTTTAAAAAGGAACAGGTAGAGAGTGAGTCACCAGAAAAGAAAGAAGTAGAGCCGCATACGCACTGATACAAATTTAACTTGTAATTGACAATCTAGACTTATAGTTAAGTTATTGAGATTAATAAGAAAGTCCTTATAATTCCTAACCAACACTTAAAACAAAAGATATGTTTACTTTCAAAAATCACTATACAGTATATTTTACTACTACTTACGTCGTTTTTTAATATATGTGTTACGTAGCGAGAAAGTTGAAAAATTTCTTTACTTAGCGACACACAGCTTAGAAAATTACACGAACAAATTAAAAGAGATGAGTAGGGGAATAGTATACACAGCTAATTTTGTTGTTTAATAGAAGCGAAAAAACACACGCTAACAACCTGTTTTGTTAATAATTTTCAAGTTGAGAAGCACTATACTATATATACAGAATATACTTTTGCAACAAATAGATCTGTCATGTAATTTTTTTTAAACAAAAAACTCATTTCAAACGTTATACTTTTGTATATTCGGAAAATTGATGTACTTTTGTTTTTGCAAATTAGAATAATATCAGGTTAATAGAGAAGATGAAACGCATTTTGACATACATATTGCTTCTTTTGGTGCTTACGTTAAGTGTGCATCCCATCCTATCTATGCATTTTTGTCAAGGTGAATTGCAATCATTTAATATCCAAAAGTTGAGTAGCAATATGTGCTGCATGGCTGCTGAAACAGGTGAAAATGAAAATGCGAATATACTATCATTAAATCATATTGAATCTGAAAATAGTTGCTGTTCGACTACAGCCTTAGAGGTTGTAACAGACAATTTCACCCCGAATAGCTCTCAGTCTATTCAATCACCAACTGAGTCAACTTACATGCCGGGTTGGTTTGTAGTTAATTATCTAATTAATTTAATTGCATCAGATACAACAACTGAATCCAATTTTAATTTCCCCATTTATGGGTCTTTCCTGAAGACCCTCGACTTCCTTTCGCTTATCTGCGTATATCGACTTTAGCCAATTATTAGTTTTTTCTTGCAACACCTTTGTTGCAGAAAACTGTGGATTATAATTTCAGAGGTATTTAACCATCTTTGAGAAATACTCCGCATACATGTGATTATCATGAACATTTTGTGTTTGATTTTCTTATAACATAAGAATGTTTGAGTAACCATCATAATAAACTAATAACATAATGCTAAATAAAATTATTAAGTATTTTCTTAACAATCAATTAATTACCACTTTGCTTTTGGTTCTTCTAGTTGTTTGGGGGCTATCAACAGCTCCTTTCAATTGGAATGAGGGCATTTTGCCAAGAGACCCAGTTCCTGTAGATGCTATACCTGACATTGGAGAGAACCAGCAAATTGTATTTACCGAGTGGATGGGTCGCTCGCCACAGGATATTGAAGATCAGATTTCTTATCCTCTCACCACTTATTTATTAGGTATCCCGGGTGTAAAATCTATCCGTAGTTCATCTATTTTCGGCTTTTCCAGCATTTTCGTTATTTTCTCTGAAGATATTGAATTTTACTGGTCTCGATCGCGTATATTAGAAAAACTGAGTTCATTGCCAACTGGGTTATTGCCCGAGGGTGTGCAGCCTGCGCTTGGTCCCGATGCCACTGCTTTAGGTCAGGTTTACTGGTACACCATTGAGGGTCGTGACAAAGAGGGAAATCCCACCGGAGGCTGGGATTTGCACGAAATACGTACCGTGCAGGATTTTTATGTGAAATATGGGCTGAATGCTACAGAAGGGGTTTCCGAAGTGGCTTCCATTGGCGGATTTGTGCAGGAATACCAAGTAGATGTAAACCCCGATGCGCTGAAAGCATACAACATACCGCTACATAAAGTGATGGAGGCGGTGCAAAAGTCTAATAGAGATGTGGGTGCTAAAACCATAGAAATAAACCAAGCCGAATACCTTGTGCGTGGATTAGGTTATGTGAAAAAAACCGAAGATATCGAGAAAGCTGTAGTAGCTATTCAAGATAATGTGCCAATCAGGATTAAGGACATTGGGGTGGTATCATTGGGTCCTGCTACCCGAAGAGGTGCACTGGACAAAGATGGTGCTGAAGTTGTTGGCGGAGTCGTAGTAGCACGATTTGGGGCCAACCCGCTGCAGGTTATCAACAATGTGAAAGACAAAATCACTGAAATATCTCCCGGTCTCCCGAAAAAAATCTTGGACAACGGAGTAGAAAGCCAGCTAACCATTGTGCCATTTTACGACCGTTCGGGTCTTATTTATGAAACTCTGGGGACATTGGAGGAGGCTATTTCGCTTCAGATTCTGATTGTTATTCTGGTGGTCATTGTCATGGTATACAACTTAAGGGCATCTTTTTTAATTTCCAGTTTATTGCCCATAGCCGTGCTGATGGTTTTTATTGCCATGCGTTATTTCCATGTCGATGCCAATATTGTGGCCTTGTCGGGTATTGCCATTGCCATTGGTACGATGGTCGATTTGGGGGTAATTCTATCCGAAAACATTATCAAACATATTGATGAATCTCCACCAGGACAGAATCTCAAAATCACCATATATAACGGTGCTTCCGAAGTTAGTTCTGCAATACTCACCGCAGTTTCTACCACCATTGTAAGTTTTATTCCAGTGTTTACCATGCAGGCTGCCGAAGGTAAACTTTTCGGGCCGCTAGCGTTTACCAAAACATTTGCACTGATTGCTGCGCTTATCGTTTCATTATTAATTATGCCCACCTTGGCTTATTGGTTTTTTGGTGTAAAAATCAAAAACAAAAAAATTAGAAAGTGGCTGAATATTGCACTGATTCCAATTGGAATTATTATTCTTTTTTTGGGACATACCTGGGCTGGATTGATTTTATTGGCGTTTGGCATTGTTGGTGTGGTAAAAGAGTTCGGTGTAGAACGCTTCGGTCTTGACAGAACAGGAAAGAATGAGAAATCTGATTCACCTATGCAACAACGGATGCGATCATTCACCTTATGGGTGCTGGAATATGCCGAAGTTATAATTGTAGTTATTGGTGTAATCTGGTTACTGGCTAAATACTGGTTGCCTTTAGGAGCAGCTAAAAGCCTGATGACAAATGTGCTGTTCGTTGCACTGCTTGTGATAATTATACTAGGGTTTTTCATCATCCTTGAATATTTCTATAAACCGATACTCCGTTGGTGCTTAAATCATAAAGTGACATTCCTTTTAATCCCTACATTTTTAATCTTTTTCGGAGTAGTCACTTGGATGGGATTTAGCAATATGTTTGGATTTGTAGCCAAAGGCTTCGATACGGTGGGGTGGAATATCCGTACCACCAAAGTGTGGTCAGGATTAAACCACACCCTCCCCCCTATCGGGAAAGAATTCATGCCTTCACTCAACGAAGGAAGCTTCTTGCTAATGCCTACTTCTATGCCACATTCAGGTTTTGAGTACAACCGAAAAGTTTTAGGTCAATTGGATATGTTGTTGACCAACATTCCGGAAGTTGAACTTACAGTAGGAAAATTAGGAAGAGTAGAGTCAGCACTCGACCCAGCCCCCATCTCGATGTATGAAAACGTTATAAATTACCGACCTGAATATATGCTCAATGAAAATGGGCATCGGGTAAGGTTCAAGATTGATAAAGATGACAGATTTATATTAAGCACAGGTGATACAATTTCCAATACAGATGCTTTACATAAGGGGGTAACTTACGAAGAGTTGATACCCGAAAACAGAGGGAGTTACTACCGCAATTGGCGACCGGAAATAAAATCGCCTGATGATATTTGGAGTGAAATTGTGAGAGTAGCAAAAATACCAGGAGTAACGTCAGCGCCTAAGCTGCAACCCATTGAAACCCGTTTGGTAATGTTGCAAACAGGAATGCGTGCTCCTATGGGGATTAAAGTATATGGCCCCAGCTTAAGTATCATTGAAAATTTTGGGATGCAATTAGAGGAGATACTGAAAGAAGTACCTTCTGTAAAAGCTGAGGCTGTATTTGCTGATCGGATTGTGGGAAAACCTTATCTGCATCTGAATATTAACCGTGACGAAATTTCTCGCTATGGATTGAATATTGAAGATGTGCAACAAACCATTGAAACGGCCATTGGAGGAATGAAAATTACTTCTACGGTTGAAGGTAGAGAACGATTCCCTGTAAGGGTACGGTACCCGCGTGAACTGAGAGACAATCCAGAATCGCTAGCTAAAATTCTGATACCTACACCAACCGGAGCTCAAATACCTATCTCTCAAATAGTCGATTTTGAGTACGTTAGAGGTCCCCAAGCTATTAAAAGTGAGGAGACTTTTCTAGTGGGTTACGTACTATTTGACAAACGTGCCGGTTATTCGGAAGGGGGCGTGGTTGATGATGCGCAGAAAATGATACAAGCTCGTATAGATTCGGGTGATTTAAACGTTCCATCCGGAGTCAGTTACAAATTTTCGGGTAGTTATGAAAACCAGGTGCGGGCAGAAAAACGTCTCTCCATAATTGTACCACTTGTTTTAATGATCGTTTTTTTGATTCTATACTTCCAGTTTAAGTCAGTTACTACATCCCTGATGGTGTTTTCAGGGATTGCGATGGCCTTTAGCGGTGGTTTTATCATGATTTGGCTCTACGGACAAAGTGGTTTTTTAGATTTCTCCATCTTTGGCACCAACATGCGGGAGTTGTTCCAAATGCACACCATCAACCTGAGTGTGGCAGTTTGGGTCGGCTTTATTGCGCTTTTTGGTATTGCAACCGATGATGGCGTTTTAATGGCTACGTATCTCGACCAAAGTTTCTTACGGAATAAAACCGACAATTTGAAAGGAATACGAGCAGCTGTTGTGGAAGCGGGATACCGTAGGATTAAACCTGCTGTTATGACTTCAGCAACAACTATTATTGCACTACTACCAATTCTTACTTCTACTGGACGAGGTGCTGATATTATGATACCTATGGCTATACCGGCTTTTGGTGGAATGATTTTTGCAGCAGTTACCTATTTTATTGTGCCGGTACTTTATAGTATGCGTGAAGAAAGAAAATTAAAAAAGATACAATCATGAAGTTTATTATACATATCATTTTTTTGGTAATTCTAGGAGTTTCAACTGTACAAGCACAAACCCTAAATGAATATTATAGGACTGCAGCAGAAAACAATCCCGGAATACAATCAAAATACAAGGAGTTTGAAGCTGCGCTTCAGAAAATACCTCAGGTAAGCTCATTGCCCGATCCAACATTCTCTTTTAGCTACAATATTCCTAAAATGATGTCGCAAAGTGCAGAGTTTTCACTCATGCAGACATTTCCGTGGTTCGGAACTTTGAAGGCGCAAGGCAATGCGGCTGCTTTAATGGCAGAGGCGCAATTCCAGTCATTTCTTGATGCACGAAACCAGTTATATTATGAGGTTTCGGCGGCTTATTATCCATTGTATGAATTGGATCGTTGGAAACAGATTGAACAAGAGAACATAGAAATACTACAATCCTACAAATCCATTGCCAACTCTAAGTTTAAAAATGGTGTGGCCCCTATGGTTGATGTGTTGCGCGTGGATATTATGCTGAAAGATGCAGTTACCAACCTCAACATTCTTGAAAAGAAAGAAAAACCGTTGATGACTACTTTTAATAAGCTGCTTAACAGGGATGTTGATAAAGAGGTAACAATTGATAGTTCTCTTAATGCTGAATATTTGCAAGACAGCTTTCGAAGGGATTCCCTTCTGGCCAATAACCCGATGTTAAACGCATTGGATTTGAAAGTTAAAGCCAGTGAAGCCAACGAAACCGCAGCACAAAAACAGGGACTTCCAAAACTGGGTATTGGGTTGGGTTATGCACTAATGGAAAGCGGGAAAAATATAGTGATGCCAATGGTTTCAGTGTCTATCCCTATTTTTAGAAAAAAATACAAAGCTGCTGAGAAAGAAGCACAACTGATGCAGGAGAGCTATTCTCTTCAAAAAGACGAAGTCGTCAATTCACTTACTTCAAATTATGAAATGACCTGGTTTCAACTTCAACAGCAAAAGGAGCTGATTGATCTGTATGAGCAGCAAACTCAGCAAACTAATCAATCGCTGAACCTTCTGTTTAGCGCTTACAGCAATTCGGGAAAAGATTTTGAGGAAGTGTTGCGCATGCAACAGCAATTGCTGAAATACGAAAAAATGAAAGCCACAGCAGAAGTAGAATATCAGACAGCTTTGGCTAAACTAAATTACATTACTGCAAAACATATAGGAAAATGAAAACAGATAGAAAAACAATAATAATAGTTCTTTCAACGCTAATAATAGGTCTATTGTTGGGCTGGTTGATTTTTGGAGGTTCAAGTGACAATACCAATGGTGCACATTCGGCAGAACATTCACATGTGGGGGAAGAGACAATCTGGACCTGCTCTATGCACCCACAAATTCGTCAAAACGAGCCGGGCGATTGCCCCATCTGCGGCATGGATTTAATTCCGTTGGAAGATGATCAACACGACGATGTAGACCCCATGGCTATAAGCATGTCTGCAACAGCCATACAACTGGCCAATATTCAAACAGCAGTTGTGGGAGCAATGGATCATGTGAAAGAGGTGCGTTTAAACGGTAAAATACAAGAAGATGAACGATTGGTTTTTTCTCAATCATCACACGTACCGGGACGGATTGAAAACCTGATGGTCAATTTCACAGGTGACTATGTAAACAAAGGGCAAGTGATTGCATCGGTATATTCTCCGGACTTAGTAACTGCACAGGAGGAATTGTACGAGGCGCAGAAAGTGAAGGATACGCAACCGCAGCTTTTTAATGCAGCCAAAGAAAAACTGAAAACCTGGAAATTAACAGACGACCAGATTAATCGAATGCTAAAGTCGGGAAGCACAACCACAAGTTTCGATATACAAGCCGATGTTTCGGGTTATGTAATCCAGAAAAATGTGAATCCGGGTGATTACGTCCAAAGGGGAGAGCCCATTTATGAAATAGCAGACCTTTCAAGAGTATGGGTACTCTTTGATGTGTATGAATCGGACATAGGCTGGATTAAAAAAGGCGATAAAGTTGAATATACGGTTGCTTCTCTTCCGGGTGAAACATTTACAGGAACAATTTCATTTCTTGATCCAATAATAAACCCCATGACGAGAGTAGCAAAAGCAAGGATAGCAACAACAAATCCCGGCTTGAAGTTAAAGCCCGAAATGTTTGTTTCCGGAATTGTACAAGCACAATTGCAAAAAACATCCGATGCAATGGTTGTCCCTAAAACTGCGGTGATGTGGACAGGCCAACGTTCAGTTGTGTATATAAAATCTATTTCCGATCAGGGTCTTAATTTTAAAATGCGGGAAGTAACACTTGGGCCTGCATTGGGCGAAAGTTATGTAATAGCTGAAGGTTTGGCTATAGGCGAAGAGATAGCCGTAAATGGCACATTTAGTATTGATGCAGCTGCACAGCTTGCAGGGAAACCCAGTATGATGAGTCCTGATGGTGGCCCAGCCATGACTGGGCACGACCATGGTGGAGTGGACATGCCTGCAACCGATGAGGGTGTTACTGCAAGTCAACCCCTAAGTGATATCAACCCTACATTTAAGGCGCAACTTACAAAAGTGTACAATACTTATCTAAATATGAAAGATGCTTTTGTGGCTACAGATGCAAAAAAAGTAGCCAGCGAAGCAAAAGATGTAATTAAGGCTTTAAAATTGGTAGATATGGCTTTGTTGAAAGGTGATGCACATATCGTATGGATGGAGCAATTAGAGACTCTGAACAGCACTATTAGTGGAATAAGCAAATCGAATGATATTGAAAAGCAACGTCAAGAGTTTGTACAGTTTAACCTCGCATTCTACAAAAGTGTAAAAATGTTTGGTTTAGAAAACGTGACCGCTTACTATCAATATTGCCCAATGGCCAACAACGACAAGGGTGCTTATTGGTTGAGCGAAACCGAAGCTATCCGAAATCCTTATTTTGGTGATGCAATGTTAAGTTGTGGAGAGACCAAGGAAACTATTAAGTGAATTTATTTTGAGGATTGAGAAGACGGATGGGGTAAGGGGTATAACTCCTTCCCATCCTTTTCAATCAATCAAATTAAAAAATGAGTAAAGCAAAATGATATAATTCTTTTTTAAAATTGTGTAATAGTTGGTAACCAGTAAATTAATAACTTTGGGTTAAAGAAGATGTGTAAGACTTTCGGAATAATTTGTTCCTAGATCATCTTCCAATTATTAATAAAGAAAGGAGTATATTATGCTTAAAATTTTAATTGTAGCGGTTATCCTAGTTGCCTTCGCCATGCTGGGTCTAGGGGTTAAGCTTCTTTTTGATAAAGATGCGGAATTCACTCACCATTCGTGTGCAGGTGAAATCAAAGATTTGAACGATGTAGATGGTTGCGCCGGTTGCGAAATAAAGAAATCGGCAAACAGTTCTAAACATGAGAAATAGTATGTATGAAATTTAATAAAAATAATTGTCATGAGATTAATAAAAGCTTATATCAGACACCGGAAACTTGGAAGTGTTTATAATGCATTAAACAGTGGAGGATTTTGTTGCATGACCTTCTCAGAATGTGAAGGAACAGGACAGTACTCTGATCACGAAAAACAGCAACAGCAAATCAGCTATAAATATCCTTTTGCAGAGTCCTACCGGGTAGTAAAGTTGGAAATACTGGTAGCAGTAGAACATGTGGATCCAGTCGTTGAACTCATTCGCAAAAATGGACGAACGGGATACCGTGGCGATGGGATGATTATTATTTCTCCAGTCGACGAGGTTTACAAAGTGAGGACTGATGAAAAAGGGATTCTGGCGGTTTAAGCTGGAATAGTTTATGTCCTGTTCTTAATAGAACCGAACAACATAATGAATGCTTTTTGAGGAATATCAGTATTGCCCGAAGTCTTTCATTGGAAAAAGAAGGTGTTGAATAAGTGAAACAGGGAAAACCAAAATCCGTATATGGGAGATAAAATACTATTATGCGGTGTAATTAAAGAAGAGTTTTAAACAATTTTAAAAACTAGAAACAATGAGAAAAATAATTATTTTACTTAGCCTGGCTTTAATAAGCTTGGGAGCTTTTGCACAACACGACCATTCAAAGATGACAACCAAAAAGAAGGTTCAACCATCTGTTAAGGTAGAGCACTCTAAGTCTGCATCTGCTATTATCGATAACTATTTGGCATTGAAAGATGCACTTGTCAAGGACGATAGTAAAAATGCAGCAAGTTTAGGGAAAAAACTATTCGATGACTTTGCGAAATTCGATTTATCAGTGCAAGCTAAGCAACAACAAAATGAATTAGCTGAAATTATAGAAGATGCTTCAGAACACGCCAAGCATATTTCCGAAAATAGCAAGGACATAGGTCACCAAAGAGAACACTTTGAAATATTAAGCAAAGATGTTAAAGACATGGTAATCATCACCGGTTCCGATAGAACATTGTATCAGGCCTTTTGCCCGATGTATAACAACAATAAAGGTGGAGCATGGTTGAGTACATCTAAGGAGATAAGAAACCCGTATTTTGGAAGTAAAATGTTGAAATGTGGTAGTGTGCAACAAGAAATTTCAGTTAAATGAAACGACTGAAAATTATAGGATTAGTATTATTGGTAGTCTTAGTGGGATTGCAATTCTTTCCCATTGGGACTAACCATAGTACAACTATCCCATCAACCGACTTTGTAAAAACATACAAAGCTCCCGAAGATATAGCACAAACACTACAGAGTTCATGCTACAATTGTCATAGCAATAACACTGAATATCCTTGGTATAGCAAAGTGCAGCCTGTTGGCTGGCTTTTGGAAGATCATATCAACAAAGGGAAAGAAGTGCTAAACCTGAGTGAATTTGGCTCCTATTCAAGTAGGAGACAACAAAGCAAATTAATGTCGATGATAAGCCAAATTGAAGATGACAAAATGCCGTTGGCTTCTTATACTTTCATACATCGCGATGCACGTTTATCTAAAGAGAAGAAAAAAACTTTACTTGACTATTTGAGAACATTGAAGGACTGAGATAGATGTAAATGAGCTGTAAAAAAAGAATTATGGATATTAGTATTAAAAACATGGTGTGTAACCGTTGTATTATGGTAGTTTCTCAAATTTTTGAAGAAGCCAAGATAACAACAGACAACATAAAGCTGGGTAAAGTTGTAACCTCTGATGAAGTCAGTCCCTACGAATTAAAACAACTGAATAATAACCTGAAAAGTATGGGATTTGAAATCATCGATGATTCAAAGAGCAGATTAATCGAAGCAATTAAAAATATAACCATCGATTATGTGTACTACCATTCAGAAGAAAATAGCATGAATTTTTCAGATTACCTTACCGGCAAACTTAACCTAGTTTATCCCTACCTGAGTTCGCTTTTTTCCTCTGTGGAAGGTACTACTATCGAAAAATACATGATTAATCTGAAAATAGAGCGTGTAAAAGAACTGTTGGTTTACGATGAAAAGACTTTAAGTGAGATTGCTCATGAAATGGGATATAGCAGTGTAGCACATTTATCCGGGCAATTTAAAAAAATAACGGGTTTTACTCCAACTTATTTTAAAAACCTAAGGGATCAAAATCGAAAATCAATCCACGAACTATAGATAACTAAAAATCATGTAAATCGTTCAACGAATTATATAAAGCACTAAGAGGATGCTTGTTGTATCTTTGTATTATGTAAAGTTCGATAAGATGAAACAAAAAGTATTTTATGGAATTTAATAAACGAATCTTTAATAAACAATTTAAATTAATGAATATGAAAAAGTTAGTAACTATCGCAACAGTTCTTTTTTTAATGGCAGGGTACTCGGCAAGTGCCCAAAATAAGACACAACCACACCCATACCAAAACAGCAATAAACAAGTTAATAAACAAAGTGAGATGATGCCAGAAAATGGGAAGATGCAGGACATGATGAACAATAGCATGTGCCCCATGTGCGGACAAATGATGAACCAAGACATGCCCATGAAAAAGTACGGGATGATGGTAAACCAACTGCCAAACATGCAGCAGCAATTATCGTTGAACGACAATCAAGTTGAACAACTGAATGAACTGCACGCCGGCTTCAAAAAACAGCAAGTAGATTTCCAATCGGAGTTAAAGAAAAAGCAAATGAAGTTGCGAAGCCTGCTAGACGATATGGCTCCTGCAAACCAGATTGAACTACAATTACAAGAGTGCTCCGATACTAAAATAAGTATGGGCGTGGCCGCTTACGAAACCGCTGGAAAAATGAAGGCTGTGTTGAACAACGACCAACAGGAATTGTTAAAAAAAAGGATGATGCAACATAATGGTATGATGAATCCGGAACATAACGGAACGATGCAAAAACGCGATGGAATGATGAACCATGACCATGACGAGATGATGCAAAATCAAAATAACCAATAAAAAGAAAGGAGTAAATTATGATGCACAGATTTGGTGAACACGGCTGGGGAATGGGATATGGAATGGGATGGTGGTGGATTATCGGAGCCATTTGTATGATAGTTATCGTATGGATAATTGTGAAAATAATAAACCAATCTAACCATCACAATACGCGACTCGATAATAAAAAATCGGCACTCGATATTTTGAAAGAGCGCTACGCCCGAGGCGAAATAGACAAACAGGAATTTGAAGAACGTAAAAATAATTTAAAATGAATATTAAAATAATAGCTACCAAAACATGCTCACATCGACCAGAACTCGAAAAACAATTGCAGGAAGCCGGATTGCAATATAAATTATTGTACTTTGAAGATCATCCAGAGTTGATTGAAACGTATAAATTAAAA
>JBAYZS010000062.1:0-12299 GCA_041672395.1 Dysgonamonadaceae bacterium | reverse complement strand
AAATGTTAGCAGGATCAATGTCAATTTGATTCAAAAAGACTTCTTTTATCGATTGAATACAGCTTGTTACATCAACAATGGGATAAAATTCGTATGTATTAAAAACAACCAAATTATTAAAACTTACGCCTTCTTCTTTGTGCATACGAATCAATTCTTCGTAAACACTCACAGGTGATGAACCATCTGAAAGTCCAAGTACAAAATTTTCTCCTGTTTGTTGCTTTTTCTGTAGGTCCTTAACTATCTCTCTAGCAACCTTTCGCGAAGCGCGACTTATGTTTTCATAAATAAGTGTAGGAACTTTTTCGTAACGTGTCAAAGAATATTCTTCGAAATCATTTTCGGGTCTGTACAATTTTTGTGGGACCCTTTCAAACGTAATGTTGGAGCTCAAGTCTAATCTCATAATTATAATGTTTAATTGAATTACAAAGATAATAAATCAACCTTAAAACGTAAATTTAACATGATAAGTTTAATAATTGTTGAAATTTATTCCATATCCACAACCGTAATGCCTGCTCCGCCAAATTGCACGTGTTCATCTGAAAAATGTGCAACACCATTCACAGTTGATAGATAATCTCTAATAATTTGTCGCAAAGCTCCAGTACCTGTTCCATGCAAAATTCTTACGCGCACCACCCCCAGCTGAATTGCGTCATCAATAAAATACATCACTGCTTGCAGCGCTTCGTCACCACGCATCCCTCTCACATCTATATCTTGTTTGAAATTCAATTTTTTCTCATGAATAAGATCACGCGCATTCGACATATTCACCTGGGCGCGAGCTTCTTTTCGTATCTGATTATTACTTACACTTTCCAACTTTTCAATATCTACTGTCGATTTGATTGCGCCAAATGCGACGACTGCTTTTTTGGTCTGCATCACAAGTATTTCACCGATTGCCGACTGACCTTTCATTTTCACTGTATCGCCTACTTGCAAAGGTCCTGCTTCATTATTCGCCGTACTTTTAGCTTTCTGAACCTGAACATTCTTTTTATGTTTAGGCTTTGTTTCATTTGCCGTTGAAGCAACAACGGTTTTGTGAAAGTCCTTTAGAGATTGCCTAATCTCTTTTGTACGCTCCTTATCAGCCTGAGATTCACGAATTTCCTTAATCGTATTCTCTATCTTTGCATTGCTTTCGGATATCAACTTATTTGCTTCGGCATTGGCTTGCTCCAGTATTCCTCTCTTTTGTTTTTTAATACTTTCAAGATCTTGTTCATACTGAGACGACACCTCTTCCAAACGTTTTTTTTCTTTCCTGATTTCATCGCGTTTGCGCTCCCAATAACGCTTGTCACGTGAAATATCCTGCAGATATTTGTCCATATTGATGTAATCACTTCCCACATTTTCTGAGGCATCTTGAATAACATCCTCGGGGAGACCAATTTTACGGGCTATCTCAACAGCGAATGAACTTCCGGGATTACCAATTGAAAGAGCAAAAAGTGGTTGCATTTGACTCCTGTCGTAAAGCATTGCTCCGTTCACAACTCCTTCATGCTCATTGGCATAATGTTTCAGATTTTGATAGTGGGTAGTCATCACACCATAAGCTCCTTTTTTATTATACCTGTCCAACAGGGCTTCGGCAATGGCTGCACCAATCTGGGGCTCGGTTCCCGAACCAAACTCATCTATGAGTAAAAGTGATTTGGCAGAACAACTTTTCACAAAGTATTTCATATTTATCAAATGGGAACTGTAGGTCGACAGGTCATTTTCAATGGATTGCTCATCACCAATATCAATAAAGATATCAGAAAAAATTCCTACATGTGAATTTTCCCTCAACGGTATTAATAGTCCGCACTGAACCATGTATTGCAACAATCCTACGGTTTTTAAACATACGGATTTACCTCCTGCATTGGGTCCTGAAATTATCAGTATCCTATTTTTTCCGCTCAATATGATATCCAACGGAACAACTTTTCTGTTCTGCTTTTTTAACGCGAGATATAAAAGTGGATGGATAGCTTGAACCCAGTCTATCTCTGTTTTGTCTTCCAACGACGGCTTTATTCCATTTATCTGCAAGGCAAATTTTGCCTTGGCACGGATAAAATCAATGTTTGCCAGAAAATCATACGATTCTAGTATTTCTGGCAAAAACGGACGTACAAAATTGGTGAAATCTATTAGTATTCTAATGATTTCACGACGTTCTTCACTTTCAAGTTCACGAATACGGTTATTTGCCTCAACTACTTCCGACGGTTCAATAAAAACAGTCTTACCCGATGCTGATTCGTCGTGAACAATGCCTTTAATTTTTCTCTTAAACGAAGGGTTTACAGGAATTACTAACCTACCGTCACGCATCGTTGGAGTAACATCTTTATCTACAAAACCTTCGGCTTGCGCTTTGTGCAAGATGGAATTCAGACTTTTAGAAATACTGTTCACCGTTGCGGTCAACTGCCTCCTGATATCAGCCAGATAAGGTGATGCACTGTCTTTTATTTGTCCAAAACCATTTAATATTCTTTCTAGTCGTTTCGTGATTTCAGGATATACAGTAATGGGCTCAGCCAACGCAAGCAACTCAGGATAACGCGATTCCGATTCATTTCCTCTCTTTAAAAACGCCACAATAGCATTTATTGTAAGCAACGAACGCTGCATCTCAAAAAGAGTGGACTGGTCAATCCAAGTACCCTCAATTCTAATATGTTTCAAAGCGGGACGGATATCATAAAAGTTATCCGATGGAAAAGAATCCTCTTCCTGCAATATGCGTACAAACTCCTCTGTCTGAGTCAGCCATACATTTATTTCCTCAAAGGATTCAGAGAAATGCATCAATGCAGCCTTCTCCTTCCCAAGTGTACTCAAACAATGGATGTCAAGTAATTGGCGAATCTTAGAGAACTCAATTTTCTGTTCAAAATTATCAGGATAAATCACGCTTCGTTTTTAAATTGATTGTTTCAGAAAACAAAAATACAGTTTTTCTTTGGAGGTTTCAAAAAGAAGTGCTAATTTTGCACTCCTATTTTGAAATGGATGGCGAGATAGCTCAGTTGGTTAGAGCGCATGATTCATAATCATGAGGTCGGGGGATCATGCCCCCCTCTCGCTACATAAAACAAGGCAGTTACAAGATTAAATTTGTATCTGCTTTTATATTTGCACACATCTAGCTCACATAAATTACTCCTAAATATCCTTATTTTACTTCTAGTCAATGATTTAGTCAAAAAACCAGTTTTATTTAACAACCTATTCAACAGGTTTTAGCAAATATAAATCGATGTGGATAAACAGTAATGGGGTTTTATAAAAGTAAGAGCATCAGTGAATAATGCTCTTACTTTTAACCTTATACATCATCAAAGATGTTCGCATTCTCCATTATGGTGTTCATGATGGTGATGATGTTCACAATTTGAACCATTATCGGCGATTTTTCCTGAAGCAAAATTCACTGCAAGTTCTTCTACATTACCTGAACAGCCACGAACAACTTCAATTCCTGCTTCGTTTAACTTGTTCATTGCACCTGTACCAATGCCGCCAACTAACATGTTGGCAACTCCTTGTGCTGCTAACATTTTGGCTATATCTGACTTGCAACCACAACCTTTCGGCGAAGTAATAGTATCTGTATCTATAATCTCATTTTTATCATTTAATGTGACTACTGTATACATCTCACAGTGACCGAAATGTCCATCCACTTCATTGTTCTTATTTACCGGAATCGCTAATTTCATACTTTTATTTATTTTTGTTATATTGTAATCTTTTTCCTTGGCCAAGTGCGTCAGGTTCGTGAAAATGCTTGCCAAGCCCTTTTCCTAATTCACCTGAATTACTTTTATCTTCTTCTGTTTTTCTACATTTTCCAAGTTTTCTACCTGTTTTTGATCCTTTACCTTCGGGTCCTGTTTGATTTAATTTTGACATTTTTCTAAAGGGTGTTTAATTCTATTACATGTCCTGCGTAAAACGTATTGAAACGACGGCCCATTTTCTTGCTGATTATATCTTTGGCTTTGTCACTTGTACAATGCCCGGTAAAAAGTATCGCGTTTTCAGACAGATAATCAACTTCAAAGGCTATTTCATTTATCTCTTTTACAGTTTCTGTTTGTATAAATTTAATTGCATCAATTAAATGCAATCCTCCAAAAATCAATTTTATCTTTTTATCTTTAAAATACTTTTTGATAGTGTACAGCATATTTGTTATTCCGTTGTGAGAGCATCCGCTGAAAACACAAAGCTCATTGCCTGTATCTAAACAAAAAACAAGTTCATGACGAAAATCGTCTAACTCAAAATGAGCTTCTTTCAATTTATATAACAATTCATTTCCTTTTGGCTTTGGATAAATATCTTCTATATTGCTGATAAAAATCAAATTATCCTCAATATAAAAATCATTATTGAGAAAAATAAAACGATTTTTGTATTCAACCAAAGTCTCGGACCAACCTATTTTCTTAGAAACAGTTCCTTTAATTGAATAATATTGGTAATCAAAAATTTCTTTTTTAAGGTACACTTTTGCATTGGTGTTTATTCTTAAAAAAGAAACTAAACCTCCGATATGGTCGTAATGCCCATGAGAAATAACAACATCTGTCACCTGTCGCAAGTCGATATTTAATGCTTCAGCATTCTTGATGAAAACATCTGATTTACCCGTATCAAAAAGGATTTTGTGGTCACCAAATTCAATATAGACAGACAACCCGTGTTCTGTTTGAAGTTTTGGATCAGATGTTGAGTTATCAGTCAATGTTACTATTTTCATCTAATTTTCCTTCATTATTTCCCAAGAATATATAGGATTTTTTTTGTTCTTGCTCAACAGAGTCTTGTATTGAATTTATTTCAATTGCTTTACCCTCAATAATTGCTCGTGCTATTTTTACAATAGCAGAATTATAAATTCGCGTGAAAGTGGGACGTGAAATTTCCATTCGAAGTGATGCTTCTTCTTGTAGTAATCTTTCGTATGCTACCAATTTGAATGCCTCATATTCATCAGCTTCAATAAATTCACTCTCCAAATCTCTTCTCGGAACTCCAACAGGTTTAAAACATATAATTTCCGGTGTACTTCTTAATCTTCTGCACTTTTTAGGTCTAGCCATTTTTTAAATTGAATGAAATTGCGTCTATTATTTTAATCGGTTGTTATCTATTGATATCTAAAATATAACCCACCTAAAAACAGTGGGTTATATTCAACAGGTCTACTTAATATTATTCAAAATTATTTCTTATAAATCCTGTTTTCAACTTCTTCTTTGGATAGTTTTTTGGTGCAGAAGAACCAATCGTAGCAGGTCATTTCACCTTCTTTTCCTTCCATACGGTCTTTTGCTATTCCACAAGATCCGGCTGTGGGCACAATCACATCATCTCCAGGACGCCAATCGGCAGGAGTAGCCACGCCAAACTCATCGGCGGTTTGTAATCCGATAAGAACTCGCTTAAGTTCATCAAAATTACGCCCTAATGACAAAGGATAATAAATAATTGTACGAATAATTCCTTTTGGATCAATAAAAAAAACAGCACGTACAGCCTTTGTTGAACTTTCACCAGGTTGCATCATCCCGTAAGCATTGGCAACTTCCATTGTGATATCTTCAATTAATGGGAATGTTACTTCTACATTTTTCATTCCTTTGTATTCAATTTTTTCCTTAATTGTTCGCAACCATGCAATATGGCTGTAAAGTCCATCTACTGAAAGTCCAACTAATTGACAATTCAGCGCTTCAAATTCTTTTTGCATAGATGCAAATGTCATAAATTCAGAGGTACAAACTGGCGTAAAATCAGCTGGATGACTAAATAAAATCACCCATTTTCCTTTATAATCAGCCGGAAAATTAATGTCACCTTGGGTTGTTACTGCTTTAAATGCCGGAGCCTTGTCTCCAATACGTGGCATTACTTTCACTTCTTGATTTGTTTCCATAAATTTAGTTTTGTTAGTTTGTGAAAAAATACTTATTGCCAACTTTATATATTTCTTCGCAAATATAATGAACGTACGTTCATTATCCAAATAATTATTAGAGTTTTTTTGATATTTAACATTAATTTATCTGACTTTAACCTCGACCCTCCTCCCACCCTCCTCCCACTATGCTCCGATAGAAACTCAAAACAAATTCTCTCATAAAAACCCCCAACACAAAATCAGTTTTACAATAACAATAAAATAGAGAGAAAAAACTAGGATTGAGGCACTTTGATTTCAAATTATTATCTAACTTTCGAAAATTTATAAACACATCACAATTTATTGATAGAAAAACCTTTAATATGAAGAATTTAATAAGGATTGTTTTAACTTTAAGTTTGTTAATGCCTGCTTTCTGGTCGTGTTATGATGATTCTGCTCTAAAAAACAAGGTGGATTCTCTCGAAACAAGATTGGCGGCTATTGAAAAGTTAACCGCACAAATAAACACTAACATCGCTTCTCTGCAAACGGCTGTAACGGCTCTACAAAACAATGATTATGTCACTTCTATTTCGGAAATAAAAGAAGGGGATAAGGTTATTGGTTACTCGCTCGCATTTGCAAAAAGCGGAAGTGCAACAATTTATCATGGAACAAATGGCAATGATGGCGCAGATGGTAAGGATGGTACAGATGGATTAACGCCTGTGATTGGTGTGAAAGTTTTCTCTGATGGTTTGTTTTATTGGACGGTTAACGGGAATTGGATGACTGACGAATCGGGAAATAAAGTGAGGGCTGTCGCTAAAGATGGGACAAACGGGGATAACGGGACTGATGGAATCACGCCTCAACTTAAAATAGAAAATGGGTATTGGATGCTGTCGGCTGATAATGGACTAACATGGACTAATTTAGGTAAAGCAACCGGAGCTGATGGAATCGATGGAATCGATGGAATCGATGGCATTAACGGTGGTGATAGTTTCTTCCAAAATGTTACGTATGATGATAAAAGTGTTTTCTTAACCTTGACGAATGGAACGGTCATCACGCTGCCTAAAGAAAAACCGTTATCTATCTCTTTTGATGAAGCTGTTGATATTTCTATCACTCCGGGGGAAACAAAAACACTGAATTATATCATCACGGGAGCTTCTGATAAAACAATCGTTAAGGCTTTGGGACAAAATGGATGGAGGGCCAAGGTAATTCCAACCGACATATCTTCGGGGACCATTACTGTTACTGCTCCTAATCCTTTGGTTGAAGATGAGATTTTGGTCTTGGTCTACGATGGTTATTCTAAAACGATAATGAGTAGCATCAATTTCATCACTGGAATAATTACTGTTGCTGAACAATATTTCTTACTACCTAAAGGGACATCAACAGCGGATATTTTGGTAGATACAAATATCGATTATGTGATTGAAATTCCTGATGATGCTAAATCATGGGTGTCGGTTTCTAAAATTGCTACACGTTCTACGATGCGCTACGAAACAATTACTTTCAACTTGAAAGAGAATGTGGAACCAACGCGCTATGCTTCTGTCTCGCTGAAAAATAATGCGGGGCTGATTTTGAAAACTATTGCTTTTGAACAGTCAAGCGGAATTTCTTATAGTCTTAACTTGGGGGTTGCGCCTACAAATGGGGGACTGGTCAATGGTTCCGGAAATTATCAGGAGGGTACTGTTGTAAACATCTCTGCTACTGCAAATAGTGGTTATGTTTTTAAAAACTGGACCGGTGATACGCAATTTATAACTAATGCTGAGGTAGCTGCTTCAACAGTGACGATGCCTGCACAGAATATTACGCTGACGGCCAACTTTATAGAGGATCAATCTCTTCCTTTCAAGGATGGCGAAGTTGTTAAAGTGCAGAGCTCTACTTCGGGTGATGGCATTGATCTCGTTTTTCTTGGGGATGGTTACACGATTGATGATATTGGAAAAGGGAAGTTTATGAACGACCTCAACAAGGGTATTGAACATTTCTTTTCTATCGAACCGTACAAGTCTTACAGAAGTTATTTTAATATTTATATCGTTTATGCGTTCTCACAGGAAAGTGGAATCAGCGATATTAATGTGACAAAAAATACGGCGTTTTCTTCTAAATATATGAAAGCACCTCCTTCTACAATAATGTCGACGGATAACGATAAGTGTTTTGAATATGCACAAAAGGCTCCGTTAAGTTCCGACTTGACTCAAACACTTGTCACGGTCATTACTAACAGCTCAAGATATGCGGGAACGACTTATTCTTATTCTGATGGTAAGGCTATTGCAGTCGCTCCGGTTTCAACAGAACCTTACCCAAACGATTTCAGAGGTTTGGTGCAGCATGAGGCTGCGGGACACGGTTTCGGAAAACTTGCCGATGAATATGTTTCGTTTAGAACAACAACTATTCCTCTCTCTCAACAAGAAGATCTCAGAAAATGGCAACAGTGGGGATTCGACCTCAATGTGGATCTGACTAATAATTTATCTGAAATATTGTGGAAACATTTCGTTAGTGATCCAACTTATTCATATGTGGGTGCTTATGAAGGGGCTAGATATTATGCTTTTGGAATCTGGAGGTCTGAACCAAAAAGTCTGATGATAGATAATATTGCATATATAAACGCACCAAGCAGGGAACTGATTGTCAAGAGGATAAAACGGTTTGCTGGTGAGACTTACTCTTTTGAGGAATTCAAACTAAAAGATGTGAAAGAGTCTTATGCAATGACAAGTTCTGTCGACATTCCTGTCGATAATGAGAAACTACTCCCACCACCAATCCGTATCATAGTAAATTAATATGAAAAGAATCTTGATCTCCTTGTTTTTTACGTTTGCATTCATTGCAATCGTTAACGCTCAAAGCATTTCTATAAAAGCGACAAAGAAATACTTGAATATCCCAATCTCAAATGAGGCAAATAGGGAAGTTATGACAATTGAAGTGAACGGAACTAAGGAAAGGGTTTTTGATGTTCGACTGGCTTCTGAAAATCCTGATTACTGGGTCTTCTGCGACATATCGGCTTTCAAAAACAAAACTCTTAATATTTCATTCTCATCACAAAATAATGGGTTGAATAAAATCTATCAATCGGACGAAATTGCAGGACTGGATAGCTTATATAAAGAACAAAACAGACCGCAATTCCACTTCTCAAGCAGAAGGGGATGGAACAACGACCCAAATGGACTAATTTATTACGTAGGTGAATATCACTTGTTTTATCAACATAATCCGTATGAAAAGGAATGGGGAAATATGCACTGGGGACATGCTGTTAGCAACGACATGATACATTGGAGGGAGCTTCCGGTTGCGCTGTATCCGGATGAACTTGGTACAATGTTCTCGGGATCGGTGGTCGTAGATTATCAAAATACGGCTGGCTTCAACAAAGGCAAAACTTCGGCAATGGTTGCTTTATATACAGCCGACAATCCTGATAGACAGATACAATGTGTCGCATATAGCTTGGATAAAGGACGTACGTGGACTAAATATGACAAGAACCCGGTAATTGATTCAAAAGATAAATGGAATAGCAAGGATACAAGGGACCCAAAAGTGTTTTGGTATGCACCTGGCAAGAATTGGGTGATGGTATTGAACGAAAGGGATGGGCATTCTATCTATAACTCAAATAATTTGAAAGACTGGACTTTCGAAAGCCATATTACGGGTTTTTGGGAATGCCCGGAATTATTTGAACTGCCGGTTGATAATAACCCTAATAAGAAAAAATGGGTTATGTATGGGGCTTCGGGTACTTATATGATTGGGAATTTTAATGGGAAGGTTTTTACTCCCGAATCGGGTAAACATTATTACACGACTGGCTCTGCTTATGCAGGACAGACATTCAACAATATTCCTCAATCGGATGGCAGAAGAATACAAATTAGCTGGGGACGGATTACTCCTAAAAATATGCCTTTTAACATGCTAATGTTGCTGCCTACTGAACTTAAATTGAAATCTACTAATAATGGAGTCAGATTATTTAGTGCTCCAATCGATGAAACAAATTTACTAACGGATAATTGTGAGAAATGGGCAAACTTAAATGTCGAACAGGCTGATAAAAATTTGAATGTGTACAAAGATGAACAGCTTTTGCGTATTAAAATGACAATGAAACTTTCACATGCTACTAGTGCTGGACTGGATTTTAAAGGGCAGTCTATACTGAATTACGACATGAACAACAACACGGTGAATGGTGTGTTTTATTCGCCTGAAGATATGACAAGCATGGAAATTTCCGCTGATATTTTCATAGACAAATCGTCTGTTGAAGTTTTTATCGATAATGGGGCTTATTCTTACTCTTTCGAAAGAAAAATTAACGACCAAAATAAGGACTTCAATTTTTGGGGAAATAACATCCAAATCAAGAATCTTGAGGTTTTTCGACTTAAATCTATATGGTTTAACTAAATTTAACTGGGCTTTGTGACGAATATTTTCAATACCGTGTTAATTAGTTAGTGAAGGGAAACGAATGTTTCTCCATAATTAAAACTAAAAATAATAATGTTGAATATGATAATTAAAATGATAATAATTTGTTCTTTTTTATTTAGCTCATGGTTGAACTTCTTTTTTAATCCTTATTATATAGATCATGGTTCCAATTGTTTTTTAATGGAGTAGTTTTAGGTTCATTGGTTAATGTAGATACTGGTTTTAGGTGAAATATTGTCATGCTGTTAATAATGGAACCGAGTGGCATTTGGAGAAAACTTCAATACCTGAAGTTTTCTCCGGATGCTTATCACTCAATTTTATGAATACTTCATAAATGCTTTTAGAAAACAATGATTCATGTTACATTTTAGGTGTTAATTTACACGACTGCCCTTCATCTGATATGTTGTTCCATAGGGAGTTTCATCATCTTCAAAGGCTACTTCAAAATAAATACTGTCGTTGTTAATTATTTTGCCATTGGTAATTTTTACACCAATATTGTGATCTTCAATTTGACTTATTGAATGCTTTGTTTGAAATGCACTGTTTGTTTCAATAACTGCAACGTTTACCTGAAAGTCCCAGAAATAGTTCTCGTTATCTTTTAAAACTATGGAGTCTTTACGCGTTGATGAAATTTGATCTGCTTGAAGAATGACGTTTTTGAAAATTACTTCATTGCCTATATATGCATCAACTTTCCATTCTCCTACTAAAGGGTGTTCAGTGGCTTCTTGTAGGTCAACTTTTTCTTCGCTTTCGCAAGATGCAAGCATGAATACTATGCTTAGAATGGATAATAGATAAATTAAAATATTATTATGTAACTTGCTCATATTTATTTGATTGTTAATTCTTTTTTATTTGTTTTGTCACCGTTTACAACATATACAGTATATGTTCCTTTTCTAACCCTCATTCTAATTGATGTATGATAACTTACAATTCTTCTGGAAAATATTGCATTACCGTCTACATCTGTAATGGTTACCGTTGCAGAAGCGGATAGTGGACCTTTGATGTTGATGCAAATCCTACTGTATCTGTCTAAATAGATAACAATGTTTGGATCGTTCACCTCAACTGTTGGAGGAGTTTCAGTATTTTCACTTGGATCAGCACCGGGAGGAGTTACGGGATCTTCAGTCGGAGGGGTTACGGGATCTTCAACAGGAGTTTCTGTTGGTGGAGTAACAGGATCTTCTACTGGGGGTGTTACAGGATCTACTACCGGTGGGGGTGTCAGACCAACTCGGGCTCTTCCTACTAATTGGTCAGGAAGGATCGATGCAGATAAACTTGGGTTGTATTTGTTTGTTTCACTACCGGTTACGGGTAATACATTATCGTTAAACCAAACGTTATTCAGAAAACCATCCTTGTGCATATAGTTGATCTCGTTGTTGGCTACGGTAATATTGTAGGAGTTGCCTTTGTCTGCTACATACCAGTTGCTTGCGGTTACACCTACATTTGTGAAGTATTTCTGACTGCCATAGACTTTATTGTTACGAACTATCATATCGTGTCCACCGGAAATACCCATTCCGTACTGACCGGGGTTTACAAGAATATTGTCTTCTGCAATCTGATAAGATCCGCCGTAATCGCCAATATTTATGCCGCCACCACTTAAAGAAGGACCTCCTCCTCTAATCCAGTTTCCTTTTATCATAATTGGACTCTGAGCGGTACCATTGGAGTTGTAAACATTGACAAGATCTTCTGGTGTGCTCTCGCCAAAAATGTTATCATTGACATTGTAACTAATACTGTTACCTTCGCCATACACTTCGATAAATTGGGCCATTACGCCTGTTTTATCTCCTCCTTTTAGAGGACC
>JBAYZS010000061.1:0-12946 GCA_041672395.1 Dysgonamonadaceae bacterium | reverse complement strand
ATAAGGTATATTGTTTTTTAATATGTAATCTTTCACCTGATCCAACGACCAATGTAAAACAGGATGAAATTTATAGAGATGATGATCTTCATCCCATTCAAGCTGCGGTAAGTCGTGTCTGGCTGCCGACTGGCTTGCGCGTAATCCGGTAATCCAAACACTTTGTCCTTTCAGCGCCTTATTTAATGGTTCAACCTTTCTGATGCCGCAACATTCTTTTCTTAATTCAGGAGAATTATAAAAAGCATTTGGTCCATTTTTTTCAACAAAATCAGCTATATGATCCGCATTAGGATAATACGGTTTAATATTTATTTTGTAACATTCCTGCGTACTTACCCAAGTAGAGTATGTTTCAGGGAACAATCTCCCAGTATCCAATGTAAATAAAGAAATTGGAATATTATTAGATGCTATTAAGTGCGTGATTACCTGGTCTTCATAACCAAAACTTGTTGAAAAAACCACTTTTCCTGAATATTTTTCTGTCAGAAACTTCATGGATTGAATTTCCGTGAGTTCTGAAAGAGCATTATGCAGTTCTTGAAACTCCATATTTATCTGATTAGCGACTTGAATGTACGATTTAAATCTAAAGACCCATTAAAGTCAATTCTTAATTGATTGATTTACCTGCACAAAGATAGTAAAATATTTTGTCCCACAATTGTACATCTAAATAATCTTAAATCATGTATAAAATTCAATACTATTTGTAATTCAGATGATTTGTTTAAGACAATTTAAAAAACAAACCTTCCAAAAGGTTGTCTAATTCAAAAATAATTTATAATTTTGCACCCTCATATATAGGAATATAATAACAAAACAATAATATAGAGATGAAAAGAACATATCAGCCCTCTGTTATAAAGAGAAAAAACAAACATGGATTCAGATCCAGAATGTCTACAAAAAACGGTAGAAGAGTGCTTGCTACACGTCGTGCAAAAGGCAGATCAAAATTATCAGTTTCTGACGAATTTTAAAATTCTACATGTTACAGAATAAGAGCAAGGATGTGATAACATATTCTTGCTTTTTTAGTTTTATATCCTCATATTGAATCTTTTTTCCTACTTTTGTATTAGGATTTGAATGGTCATAATTAGATTTCAACAATAATATTTTCATTATTATGAAGGTGCCAAACAATTATATAGGTAACAATATCTTCAAAAACTTTATGCTTATCATAGTGATAAGTATTATTTTAGTGATTTTGACGCTACTTCTTTTTAAAGTATATACTCGTCACAATCAGAATGTTGAAGTACCTCAACTTCAGGGATTGCAAGTTGAAGAAGCCAGGGTTATGTTGAAATCGAGAGGTCTTCATATAGAGATTGTTGATTCAATTTATCAAAAAGGCGCTGTTCCAGGTGCAATTATTGAACAAACCCCCAGCCCAAAAAACAATGTAAAAAAAGGACGCCCGGTATATGTGACCATATATTCAATAAATCCTCAATTGATTGCTATTCCGGGACTTACCGACTATTCGGAGCGGCAGGCCGAAGCACTATTGATATCAATGGGATTCAACCAAATAGAGATAAAGAAAGTACCTTCAATGTACCAAGGACTGGTTATTTCAGTTCAGTATAGAGGAAAAGCATTACAACCCGAAGAAAAAATACCCGTTGGTTCTCCTCTCAGATTGATTGTAGGCGGCGGTTCATCATCAAGTGATTCATTAAGTGCTACCGGTGAATATATAATATCTCCATCAGGTGAAACACCTACCGAATCAAACAGTGGGAACCCCGACGAAACCTCGGAAAATGTAGATCCATCATTCTTTTAACTAAACAGTGTCAGAAGATAAAATAAAAAATATTGAAGACGTATTGGAAGAAGACGAACAGTTAGATTCCGATTCAGAAAGTACTCAAAAATTTGAGCATTATCGATTTATTGTCGATAAAGGTCAGAATCCAATGCGTATAGACAAGTTTCTATCCGATCATATAGTTGGAATCTCCCGAAATCGTTTACAACAAGCCGCAGAAGCAAAATGTGTACTTGTCAATGATATTTCTGTAAAATCAAGTTACAAAGTAAAACCGCTTGACGTGATTTCTATAGTCATGGACAGGCCACGTCATGATTTCAAAATAATTCCCGAAAACATTCCACTGGAAATTGTTTATGAAGACGAATCTCTGTTGGTCGTAAACAAGCCTGCCGGCATGGTTGTACATCCCGGTCACGGGAACTATTCGGGCACCCTTGTAAATGCCATTGCTTATTATTTAAATTATGATGAAAACATGTCGATGGAAGATCCTCGACTGGGATTAGTTCATCGTATTGATAAAGATACTTCTGGTCTTTTGCTCATAGCCAAAACCCCACATGCAAAAACCCATTTATCAGTCCAGTTTTTTAATAAAACAACCAAACGACAGTACAATGCATTAGTTTGGGGCAATGTTGAAAAAGATGAAGGCCGAATAGAAGGAAATATTGGTCGCGATCCAAAAGACAGAATGTTAATGAAAGTCTTTCCGGATGGAGACATGGGAAAAACAGCTGTCACGCACTACAAGGTTTTAGAACGATTTGGCTATGTCACTTTGGTACAATGTCAATTAGAAACCGGTCGCACCCACCAGATCAGGGTACACATGAAATATATTGGTCACACCCTTTTCAATGACGAACGTTATGGAGGTCATGAAATCCTGAGGGGAACAAGATTTGCGAAGTACAAACAATTTGTTTATAATTGTTTTGTAACTTGTCCGCGCCAGGCATTACATGCCAAAACGCTTGGCTTTATTCATCCCGAAACAGGCGAAGAAATTTATTTAGAGAGTGAGCTTCCAGAAGATATGCAAAACCTGATTCGTCGTTGGTCTATTTACACAGAATCACGAGAAATATTGGGTAATAAGTCCAAATAAACCACACACAAAGAATTAATAATTCCAGATCAACTCAATCAATAACAATTTCAAGTAACAGAAAACAACTAAGTATATGAAGAAAAATGTTGCCATAATATGGGGCGGATATTCATCTGAAAAAGAAGTATCAAAAAAAAGCGCACAAGGGATCTCTTCATTTATAGATAAAGAAAAATATAACGTTTACTCCGTAAAAATTGATCACGAATCGTGGGAAGTGGAGAAAAATGGACAAATATATCCAATTGACAAGAACGATTTCAGCTTTATATCAAATGGTTGGAGCACAAAATTTGACTTTGCTTACATCACCATTCACGGAACTCCAGGCGAAGATGGAACTTTGCAGGGATATTTTGATATGCTGCAAATACCTTACTCTAATTGTGGCGTTCTAGCATCAGCACTTACTTTCAACAAATTCACTTGCAATAATTATCTGAAATGTTTTGGAATAAAAGTAGCTGATTCCATTGTTTTAAGAAAAGGTGATGCGTTTAATGAAGAACAAATTATAAATCATTTAGATCTCCCCGTTTTTGTTAAACCCAATATGGGTGGTTCCAGTTTCGCGACCACAAAAGTTAAACAAAAAGAAAACCTGACAAATGCCATCAATGATGCTTATGGCGAAGCAGCTGAAGTGATTATTGAAAGCTTTATCTCAGGCACAGAAGTAACATGCGGATGCATTAAAACAGATAAAGGCTTTACTGTTTTGCCTCTGACTGAAGTGGTTACCAAAAATGAGTTCTTTGACTATAATGCAAAATACAACGGTGAAGTTGAAGAAATTACCCCAGCCCGAATTTCTAAAGAACTAACGGAAAAGATTCAACTTCTGACTAGTCAAATTTATGACTATATCAATGCAAAAGGAATAATTCGTGTTGATTATATCATTTCGGACAGCACGCCAATACTACTGGAAGTGAATACCACACCCGGAATGACTTCCACCAGCTTTATTCCTCAGCAGATAAAAGCAGCAAATCTGGATATAAAAGAAGTGCTGACAAACATTATAGAATTTGAGTACAACAAAATAAAAGCATAAATCATGATATCTGATACTACTGACTTATTTAAAGACATTCGATCGGCACGGGATTTTGAAGTTCCGGGACTAATTGAAAGTTTGCTAAATGACAAAGCTTTTGTAAAAGTTGCGAAACCCATTGTTGAATCATTCAAAACGTGGGAATCCTTTTCACAAGTTTTTAGTAGTTGCAAAACCATAGAAGATTTTCAGACTTACATAACCCAGCCGCTGATTAACAAGTTGATTCGTAAAACTACAACATCAAAAGTTGAAGTTTTAAACTGGGATAACATTGGTAATGGTAAGGGAAGAGCTTTTATCTCAAATCATAGGGATATTATTCTGGATGCAGGTTTTCTGAATGTGCTGCTCCATGAAAATGATATGGATACTACCGAGATTGCCATTGGCGATAACCTGCTGGCATTTCCATGGATTTCAGCACTCGCAAGACTGAATAAGAGCTTTATTGTCAAACGAAATGTATCTTTTCGTCAGATGCTGAATACATCTACCCATCTATCAAAATATATAATTGATACGATTGAAAACAGAGATCAATCTGTATGGATTGCCCAACGCGAAGGCCGCGCAAAAGATTCAAACGACAGAACTCAAACGAGTTTGCTGAAAATGCTCACCTTGTTTGACAGCGCAAATCCAAAAGATGGATTGATGAAATTAAACATCACACCCTTATCCATTTCGTACGAATTAGACCCATGCGATTATCTGAAAGCAATAGAATATCAATTAAGACGAGACGACGCCAATTTTAAAAAGTCGCCAGGGGACGATATAAAAAGTATGGTTACCGGAATTACCGGATATAAAGGACACGTTGTTTTTAGGTTTGGTAAATCAATAAATAACCAAATAGATAAAATTCCTTCTACAACAGAACGCTCGACTTTATTTAGTGTAGTCGCCGAGATGATTGATAAAGAAATATTTGAGAACTACAGTTTTTTCCCTTTCAATTATGTTGCATACGACCAGATGACTGGTGATAACCGTTTTGCTGAGCATTATACAGAAGAAGAAAAACAGAAGTTTTACACATATATAAATACTCAATTAGATAAAATAAACATTAAGAATAAGGATATTCCATTTTTGCGAACTAAACTTATTGAGATGTATGGGAATACTTTAAAGAACTATGTTGACAACCAACAATAATCCTTTTCCTTTTTATCTTCTTTTGTTCTTGATTTCTTTATCGCTTCTGCAGTCATGCGAAAAAGAGGGCAAACGATTGGACGATTATTGGGTGAACTTTGCAACTGTTGTGAAGTCAAACACAGAAGTAACGTTTCAATTGGACAACAACAAAGTATTGATACCAAAAGAACTAAAAGATTACAAAGGTGATATAGGACAAAGGGTGTTGTTGAATTATTCTTTTCTGCGTGGCGACACCATTAAAGTGAACAGTGTTTCTAATATTTTAACTGGGAATATAAAACTGACTGGTTATCCCGAGCAGCAATTTACTGATCCGGTAAACATTCAAAGTGTTTGGGTGAGCGGCAATTATTTGAATATGATATTAGAAATAGATTATAATAAAACAACACATTCCGTAGCCCTGTTCAAAAAACCATCACTAACAGAAAACGCATTATATTTTAGTCATTCCACTAACGGCGATGCAGCGGGTGCTCCAGTACTTATGTATCTGTCGTTTTCACTTGATAATCTGCGCGTTAGTGGTAATGAACATCCAATACCGTTTACTGTTTATATCAACACCCACTCGGGGTTAAAAACATTTCAACTAATCTTAAAATGAAGCTTGAGTCGCTACATCTTCAGCTTTATCTTTAATTTTGAATTCGATAGGTAAAATACATTTTACATTCACATTTTCTCCATTATTTTTACCTGGCACCCAATCTGGCATCAAACTCAATACACGCATTGCCTCTTCATTAAGAACCGAATTTTCTCCTTCAATAACTTCAATATTGTAGATGCGACCATCTTTCCCTACGATGAAAGAACAAAGAATACGTTCTTCTATTCCGGCTTTATAGGCTTTTTCGGGATAACTCAATCTATTTGAAATGAAGCTTGAAAGCCCCTCTTCTCCAGTTGCATAAGACGGCATAACATCCACTATTGCAAACACATCCTCTTCGGCCGAGAGCCATCTGCTGTTTGAATTGTTCAATGTATTTCTGTCTGCATACGAATTTGGAGATTTTGAAGTGCTCTTACGCCCGTTCTTGTTTAAACGGAAATACATTGGAACATACGATTTTGAACGGACAAACTGCCCATTAAATTTTCCCGGACGCCATGCAGGCATCAACTTTAATATTCTCAGCGCTTCATCGTTTAATAATGGGTCGGCATGATGAATAATTTTGAAATCCGACAACGACCCGTCTAATTCCACCGTAAAAGTTGTTACTACCAATCCCTGCATATCATTTGCTGCCGCTTCATCCGGATAATCCAAAACTGAAGATATGAATTGCAACATAGCGGGTTTACCACCAGGATACATTGGATCAATATCGGGTTCTTCAAACACCTTACTTTTAGGTGATTCTGTTGTGCTCTGGGCAAATAAAGTAATTGAGAAAAGAAGCGAACAAAGGGTGAAAAAGATAAAAATTCGATTACGGAAATTCATTTTTAATACATTTTATTTTTAGCACTACAAAGATAACAAAAAACATATAAATTTTAATCGTAAGTTCAAATCTCAACAAAATTCCTGCTTTTATCTGCTTTTTTAAACAATTTTCACGACATACTCCTACCAACCTCCTTCTTGATTGTGATTAAGATCCATAAATTTAGTAAAGTAACATATAATAAATTGCAGACTATCATAGTTATTTCATTAAAAAAGCTTACCTTTGCGCCCGTAAAAAAGATTGTAAATGCAAAATATACGCAACATCGCCATCATCGCCCACGTCGACCATGGCAAAACTACGCTGGTGGACAAGATGCTTTTGGCTGGACACCTTTTCCGTGATGACAAACAAACAAACGAGTTATTTCTGGACAATAATGATATTGAACGTGAACGAGGGATAACGATCTTGTCCAAAAACGTTTCTATCATCTATAAGGATACCAAAATAAATATTATTGATACACCGGGTCACGCCGACTTTGGTGGAGAGGTTGAACGAGTACTAAATATGGCCGATGGCTGTTTGGTGCTGGTTGATGCTTTCGAAGGACCAATGCCCCAAACACGATTTGTACTGCAAAAGGCTTTGGAAATTGGACTGAAACCTATTCTTGTAGTGAACAAGGTGGACAAACCAAACTGCCGACCAGATGAAGTGCAGGAAGAGGTTTTCGACTTGATGTTTAGTCTGAATGCGACTGAAAACCAGCTTGATTTCCATACTTTATATGGTTCAGCAAAGCAAGGCTGGATGTCAGATGATTGGAAACAACCTACCGACAATATTATTCCATTACTGGATGCGATTCTTGAATTTATTCCTGCACCTGAAATGCTGGAAGGAATTCCGCAAATGCTAATTACCTCACTTGATTATTCAAATTATGTGGGACGAATTGCTGTAGGTAGAGTTCATAAGGGAACGCTCATACAAAATAAGGATTATGCTTTGTGTCATCGCGACGGGAGCATTTCCAAAACACGCATTAAGGAACTGAATGTTTTTCAGGGACTTGGACGTGCAAAAGTTGATGAAGTTTCATCAGGTGATATTTGTGCTTTGGTTGGAATTGATAAGTTTGAGATTGGTGATACAATTACCGATTTTGAAAATCCGGAACCACTGCCTCCCATCGATATAGATGAACCAACCATGTCTATGTTATTCACCATCAACAACTCCCCGTTTTTTGGAAAAGAAGGTAAATATGTTACCTCGCGCCATATTTATGACCGATTGATTCTTGAGACGGATAAAAACCTTGCACTTAGGGTAGAAGAAACGGATAGTTCTGATTCATGGGTCGTGTTTGGACGCGGAGTTTTACATTTATCGGTACTCATCGAGACCATGCGCCGCGAAGGATATGAGTTACAAGTGGGACAGCCTCAAGTAATAATTAAAGAAATTGACGGAGTAAAATACGAACCTGTTGAGCAACTCACCATCAATTTGCCAGAAGAAACATCGAGTAAAATCATTGATGTTGTTTCTCGCCGTAAAGGTGAAATGTTGTCAATGGAAATCAAGGGTGATCGTATGCACATTGAGTTCACTATCCCATCTCGAGGAATTATCGGACTTAATAATATTATCTTGACTCTCTCTTCGGGTGAAGCCATTATGGCGCATCGTTATCTTGAATTTCAACCTTGGAAAGGGGATATAGATAAACGTCAGAATGGCTCTATCATTGCTGGAGAATCGGGCAACGCATATGCGTATGCATTGGATAAACTTCAAGATCGTGGCAAATTCTTTATTGAACCTCAAACAGATATCTATGCTGGCCAGGTGGTTGGTGAACACAGTAAGGACAGTGATCTGGTGGTAAACGTTACCAAATCAAAGAAGCTTACTAATGTTCGTGCTTCCGGTACAGACGATAAAGCACAATTGGTTCCACCAATTATTTTCAGTCTTGAGGAGTCACTTGAATATATAAAAGAGGATGAATATGTGGAGGTTACGCCAAAATCTATTCGTCTGCGCAAAATAATACTAGACGAAAATGAACGTAAGCGAGCTGGTAAAAAGGCTTAACTAAGTTTGATATATAAGTGGGAAGAGTTTATTTCTTGATAAGATTAATAAACTCTTCTCTTGTTTTTTGTTGATTGAATACACCCGTGAAATCTGAAGTGGTTGTAACAGAATTCTGTTTTTCTACTCCTCGCATTTGCATACACATATGCTGAGCCTCAATCACAACCATTACTCCCAGAGGGTTTAGTGTACTCTGAATACAATCTTTTATTTGGGATGTTAATCGTTCCTGAATTTGAAGCCTGTGCGCAAAAACATCCACAACCCGGGCAATCTTACTCAATCCTGTGACATAACCGTCAGGAATATATGCCACATGCGCTTTTCCATAAAAAGGTAACATGTGATGTTCGCACAGAGAAAAAAGATCAATATCTTTGACAATGACCATTTGTCTGTAATTTTCCTTAAACAAGGCTGCTTTCAGAATTTTTTGTGGATCTTGAGAATAGCCTTTGGTCAAATATTGCAAAGCTTTTGCTACACGATCGGGTGTTTTTACTAAACCTTCGCGAGATGAATCGTCTTCAAGTAAAGATAATATCTCTTTAACATGATTAGAAATAACCAGCTTGTTTTCTTCTTGTTCTTCTATTGTCATTCGTTTGATTCTTGATATTGATGTAACGGGATTTTGACCTCATCACGAACTATGTACATTTCTTTACCAAAAGATGGAAACTTACGACGCAATGTTTGCATAGCTTCATTGGCTTCTTCTCTTGATTGGAAATTTCCTACGCGAACACGCCAGAATGGAGAATCGAAAATCACTACCGACTCGTATTGAGGAAAGGTATTTTGAATCATACCTTGTTTTTGATATGCTTCATTTTTGGATTCTCGTTGGTGGTTTCCTGCAAATGCTTGAACCTTAAACCCATATATTTTAACATATTGCGTATTTCCATCGCTATATACAGGTGCTCTTTTGGGAGATGCGATTTTACGTCCAACAACATCCTTCAGACTTTCTTCCTGATAGATTGTAACCTGTCCCTGCCCAACTTTTTGAGTCGTCAAATCCTCAATTATATTAGGTCTATCTTTCTCTACCTCAGCCTGTTGAGCACCTAAATGAACAGTCATCAGTATGAAAAAAGAAATGTAAAGTAACTTCTTCATTTATTAAATATACTTTGAATTTTATGCAAAGATAAAAAATTACCACATACCGGGGCACGATATGTGGTAAAACAATATTGATTTATTTTAAAAAGCTTCAACGATGGGCATGAATTTGTCAACACTCAATGATGCTCCTCCAATCAAACCTCCATCAACATCTTTATTTGAGAAAAGTTCTTTAGCATTGCCTGCATTTGCACTTCCACCATACAGAATAGAGGTGTTTTCTGCAACTTCATTACCATACTTTTCAGCAATTATGTTACGAATAAATGCGTGCATTTCTTGTGCTTGATCTGCTGATGCAGTTTTGCCTGTACCAATTGCCCAAACAGGTTCGTATGCGATAACGAGCTTACCGAAATCTTCGGCTGAAAGTTCAAACAATGATTTCTCTATTTGTTCTTTCACAACTTCGAAATGCTTTTCAGACTCACGTTCTGATAACACTTCACCAATACAGAAAATTGGTGTCAAATTGTTTACCAACACAAGATTAACTTTTTCTTTGAGTGTTTCAGCGTTTTCGTGATAATATGCACGACGTTCGCTGTGTCCAAGAATCACATATTTTGCACCTGTAGAAGCTACCATAGAAGCAGAAACTTCTCCTGTATATGCGCCCGATTCTTTGTCTGCACAGTTTTCTGCGCCCAAGCCAATTTTGGTGGTATCTATTGCATTTGCAACAGATGCTAAATGAATAAATGGTGTGCAAATTACTACATCACAATTTATAGATTTACCTTTCAATGCTTCATCTAATTCTTTTGCTAATGCAATTCCTTCTTGCAGGTTTTTATTCATTTTCCAATTGCCTGCGACAATGTTCTTTCTCATATTTACTTGTTTTTAATATTTAGTTTGTTCTCTATTCCTTTTATAATCAAAATTGGCCCAATAAATAACAATACCAATAGCACAATTGTTTTAATATTTCTTTGTTGAGGATCAACCTCTTTAGTTAATTCAGTAACAATTGTTGTATCGTCATTCTCCTTAATTTTCGGAAGTTTATTATCTGACCATTTATTAATGACTGTTCCATTTTTTACCAATAATAAGCCTGGATTAGAACGAATAATCGTTTTTAGCATTCTTTCATCGGCTTGGCAAAAAATAAAATTTGTATTGTACATTTTACCCCACTCTTTTATTGTTTCGGATGGTGAAGAAGTTATGCAATAGAAGTTATAATTGTTCATTGCAGCATATTCTGCAATATCTTTGAATTGATTCAAATATTTTGTTTCAGCATCTTCCAACAAATAGCTAATCATCCAAAAAGCATAAGCAGAATCCTCTAGTATTGTAGCAGTTATATCATTATTAACAAACGATTTAACGCTATCATCGTAATGGACTAATTCTACGTGAAAGTCTTCTATTTCAGGTTTTATTCCTTCTTTTACCATGCGAGTTTCCATATTCACAAATGTCCAAGTTGTATCGTCCCATGGATAGTTGTCTTCTGTAAACTCTTTTTGTTGACCTTCCTTTTCGTATACAAATATGTTTTCAAATTCACCAGCCATTGTGTGATCTACATTCATCTTGTCCGATAAATGGCTTCCAATTTTGTACGGTCTGAAATCCAAAACTGGTGAATAAATTATATTATAAAGTGCAAATGAAAAACCAAAGATAATTGTAAATAGGGCGACAATTAATTCTGTATTCTTGCCAAAGAAGGACTTAATGTTTTTATACTTTACCAACAATAGAATTGCGCATACCGATAAAACAATGTTTTTATAAAACGTTTGCCAATTTGAAATAATTAGTGCATCACCAAAACAACCGCAATCCTTAACTGGATTTTCTAAAGCAATCCACAATGTTAATGGTGCCATTATTATCATGAAAAGGACTACTAAAACACTAGTTACTTTACGGTAAAGCCCTAATAAGATAAATACTCCAAGCAAAAATTCACCTACACTTAGAATGACGGATAAAATCAAAGACAATGAATACAATTCGGTTAGATTCAGTGCTATGAAATAATCCTGAATTTTATATGCTGTTCCTAATGGATCAACAGATTTTACAAATCCCGAGAAAGTAAATGTTATCCCAATGATCAAACGGGATAAAAGAGTAAACACATTTATGACTTTATTATTGGCCATTAATTAGTTTCTCCAAAATGATGTTTAATAAGACCAAAAAGAGCATAATTGATCATATCCATGTAGTTTGCATCAACTCCCTCTGACACAATCGTTTCACCATTATTGTTTTCTATTTCTTTTGTCCTGCTTATTTTGGTTAAAATAAAATCTGTATATGAACTTACGCGCATGCTTCTCCAAGCCTCATCATAATCGTGATTCTTTGCATACATTAATTCTTTAGATTCAGTTATATGTTTGTCATATAACTTTAGTGCGTCATCATTCGAAATATCAACTTTATCTGAATAACCCAATTCAAGTTGAATCAAAGCAATCACACCATAATTAACTATAGCTATAAATTCAGGTAAAATACCTTCATTTATTTTTGCTTCATTTTTTGTTTCAAGTGTGCGTATTCTTTTCGCTTTAATATAAAGCTGATCCGTAACTGATTGTGGACGTAAAATACGCCAAGATGCACCATAGTCCAAAAGTTTCTTTGCAAAAACATCTCTACAGATAGCTATTACTTCATCAAACTGTTTTTTTGTAGCACTCATAATGATAAAAAGTAATTATAGTTCATTTAAAACCATTAACAAAGATAGAAAAAAAAAGCAGAAGGTACAAGTGATAGCACTTGTACCTTCCAATACTTAAATATTTATGTACTATGAAACTTTTATCGATTTGCCAATTTTCAATTTAGTTCTGGTTGAAATATTATTTAAATTACACAAGCTCTTAACAGAAATACCATATTTTTTAGCTAATCCGCTCAATGTGTCACCACTCTTAATCCTGTGATATTTAACATCCCCTGCAACATACTTATTTGTTTCAGATGTGCTTGTCTTATAGCTACTTGAGCTACTTGCAACGGTAACTTTGCTACTATTATTTGTTTTTCGATAACTGGAATTAGTTACAAGATATTCATCTTTGATGCATGTCTGATTTTTAAAATCTATTATGAAATTAGGATTAATTGGCTGACCTAAAAAGCGAGTCTCAAAATGAAGATGCGAACCTGTTGAGCGA
>JBAYZS010000060.1:0-13219 GCA_041672395.1 Dysgonamonadaceae bacterium | reverse complement strand
GAAAATCGACCAAATGTATTACACAATAAACTCTAACGTTCATAGAGGTGTACATTTTTTAAGTCAAGAGGCTACAGATGCGCATGAAGCAGCACGAATTACTGTTCAGAATTTCATAGGGGCTGCTTCACCAAAAGAAATAGTTTTTACACGAGGAACAACTGAGTCGATAAATTTGGTGGCATCTTCGTTCTGTAGAGCATTTTGTACGGAAGGTGATGAAATACTGATTACAGCAATGGAGCATCACTCCAATATTGTGCCCTGGCAAATTCAGGGCGACATAACAGGTGTAAAACTTGTAGTTGCACCGATCAATGAAAACGGTGAACTCATTCTGGATGAGTTAAAGAAAAAGATATCGTCGCGTACAAAGTTAATTGCTATTACTCATATTTCGAATGTGCTGGGGACAATAAATCCCATTGAAGAGATTATCAAAATAGCTCACAAACAAGGTGTTCCCGTTTTGGTGGATGCTGCTCAATCTGTTCAACATAAAGCGATTGATGTACAAAAGCTTGATTGTGATTTTCTGGTGTTTTCTTCGCATAAAATCTACGGACCAACCGGGATAGGTGTGCTTTATGGTAAAGAGAAGTGGCTCAATGCTATTCCGCCTTATCAGGGTGGTGGAGAGATGATTTCTACTGTTTCATTTGAGAAAACGACATACAACGAAATTCCGTTTAAATTTGAAGCTGGAACTCCCGACTTTGTAGGAACTGCGGCTTTAGCTAGGGCTTTGGATTATGTTTCAAAATTGGGAATTGAAAATATTGCTTCTTATGAGGATGATTTACTCAATTATGCAACTGAACGACTTCTTTCAATTGATGGCTTGAAAATCTATGGCAATGCCAAGAATAAAAGTAGTGTAATATCGTTTTTGGTAAAAGATATTCATCCTTATGATATGGGAATGCTGCTCGATAAAATGGGAATTGCCGTACGCACAGGTCATCATTGTGCTGAACCATTGATGGATTTAATGGGAATCCCCGGTACGGTAAGGGCTTCTTTTGCATTTTATAATACAAAAGAAGAGATTGATATCCTTGTTAAAGGGATTGAAAGAGTTGTTAAAATGTTCTGATTTTTTTTCTTTCTTCAATTATTCTTTACATTTGTAGTCGATAACAGATAATTTAGACACCATGCTAAAAGATTTTTCTGATCGTACTAGAAATGAAGACCATGCTTTATTCCTTTTAATAAAAAAAAGGGATAAAGAAGCTTTTACTGTAGTATATCAAAAATATCATCGTTATTTATATACACTTGCCTTTAAATATCTTAAAGATGAGCAAATGGTAGACGATGTTATTCAGCATGTTTTCGTCAAGTTATGGGATTCGACCAAAGATATAGATGTTGAGGTAAATCTTAAAAACTATCTATATACGATGGTGAAAAACAAAATATTGAACATAATACGTGATCATAAGGAGTTGGTCTCGCTTAATTATGAAAATGCACAAATAGCCATTCCTTATGATGAAGATATTCACAAGAAGTTAGAAGACAAACAGATGAGTTTGCTTCTTTATAAAGGAATTGACCTTTTACCTCCTCAAAAAAAAGAAGTATGTCTCAGAAAATTGAATACTTCAGACTCCAATCAACGGATTGCTGATAAAATGGGAATTTCTATTCATACTGTGAAATCACATTATCAGGAGTCCCTGAAAATGCTGAGAGAGTATTTTAAAGAGATAAAATAGTTTATTTAATATTAAAAAGTGTATTTTTAACTCATATCTTTTCTTTGGTTATGTGTCTATAAATAAAACAAGGTGTTTTTGTGGAATCAACAAATAAAGAAATAATTAACAAAGTATTATCCGATACTGCCTCTAAAAATGAAGCAAAAGAGGTGTTGGATTGGTTTGCGTCTTCAATTGAAGGACAAAAATGTCTGTCGGATATGATCGACCGCGATGCATATTTGTTGGAGTCAGAAATAGAGGACTTACACCCAATATCTTCCGATCATTCAAGTGAGTTATATTATAAAATAATCAATACCATTAATAATCGTCACAACCGGAGATTATTGTTTTCGATTGCTGCTGTCGTTTTTCCACTTATTTTTATTATCGGCATTGGATTAAATTTAATTAACCGATATGATTTATTTGATAAAGCAGAATACAAAGAATTATACATTCCCAAGGGTGAAGTTGCGCATATCTTTTTTCAGGATGGAACAGAAGTATTCATTAATGCCGATTCCCGTATTAGGTACCCTGAGAAATTCAGATTAAAAGATAGAATTGTATATTTGGAAGGAGAAGCTTATTTTAAAGTAACTTCTAATAAACATTATCCATTTATAGTTCAGGCTGGCAATACCAAAGTAAATGTTTTGGGAACATCATTCAATGTAAATGCATATGATGATACTGAATTTATAAGTGTAGTACTTGACGATGGTAAAGTTGTTTTCGATACCCCTGTAAACAAATATGGACTTCATCCAGGACAACATCTCGTTTACAATAAAGAAAGCGGAAAAACATCAATACAAAACCTTTCAAAATCTACAAATTACTCTCTTTGGAAAGACAGAATTCTTTACCTGAATGATACTTCTTTAAGAGATGTTGTTCGTCTGCTCGAAAGAAGGTATGATGTTGAATTTATTGTGAAAGATGCTAATGCATTACTTTATACCTACACACTTATTACTCGTCAAGAAACAGTTGAGGGTGTACTTAACGAGCTCCAGAAAATATCTCCAGTAAATTTTTCCATTCATGATAAACAAATAATTGTTTCATTGTAGTCAAAACATGATTTGAATGTTGTTGAGGATGAGTGTTTGACTTACACCTTTAATGTTCAGTAATTTTAATTCTATATTTTTCACCTTTACTCATACTTTTCTTCATAACAAGTGTCAATATTTAGAAGACTAAAACTTTATCTAGATATCTTTTTAAAACATTTATAAAAGAAATACCGAAAAAGTGTGTGTAGATAGTTTATTTATTATTGTATAATTTATTAAAATGTAACAAACCATGGGAAAAATCCTTTTCAAAAAACGTATGGTTATTTTGACTTGTCTTTTGTTGTTCAGTTTCAATATGATTTCTGCGCAAAAGGTAAATCTCAATTACAACCAGAAGAATCTAAAAACAGTTTTGGAGAGTATTACGGAACAAACTGGTTACACTTTAGCTTACAGCAAAGAAGTCGTTGATTTAAGCGACATAGTAAGTATAAATGTAGCCAATGCCGAGCTTACTCAAGTATTGGACCAGTTGTTAGCTACTCGTGACATACGTTATGAGATTAAAGACAACAAAATTTACATTGCAAATGGATCTGCAAAAACATTAGCAGAAACTGCAGGAAAGAGTGTTCAACAGAATGCTGCACAAGTCAAAGGAACAATTAGCAATGAAAACGGTGAGCCGATTATTGGCGCAAGTATTTTTGTTCCTGGAACAAGTGTGGGTACTATTTCTGATGTGGACGGGAATTTCGTCCTTTCTGTGCCAATCGGCTCAGAATTGGAAATTTCTTATATTGGTTATTTAAAACAAACATTTATTATCACAGGACCCAGAATAATTAACGTTCAACTGGTTGAAGATGTCGCTTTACTAGATGAGTTAGTTGTTGTAGGTTATGGTGTGCAGAAAAAAAGTGTTATTACCGGTGCTATTAGTAAAGTTTCATCTGATGAACTGAATGTAACTCGCCCAACTCGTGTAGAAGATGCCTTGAAAGGTAAAGTATCCGGAGTACAGATTACTCAAAGCTCCGGACAGCCGGGATCTGATTCAAAAGTACGTATTCGTGGTATTGGCACTGTAAATAACAGTGAACCATTATACATTGTTGACGGAATGGAAGTAGGTGGAGGAATCAGTTATTTAAATCCGGTAGATATCGCATCCGTGGAGATACTTAAAGACGCAGCTTCTGCTGCTATTTATGGATCACGTGCAGCCAATGGTGTTGTTTTGATAACAACAAAAAATGGTGGTGGTGGAATAATAGGTGCAGTAGGCACTGGTGGTGCAAACATTAATTACGATGTTAGTTTTGGTTGGCAAAATCCATGGAAGAAGAAAGAAGTTCTCAACGCCCAGGAATATATGATTATTATGAATGAGGGCCAGTTAAATGATGGAAATTTACCACGTTATAATAATGACCAACTCATGGCAGCAGGACTTGGGACAGATTGGCAGGACGAAACATTTTATTATAATGCACCGATAGTAAATCATCAGGTAAGTGTGTCTGGTGCAGCAGATAAAATGAATTATTTCCTGTCATTTGGATATTTTGATGCAGCCGGTATTGTTGGTGGTAATTATGATAAATCAAATTACAAACGTTATAGTCTCCGTTCCAATTCGAACTATAATATATTTGAGACACAGGAACGTAATTTCCTTAACAAAATGACTTTGGGCGTTAATGTTGGATATTCAAGAGATAAATCCACTGGAATTGAAACGAATTCTGAGTATGGATCTATCTTGGGTAGTGCTTTAACATTCTCACCGCTAGTTCCAGTATATGCTGATGAAGAAACTGCTGCTTCAATTTTAGCGGCACATCCTTATGCTGTGAAAAATAAAGAGGGAAATGTATTCTCAATACCACCTGCTGGATTTCAAGAAATTGCCAATCCCGTTGGTATGCTGAATCAACCTAATGCCGGAGTTGGACATTCTGATAAGATTGTTGGATCTTTCTGGGGTGAGATTACTATTCTGCCTGAGTTAAAATTCAGATCCAGTTATGGTGTCGATCTGTCATTTTGGGGCAACGACGGTTATTCATTCCCTTATTTCCTTGCAACACAGGGTAAAGAACAGCTGTTCAGTAGTGTGCAAAGTGAAATGAATCGTGGATATACCTGGCAGGTAGAAAACTATTTTTCATATAATAAGTCATTTAACGATGTGCACAATTTATCATTTGTACTTGGACAATCTGCTTCAAGATATACCTATCGTAATTTAGGTGGAAATGATAGAGACCTTCTTGAAAATGACCCGCTTAAAGCTAATATCAATTATGCAATAGCTGATAGAAAAGAAGAACGTGTTTGGGGTGGTACCGGTGGATATAACTATACTGCACGTGCATCTTATTTTGGTAGAATCGATTACAACTTTGATGAAAGGTACATGTTTCAAGCAACTGTTCGTCGTGATGGTTCATCAAATTTTGGACCTGATCACAAATGGGGTACTTTCCCCTCGTTCTCTTTAGGATGGAATTTAACCAACGAAGCATTCATGGAAGATCGGCCTGAATGGTTTGACTATATGAAATTGAGATTCAGCTGGGGTAAGAATGGTAACGACAGAATTGGACAATTCTTATATACCTCATTGATGAATGGCGGTCAGAATTACTATTTTGGAGGAGGATACCAGGTTTCTAGTGACCTTAAGAAGGTTGGTGAAAATTCCGGACAAATGCAATATGGAAGTTCACCCGGATATATTCCTAACCCAAATGTAAAATGGGAAGAATCCTCTCAGACAAACTTAGGTATTGACTCCCGTTTTTTAAATAATGCTCTTACTTTTTCATTTGACTATTTCAAAAAGAAAACAATCGATATGTTGATGTATCAACCAATTCCATTATATGTGGGAATTGGTGCTCCAATGGCTAATGTTGGAGATATGGAAAACTGGGGATTGGAATTTGAAGCAAGTTGGACACAGAGAGTTGGAGAATTCGGATATAGTATTTCTGCAAACGCTTCATACCTAAAGAATAAGTTGATCAATTTAGGTAATGAAACCGGTGAACAGATTTACGAGAATGCAGGTGCATCAGGAGTTGGTAGTTATGTGAAAGGAATGAACGGCGAAGTATTTCCTTTTTTCTATGGATTCAAAACAGACGGACTTTTCCAGAATCAGGCTGATGTTGCAGCTTATGTAAATGCCGACGGTGACATGTATCAAAGTACCGCATTACCGGGTGATGTTAAGTTTGTTGATTTTAACGGAGACGGCGAAATCAGTGATGCTGACAAAACAAAGATTGGTAAAGGTATGGCCGACTGGACTTATGGTATTACTTTGGCTGCAGATTGGAAAGGAATAGATATGAATCTGTTCTTCCAGGGAGCACTTGGAAATGATATCTTTGATTTTTCACAACGTGGAGATATCCCTGCAATGAATCGTCCTGCTTGGATACTGGATCGTTGGCATGGAGAAGGAACTTCCAATAGAATTCCACGAATAACTACTGCAAATCCAAACTCAAACTGGCGCTCATCTGATCTTTATATTAAAGATGGTTCATATATGCGCCTGAAGTCTGCACAATTAGGATATACGTTACCGGTGGAACTTACACAAAAAATTGCTGTTCAACGTTTAAGAATTTATGTTTCAGCAGATAACTTATTGACATTCACCAAGTATGATGGCTTTGATCCTGAAATTGCATCAGGTGGTTACACAACAATTGGTATCGACCGTGGAATTTATCCTCAAGCAAAAACCATTTCGTTGGGCGCAAATATTTCATTCTAATCTAATAATATTCAACAAATGAAAAAATATATATACATATTAATTGCAGCAGTTCTTATTGGACTTACAAGCTGTGGAGAAGATTTTCTTACTTCTTCATCTACAGAAAGACAAGAAGTAGGTGCTCCTGCATTCGAGGGGGCAATTTTAGCTAATCTTGGGTCAGCATATCAAATATTGCTATTCGACAGTTATGCTGCACAAAATTATAATAGTATTCCTTTTATGTCTGATCTTCGTTCCGATGATATATTTAAAGGTGGTGGTGATGCAGGTGATCAACATCAATTGTACTTGCTTTCATTATTTACTTCAACTCCACAGGAATCAATTGACGGATTATGGCAAATCTTTTATTCTGGTCTTGCACGAAGTAATAATGCCATTACCGCATGTGAAAATGCCGTAGAAGTTCCTGAAAGTAAGCTAAATCAATACAAAGCTGAAGCTCATTTCTTACGGGCTTACTTTACACATCTATTATGGAAATTCTGGGGAAATGTGCCTTACTTTGAAGCGCCATTAACAGAATCTCCGTATATGACAACTCAATCATCAGCAAATGAGATATATACTCAGATTATGGAAGATATTGATATTGCATGCACCGAAGGTTGGTTAGAGATGAATACCACCGGTGAAAAAACAGGTAGAATCAATAGGGCTGCCGCTTTGATGTTGAAAGCACGTGTGGTTATGTATCAGAAAGATCAAACCCGATACGCTGAAATAACCGCTGATATGGCTGAAATAATCAATAGTGGAAAATACCAATTAATTCCTGATTTTGTGGCAATGTGGGAAGACGCCGGTGAATTTGGAAAAGAATCAATATTTGAAGTGAATCATTTGCCGGAAGGGAAAACTTGGGCAAGCGGATGGCAAGGATATGGAACTAATCTTCCTGCTTTTATCTCGCCAAATGGACTGGGTGCTGGTAGTCTGTTAGGTGATTTCAAAGGTGGCTGGGGTTTTGGTCCGGTTCGTCAGGAAGCATGGGATATGTATGAAGAAGGGGATATCCGTCGTGAAGGTTCAATTAATAAATTCGATGCTGGTCAATATACTGTTCGTTATCAAGATACTGGATTGTTTATGGCAAAATATGCTGCAAGAGTTGGTTATAATCCTCAAGGTGATACAGATTTGAACTATTGTAATAACTTACGTGTTTTTAGATATGCAGAAACATTATTAAATTATGCGGAAATGTTAGTCATTCACGGACAATCACCGGTAGAAGGGTTAACGGCACAACAATGTCTTGATCAGGTACGTCAACGCGCTTTCGGTCAGGCTAGTTCCATTCCGGCAACAGCTGCAAACATCAAGTTGGAACGTCACCGTGAATTTTTGGGAGAAGGAATGCGATTCTGGGATGTTGTTCGTTGGGGTGATACAGACTTACTTAACACTCATTTTGTTTCCGATCATTTCACTGTTGATCGTACTTGGGCTGATACAAAAAAATATCTTCCTATACCTCAATCAGAAATAGATAAAACTGCAGGTACAGAATTTGAATTGATTCAAAATCCTGGTTATTAATTAATCAAAATCTTAATAATAAATGATTGTAATCATTATGAAAAATAAAATTATAAGTAAATTATGGATGCTGCTTCTGCCACTGTTTATCATGGCGGCGTGTGCTCCTCAAGAAATGGATGACTATTCATTAAGTGATATGGGGATAGTTGTTGACGCTGATGTAACTTTTACACAAACGGTTTCACCCAATAGTGATAATATAATCACTTTTACAAGTACAACGGAACTTCCTAACAATGGAGTTTATACAATTAGATGGGACTTAGGAAATGGTGCAACAAGCAATAAGTTAACGGCTACGGGTCAGTATCCTTTTGCGGGTGATTATACTGCCACATTATCTGTTTATAATTCGGATGGAAGCGTTGCAAAGAAAAGTGTTGTATTAAGTTTTCCTGAAAGTGATTTTAATTTGGTAAACACTCCTCTTTATGTGAATTTGACGGGTGGAGCTGGTGATGTGGATGGAAAAACATGGGTGTTGGACAGATATAACAATTTTGCTAAAGAGGTTAAAAATGCAACGGGACTTAATATTGGCGGACACATGGGCTTGGGACCATTGAACTCTAGAGGACAAGAATGGTGGGCTGCCGCTCCCAATGATAAACAAATGTGGACATTATACGATCACAAATTTACTTTTATCCAAAATGGTGTTAAACTTAACATTGAAAATAAAGGTGAAGGTTATGGTAGAAAAGCAGTCGCAGCCGCTAATGGATTTAATGTAACAAGTACTAGTGGGGACGATGCGTTATTCACATATTCTGGTGGACAATATACTTTTTCTCTAACGGAAGGTGGGCAATATCCAATATTAACTCTTTCAGGTAATGCATTCTTAGGATATTATTGCGGTCATCAAAATTATGAAATTGTTTATCAAACTGATAAGGTAATGGCATTGGTGGTACACAATTTGGTGGAAGGACAGGATTGGTGCTTAGTTTACTGTCGCGAAGATCTCAACGTACCGCCTCCTGCTGTTGTTAAACAAAATAAATCAATACCTTTGTCGGAGTCTTTCGAAGGTGCAACAACGCTTCCTTTTGTTTTGGATGATATGGGTGGACCGGATAAGAGCGCAATTATTGGTAACCCGGTGCCTCTTCCAATAAATGAGTCTTCAAAGGTTTACCGTTATTGGAAATCAACAGGATTCTACAGTAACATGTCTTTCACGGCAGCGGATTATAAATTTGATCTCACTACGGTTAACAAAGTTAAAGTGAAAGTGTTTATTCCTTCTTTCAATGATTATACAACTGAATATGCGGTTGCTGGCGATTGGATTGCAAACAAAAAACTGAAACCGCAATTGGCTGTTAAACTGCATAACTCTGACAAGGGAGGCGACGCATGGCAAACGCAAACGGAAATCGTAATGGCTGATTTGGAGATGAATAAGTGGATTGAACTGGAATTTGATTTCAGTGGAGTAAAAGACAGAAAAGATTATGATAAAATTGTAATACAGTTTGGTGCGGAAGGTCATGCCGGACCAGGCTTCTTCTACTTAGATGATTTTAGTTTTAATGATTAATTGTATTTAAATTAGAGTAAAGAGGCTGCTGACCTGAAATCGGCAGCCTCAACTTTCAACTATGAAGAAAATGAATTCAATGTTATTATTTGTGTTTGCATTGCTTTTGGCTTGCGGAGGAAGTAATGTTCCAATTGACGGTAATCCTAAACCGGGTGTGGAAGTTAAATGGGAAATTTCGCCGACAACTACTTCTTTTTCATCTACTGGTGAAACAAAATCCATCAAAGTAAAAGCCAATGGTAATTGGACCGTTTCCTCAAATCAATCGTGGGTAACAATGTCTCCAAATAAGGGGGGGAACGGTGAAATGATCGTAAAGATTACGGCTTTGGCAAATACACAAGAGGCTGCTCGTAATGCTGAACTTTTATTCGTGTCAGGGAAATATTCTCATAAATACTCGGTGAGTCAGGAGGCTGGCAAGCCAATAAATTATGTGCCTGATGGATATAACCTGAAATGGACGGAAGAATTTAATGATGCACGTTTGACTGGGGGCAAACCTTCATTGCCAAATACAACAAAATGGTGGTACGAAAATTTGGCTAAAGGCGCTGTAAACAATGAATTACAAACTTACGTAAGTGGTGTAAAAGGTACTGATACGGTTGCGGCAATATACGATGGTACTTTAAAAATTATCGCAAAGAAAATAGGAGGTGAGGTGTATTCTGCACGAATCAACACTATTGAAAGTTGGACATATGGGTATTTCGAAGCCCGATTGCGCGTGCCGACGGGCAAAGGAACATGGCCTGCATTTTGGATGATGCCAAAAAACTTTACGGCTTGGCCGCTTGATGGCGAAATTGATATTATGGAATATGTTGGTTATGATCAAAATGTGGTACATGCGTCTATACATACTCAGGCGTATAATCATACAATCGGAACGCAAAAAACGGCTCAAAAAAGAATAGAAAATGCAGAAACGCAATTCCATATTTATGCTGTTGAATGGACGGCGGATTATATCAAAGGGTTTGTCGATGGAGTGGAATACTTCAAGTTTGATAATGATAAAACAAACAATAAGTTGACGTGGCCGTTCAATGCTCCATTTTATTTGAAACTGAATCTTGCCTGGGGAGGCGACTGGGGCGGGTCTCAAGGAATTGACGAATCCAAACTGCCTGCTACGTACGAGATTGATTATGTAAGGGTTTATCAGAAATAAGGTTATCATAATGGCACAAAGTTTCATTCTTGTGCATAAAACTTTTTTAAAATGAAGAAATATAGTCTTTTACTTTTATTTGTCTTAGGACTTGTTGCTTGTAATGGAGGAAAAAACGATGCATCCAAAAATAGTCTGGATGCGAATATCGAAAAGCGAATTGACAGTGTGATGTCGAAAATGACGCTTGAAGAAAAAATAGGTCAAATGGCACAGTTTACTGTTGATGTAATTGGAAAAGGTGGAAATCTATATGGTAGTGACGAGCCGTTTGAAATTGACCCCGTCATGCTTGATACTGTTATCGGAAAATATAAAGTTGGATCAATACTTAACACTAGTAACAATCGGGCTCGAACAACTGAGGTATGGGAAAAAACGATTAAAACTATACAGGATAAAGCTATTGAAGTGATGGGTATCCCGGTTATTTATGGTATTGATGCTATTCATGGTACTACGTATACGGCTGATGCAACATTCTTTCCACAGGAAATAGGAATGGCTGCAACTTTCAATACGGATTTGATGGAAAATGGGTCGAGAATTTCTGCCTATGAAACAAGAAGCAGCAATATCGCTTGGGTATTTAGCCCTACAATGGACTTGGGGCGCGATGCTCGTTGGTCACGCCAATGGGAAAGTTATGGCGAAGATGCGTACTTGAATGCGCAAATGGCGGTGGCTTCTGTTAAAGGATATCAGGGAACTGACAGAAACATAGTTGGTTACAATAATGTGGCGGCTTGCTTAAAACACTATTTGGGTTATGGGGTGCCGGTTTCTGGAAAAGATAGAACACCGGCGGTCATCAGTGAACCTGAGCTGCGCGAAAAATTCTTTGAACCGTTTCGTGCTGCAATAGTCGAAGGGGGCGCTTTGTCTGTGATGGTAAATTCTGGTATCATTAATGGGGTTTCTACTCACGCTGATTATAGATTGATAACGGAATGGCTGAAGAACGACCTGAACTTCGATGGTGTCGTCGTTACTGACTGGGCCGACGTGCAGAATCTGTTGTCGAGAGATCATGTTGCAACGGATTATAAGGAGGCTGTGAAAATTGCTATCAACGCAGGAATTGATATGGTGATGGAACCGTATAATCTTGCTTTTTGCCCAACGTTATTGCAATTGGTGAATGATGGTGAAATTTCTATGGAGCGCATAAACGATGCTGTTCGCAGAGTCCTGAGATTGAAATTCCGTCTTGGATTATTCGATCGTCCTTATTGGTCGAGAAACGACTATCCTGATTTTGCAAGTAAAGAGCATGAGGCTGCTGCAAAAGCTGCTGCTGACGAATCGATAACTTTGCTGAAGAATGATAGCAAAATTCTTCCTTTAAAAGAAAATGCACGTATTTTGGTGACGGGACCTAACGCTAATTCTATGCGTACACTAAATGGGGGATGGAGCTACTCGTGGCAAGGAGAAAAGGTGGAAGAGTTCGCTGGTAAGTACAACACAATATTTGAGGCTTTGCAAAAGAAGTTTGGAGAGAAAAATGTGCGGTACGAACCGGGGGTGACCTTCAAAATGGATGGTGCTTATTATGAAGAGAATGATCCCCAGATTCAACGTGCTGTGGCGGCTGCTTCTGGAGTGGATTACATTGTTCTTTGCTTGGGCGAAAACTCGTATTGCGAAACACCGGGCAATTTGGACCAACTCGCACTTTCCAAAAATCAGACGGACCTGGCACTGGCGCTACAGAAAACGGGCAAACCTGTCATTCTTGTGTTAAATGAGGGTCGACCGCGTTTGATTCGAGAAATAGAACCTGCTTCAAAAGCGGTGGTACAGACTTACTTGCCTGGAAATTTGGGGGCGGATGCTTTGGCTGATATTTTATCTGGAGACATAAATCCTAGTGGAAAATTACCTTATACTTATCCAAAATTCGAACAAAGCTTGATTACATACGACCATAAACCGAGCCAAAATATCGAGGGTAAAATGGAGGGGGCATACGATTATGGTGCTCAAACAAGCATTCAGTATCCTTTTGGTTTCGGACTAAGTTATACAACATTTGAATATTCTAACTTGACAGTCAATAAGTCAACGTTTACTCCTGGAGATGAAATTGCCGTGACTGTAGATGTAAAGAATACGGGTGAAGTGGCAGGTAAAGAGGCTGTTATGCTTTTCAGCAGCGATTTAGTGGCTGCACTTTCTCCCGATGTCAGAAGGTTAAGGGCTTTCCAAAAGATAGAACTTAATCCGGGGGAATCAAAATCTGTGACGCTTACTCTGGCCGCACAGGATTTGGCATACGTAAATGAAAATGGTCAATGGCTGCTCGAAAAGGGTGATTTCAAGTTGCAAGTGGGAAATCAAATCAGTAAAATCACCTGCACGGAATCAAAATTATGGGAAAAACCAAATAAGTAGGCCTGATTCGCG
>JBAYZS010000059.1:0-13766 GCA_041672395.1 Dysgonamonadaceae bacterium | reverse complement strand
TTTACTGGCAGTCTTACCGATAACGCTGTTCCATTTCATGGGCGACATGCCTGTGCCGGGTCTTTTTGCCGTGAGGTTTTCTTCTGTGAGGGGGGTTCCCTTTTTGATGGTGGTTTTTGCTACAATACTGGTGCGGGCGGATGCTTTGTTTTTTTCTTCTGATGGGGTGACTTCCTTGATGCCGCTGCCGGAAAGGGCTTTCTCGATGTTACGGATGGCTGCGATCATCGCTTTCAGCTCTTGGGGCTCGAGCGAGGCTTTATGGTCGGGTCCCGCCATAGTGCGGTCCAACGTGAAATGTTTCTCTATCACCGCGGCTCCAAGGGCTACAGCGGCTATCGGCACTTCAATGCCACGGGTATGATCGGAGTAGCCTATTCGGGTACCGAAGACTTGCTGCAGGTGCAACATGGCTCGCAAATTGACGTCTTCCATAGGGGTGGGGTACTCGGTGTTGCAGTGAAGGATGGTGATGTCTTTTTTATCGATCCCTGCATCGGTGAACACCTTGAGGGCTTCGCCGATCTCTTCTATCGTGGACATGCCGGTGGAGAGGTACACGCGTCTGAACAGCTCGGCGGCCTTGAGAAGGAACGGCAGGTTGGTGATTTCTCCTGAGGGGATCTTCACTACGGGAAGGCCTACTTCACTGAGAAACTCCAGTGAATCAAGGTCGAACGCGGTGGAGAAGAACTTGATATTCCTGACTTGACAACGGGCAATGAGCTGCTCGTATTCTGAATAGGTGAGCTCCAACTTCTGAAGCATGGCGAGCTGACTCTCATCGCCGTTGGGGGCGTTGAGAATCTGGTAATCGGCTTTTCGGGCTGTAGAAGAGACTAATTCTTCTGCTTTAAAGGTCTGGAACTTGATGGCGTCGGCTCCTGCGTCGGCAGCAGCATCGATCATGCGCAATGCAGTATCCATGCTCCCGTTGTGGTTGACACCGGCTTCGGCGATAATAAATATTTTTTCTATTGTCATAATTTGATTTTTAATATTGCGGGGTTACCGGAATAAATACCTTTCTTAGTGAGATTTTTACGTACTATCGCACCTGCGGCAATGATACAGCCGGTTACGATGGTGGTGTTGTTCGCCATCACTGCTCCGCTGCCAACAAAAGTGGCTGAACCGACGGTACAGGTACCGTTTACGATGGCTCCTGTGGAGATGTGGCAGTATTCACCGATGATGGCGTCGTGCTCGATATTGGCGAATGAGTTGATGATGCAGCCATGACCGATAGTCGCTCCGGCGTTGACTAGGGCATGATGCATGACTACAGTGCCTTCACCGATAAATGCGTGACGTGATACATGGGCGGTGGGACTGATGAGTGTGGCCAAATGACCTCCTACTTCTTTAATCCTTTCGTGCAACGCGATACGGTGCGATGGGTCTTTGATGTGACCCAGGGTGACAAGGAACAGGTTGTCGTCTACGTACTTATGGATGTTATCATCGGTGTCCAAAACGGGATATCCGAGAAGGGTGCTGCCGACTTTCGCCGGGAGGTCGAGGATGCCCTTGATGTTGAAACCCGCGCATTCGGCTACATCGATGACGGATTTACAGTGTCCGCCACCGCCTACGAGTATAAGGTTTTTAGTATCCATAATGGTCTTTTTGTGGTTGACGCACGCTGCTGGGCAGGTTCACCACGCGTTCTGAGAACCAGCGTGTATTGGTTAATGAATCGGACTGACAGTGGGCGAACATGGGAAGCTCGGTCATCAGTCGCCATATGGGTCGTGTTGCCACGCCGTGATCATTGCTGAACTCCAAGAATTCTTGCTGTGATGCTTTATCCTTGAGGATGATGGCGTTCAGCCAGTAGTTTGAGCGACAGCCGAATGGCTCTGTAAAGAATTGTATGTCGTCGCCTCGTCTCGCGAAGAACTGCTTGTATGCTTCGGCCGTAGCTCGTTTGTCGACCAAAATGTCTTCCAGCTGTTCCATCTGTGCGCAGCCCAGCGCGGCATTGATATTGGGCATGCGGTAGTTATAACCGATCTGGTCGTGTACATATTCCCATCTGTGCGGCAGCTTGGCTTGGGTGGTGAGGTGCTTTGCGCGGTCTGCCAATTGCTCGTCGGTGAACAGCAGCATGCCGCCACCACCGGTGGTGATGGTCTTGTTGCCGTTGTAACTGAGTACGCCCACCTTGCCGAAGGTGCCTGTATGCTTGCCTTTGTAGGTGCTGCCAATGCTCTCGGCGGCATCTTCTACCAGCTCTATATGATAGCGTGCGCAAATCCCCATGAGTTCGTCAAGGAGAACGGGATGCCCGAACGTATGCATGGGGACGCACGCTTTTATTCTTCTGTTGGTTTGTTTGTTATAGCATTCGTCGTCTCTGACTTCCGCATGCTCGTTCAGCCACTGTTCCAGTGCCGTGGGAGAGAGTCCCATGGTGGCTCTGTCTACATCGACGAATACGGGATGGGCGCCTGAATATGTGATGGCGTTGCAGGTCGCGATGAATGTGAGGGCTTGTGTGATGACTTCGTCGTCACGTTGAACGCCGACGAGCATCAGGGCCATATGGAGCGCATTGGTTCCGTTCACGCAGACCACCGCGCGGGCGGCACCTGTGAATTCCGCGGTCATCTTTTCGAAACGGTCCACGAACGGTCCTACACTGGATACAAAGGTGCTGTCGATACACTCGTTGAGGTACTTTTTCTCGTTCCCTCTAAATGATGGTGCATGTAACGGTACTTTTTCGGAGGTTCCGTAGTGACGGTGAATGAATTCAACGATATCGTTATACATTATATATGTCTCCCTTATATTTAGCGAGATTGGATGTGTTCAGAAACCAATCGACGGTCTCACGTAATCCCTTTTCGAGGGTGTATTCGGGGGCGTAACCGGTGAGCGTCTTGATTTTGGTGTTGTCACCACGGAGTCGAAAGACTTCGGAGTTCTGGGGACGGATGCGCTGCTCGTCTTCGACGAACGTCACATCGGCATGCATGATCTTGGCAATCATCTCGAGGGTGTCGCGCATACTGATCTCGGTGTTACCGGCAATGTTGACTTCCTGACCGATGGCTTCGTCGCATTGTGCTAATTGCATGAAACCGCGACAGGTGTCTTTTACGAAATTGAAGTCGCGTGTGGGGGACAGGTCGCCGAGCTTGATGACTCTTTTTCCTTCGGCTATCTGGGTGATGATGGTGGGGATGATGGCTCTTGCGGATTGGCGAGGTCCGTATGTGTTGAATGGACGGGCTACCACTACCGGCAATCCGAACGAATTGTGGAAGCTCATGGCCATGGCATCGGCTGCTATCTTCGAAGCGGAATAGGGGGATTGGGGTTGCTTGGGGTGTTGCTCGTCGATGGGCACATATTGGGCGGTACCGTAAACCTCGGATGAGGAGGTGACTACGACTCGTCGCGCTCCGTTCTCTCTTGCGGCCTGACAGATATTGAGTGTACCTCTGATGTTGGTGTCTACATAACTGTCGGGGGCTGTGTAAGAATAAGGTATGGCGATGAGGGCAGCCAAATGGTATATGGTGTCTGCGTGCTGTGTGATCAGCTTACAGAAATGGGCGTCGCGCACGTCGCCGGTAACTACCTCAAGGTTGGGATGGGTAATCCCTTCTAACCATCCCCAGTTGTTGAAGGAGTTGTATTGCGCTAAAGCTCTCACATGAACGCCTGTTTGCAGGAGCATTTCTGTGAGGTGCGAGCCGATGAATCCATCGGCGCCTGTGATAAGTGTTGTTGTGGTCATATCCTGCAAATTTACGATTGGAAATTAAAGTTACAAAGAATCGTGATAAATTAAACGCGAAATCAACCCTTTTTGTTGGCAAAACGATAATTTTTTAATATCTTTACAAAGATAGGAAATTGAGATTACACAAATCAACATTTTTACTATCTTTGCGATAATAATACATAAATAGTGTGACCTATGTCAGTAACAATAAAGAAAGTAACAGATAAAGACACCTTGCAAAAGTTTGTACATTTCGGAATCGACTTGTATGAAGGCAATGAATTTTTTGTGCCCCCATTAGTATATGATGAGATGGCAACGCTGAATGTGACAAAGAATCCGGCGTTTGATCATTGTGATGCTTCTTATTTTTTGGCCTACAGAGATGGACAAATTGTGGGGAGGATAGCGGTGATGGTTAATTTTAAGGCTAACGAAATATGGAATCAACAAAACGCTCGCTTCGGATTTGTTGATTTTGTCAATGATGATGAGGTGGTGGATGCGTTGTTTAAAGAGGCGACGGACTGGGCACGTCTTCATGGCATGAAGAAGATTGTGGGACCGATGGGCTTCACGGACTTGGATCATGAAGGGATGCTGATAGAGGGCTTCGACAAGATAGGGACAATGGAGACTATCTACAACTATCCGTATTATGTGGATCAAATGAACCGGATGGGATTTGTAAAGGATGCTGACTGGTTTGAGTTTTTGATTCCTATACCTAAAGAAATACCGGAAAGGTTTTCAAGGATGGCCGAAGTGGTGAAAAAGCGCTCGGGTCTGGTAATTAAACATCTGGAGAAGAAAGAGGATATTTATCCTTATGCACACGACATATTCCGATTGATAAACAAGGCGTACAAGAAAATTTACGGCTATGTGGAGCTGACCGAGAAACAGATTGATTATTATGTGGATATGTATATCCCCATGATTCGTCTGGATTTTGTGACACTGGTGCTGAGGAGAGAAGATTATAAACTGATTGGCGTGGGTCTTGGACTTCCAAGTCTTGCCACAGCTCTTCAGAAAGCCAAAGGACGGTTCATGCCTACAGGATGGTGGCATTTGTACCGTGCGATGAAAGGCAAAAAGAATAATGTGCTGGACTTGTTGTTGGTAGCCGTAGATCCTGAATATCAGGGTAAAGGTGTGAACGCACTGATGTTCAGTGAGTTTATTCCTGCAGCGATTGAATCGGGTATGGAATATGCCGAGAGCAATCCTGAGTTGGAGGTGAACAACAAGGTACAGTCGATGTGGGGTGATTTTGACGCCATTCATCATAAAACCAGAAGAGCGTTTATTAAAGATTTGTAATGAAAGGGAGCGGGTTATAAATATATGAGTGAAGTAATAGAAGGAACAGAGTTAGGTAACAAAAATTATCAGGAAGATGACATCGTAACGCTGGACTGGCAGGAGCATGTGCGCCGCCGACCCGGTATGTATATTGGTAAGTTGGGCGACGGCACGTCACCTGACGACGGTATTTATGTGCTTTTGAAAGAGGTGCTGGACAACTCAATCGACGAGTATATGATGGGTTACGGTAAGATGATTAAGGTAACCATCGAAGAGAAAGTAGTCTCGGTACGCGACCATGGACGGGGTATCCCGTTGGGTAAACTGAGGGATGCTTCGTCGAAAATGAATACGGGTGCCAAATATGATTCGAAAGCTTTTAAAAAGTCGGTGGGTCTGAACGGTGTGGGTATAAAAGCGGTGAACGCGTTATCATCGGAATTCTACATAGAGAGCTTCCGTGAAAAACAATCGCGAAGTGTCTTATATGAACGGGGAATGGTGAAAAATGAGTCGCCCCTGGAACTGTTCGACGAGGAGGATGGCACATTGGTGCGGTTTACACCGGACGAAGAGATCTTTGGCGAATATCATTACCGCGACGAGTATATTGAACCGTTGCTGAAGAACTATGTATATCTGAATACGGGGTTGTCGATCATCTTTAATGGGAAGAAGTATTTGTCGAAGAACGGGTTGGAAGACTTGTTGAACGAGAACATGACTTCGGACAATCTATACCCGATCATACATTTGAGCGGTGAAGATATAGAGATAGCAATAACACATACAAGCCAGTACGGCGAAGAGTACTACTCGTTTGTGAACGGTCAGCATACTACCCAGGGGGGCACGCATCTGACGGCGTTCAGAGAGGCGGCCGCACGTACCATCAAGGAGTTCTTTGCGAAGAACATGGAATATTCGGATATTCGTAATGGAATGGTGGCTGCTGTGAGCATAAAAGTGGAAGAGCCTGTGTTTGAATCGCAGACCAAAACCAAACTGGGGTCCAAAGACATGGCTCCGGGAGGGGTGTCGGTGAGCAAGTTCGTGGGCGATTTCCTGAAACAGGAACTGGATAATTATCTGCACAAGAATCTGAATGTGGCAGACATACTTCAGAAGAAGATATCGGAATCGGAAAAGGAACGCAAAGCGATTGCAGGGGTGACAAAACTAGCACGTGACAGGGCTAAGAAAGCGAATCTGCATAACAAGAAACTGCGCGATTGCCGACTACATTATAATGATGCAAAAGGGGATCAGCAGGATAATACTTGTATATTTATTACGGAGGGGGATTCGGCTAGCGGTAGCATCACAAAGAGCCGTAACCCAAATCTGCAGGCTGTATTCAGTCTCCGAGGCAAGCCGTTGAACACGTTCGGACTGACAAAGAAAATTGTTTATGAGAACGAAGAGTTTAACTTATTGCAGGCTGCACTGAACATCGAAGAGGGAATGGACGGGTTGCGTTATAATAAAGTGATCATTGCTACGGATGCGGACACGGACGGGATGCATATACGACTACTGCTGCTGACTTTTTTCTTGCAGTTCTTTCCTGATCTGATCAAAAAGAATCATGTGTATATATTGCAGACACCGCTTTTTAGGGTACGCAACAAGAAGAAGACGAACTACTGCTATACGGAGGAGGAACGATTGGCTGCAATCAGTGAACTGGGTCCCAATCCTGAGATCACACGATTTAAGGGTCTTGGTGAGATATCACCGGATGAGTTCAGCAATTTTATCGGAAAGGACATGCGACTGGATAAGGTGTCAATGCGTAAGGAGGATCTGCTGAAAGACTTGCTGGAATTTTATATGGGTAAGAATACGCTTGATCGTCAGAATTTTATTATTGAAAATCTGGTAGTTGACGAAGAAGAGATATGAAACGTATAGCACTGTTTCCTGGGACTTTCGACCCGTTCACCATTGGACATGAGTCGATGATACGACGCGGTTTGAAGCTGGTGGATGAGATCGTGATTGCTGTAGGAGTGAATGAGTCGAAGAAGACTTATTTCCCCTTGGAACGGAGGATGGAGATGATTCGCGAGCTATATGCCGCAGAGGATCGGGTGAGGGTGGAGTCGTACGACTGCCTCACGGTGGATTTTGCACGCCAAATGAAGGCTGACTACATACTCCGGGGCATACGTTCTGTGAATGATTTTGAATATGAAAAAACTATTGCCGACATGAATCGAACGATTTCGGGTATTGAAACGTTTGTATTATTTACTGAACCGGCACTTACGCATATCAGTTCCACATTGGTTCGTGAACTGTTGCATTACGGACAGGACGTGAGCCCTTTTATACCTGTCGGAATGAAATTATAAACCGTTATTTAGAAATTACTATTATAAACTGCAATAAACCGCCCAGACTTTCCAGACTGCTCAACCGCACAAGCTGCCTAAGCCGCTTATGCTGTCTAATACGCACAAGCTGCTCTAGCCGCTTAAGCTGTTCGGACTACTCAAACTGCTCTAGCCGCACAAACCGCCTAAGCTTTACAAACCCTTGCAATTAACATTAAAAAGAATGAGAAGAATAATAAGTATTATACTCGGAGCACTGCTCCTCGCGCCTGCCGCTTTTGCCCAGATTCGTTTGAGTGAAGGGGGAATGAAACTGGAACAGACATTGCAACTGATTGATAATTTGTATGTGGACAGTACGGACACCGACAAACTGGCGGAGGCTGCTATACGTTCCATGTTGAAAGAATTGGATCCGCATTCTGTTTATATGAATGCTGAGGAGGTGCGCGCGATGAACGAACCGCTGGAGGGTAACTTCGACGGAATAGGTATCGCCTTTAACATGACGACGGACACGCTGTATGTGATGGAGGTTATTTCGGGCGGACCATCGGAGAAAGTGGGCATTCGCGCTGGTGATAAGTTTATCTATGTGAATGACACGCTGATTGCGGGTGTGAAGATGATCAATACAGATGTTATAAAACGATTGCGGGGTCCTAAAGGAACGACGGTGAGTGTGAAGGCTATACGACGGGGCGTGCCGGGTATGCTGGAATTTAATATCGTGCGCGACAAGATCCCCATCTACAGTATAGATGCGGCTTATATGGTTGATGAGAATACTGGATATATTCGACTGAGTCGTTTCGGGGCTACTTCTTATGAGGAATTTGCGGCTGCAAGGGACAAACTGCAAAAGCTGGGTATGAAGGACTTGATTTTTGATTTGACGGGTAACGGCGGCGGAATCTTGCAGATTGCTACGGAGATTGTGGACGAGTTTTTGAAACGCGACCAGATGATGGTTTATACTGAGGGTCTACATCAGCCACGCTATTCGATGGAGGCTACTGGTAAAGGTGGACTGGAGAATGGTAATGTGGTTGTACTAGTGGATGAGGGATCAGCCTCGGCTAGCGAGATTGTGGCTGGTGCTCTGCAGGACTGGGATCGGGGAGTAATCGTGGGTCGACGCACCTTTGGCAAGGGGTTGGTACAGCGACAGATACCGCTGCCTGACGGTACCATGATTCGGTTGACGGTGGCTCGTTATTACACGCCTACGGGCCGGAGTATCCAGAAGCCTTATGTTGTTGGGGATGCGGAATCGTACAACCAGGATTTGATTGATCGTTATAACAAGGGAGAGATGTTGAATGTGGACAGCATCCATTTCCCGGACTCATTGAAATATACTACCCTTGTGAACGGACGTAAGGTTTATGGCGGAGGGGGAATCATGCCGGACTATTTTGTGCCGCTGGATACTACTCGTATTGTGCCGTACGACTCTACTCGTGTGCTGCAACTCCCTCAAGAGTTGTTGTATAAAGGGGTGATTAACAGGGTGACGATTCACGAGGTGGATAATCATCGTGCTGAACTGCTTGCGAAATATCCTACAGTGGAGGTGTTTAGAAAGGGCTATACTATATCGCCCCGGGTGGAAGAATTGGTAAGGGTCTTTGCGGCAAACGATTCTATCAAATGGGACGAACAGCAGTATCAGTCGGCAAAGGAATATCTGCATCCGCAGCTAAAAGCTCTGATTGCACGTGATTTGTATGATTCTTCTGCCTATTTTCGGGTCATCAACGATGAACTGGATATCTTTAAAGCCGGCATGGAGATCATTAACGATCGCAACCGGTACGAGCGACTACTGCAAGGTGTCAAAAATTAACATAGTGGTGCGGGGTGCGCAGCGACAATTGCTGCTGCATGCCCCGCTCTCAACTCACACTCATTCCACACTCACCTAACTACCCCGCATTCACCCTGCTCTCATTCCTCATCCACCGCGCACTCATCCCGCCACCCGCTACCCGCATCGCGCACACTATACCCACATACGCAACACCCCACACGTACTCATCCCTCGTTCAATCCTCCACCCGATATTCCACATATCTAACCCCATGACTCCCCAACGCCCTAACTCACCCCGTACCTGATAATATAACATTCATTAACGTAATAATATTTTGTAGATACAAATTAATTCTCTATATTTGTTGGTTGCTTTAATTTGAACTTAAAATTGATGACTATGAAATTTGATTACAGTAAACTCAAAGTAAAAGAAGGGTCTAACGTAGAATTGAACGACTATTCGACCCACGAAGACGGCGGACTGGACAAGAAGGATGCCATTAAAGAGATTGAGAAGAACATTGATGATTTACAGGTGTACCAGGAACTGTTTTACGCGGACGACCGCCATTCAATGTTGATTATTCTCCAAGCGCCCGATGCGGCAGGTAAGGACGGTGTGATTCGACATGTGATGTCGGGCATCAACCCGCAAGGCTGTAGGGTACACAGCTTCAAAACCCCCACAAAGAATGAGTTGGAACATGATTATTTGTGGAGACACTATCTGGGTCTTCCGCAACGAGGCATGATTGAGATCTTTAACCGGTCCCATTATGAGAATGTGCTCGCGACGAAAGTTAACCCTCAGTTTATATTGAATGAAAGAATACCTGGTTATCAGAGTGTCGACATGATCGACCAGAATTTTTGGGACCGCAGATATAATTCGATCAACGCTTTTGAAAAACATCTGTTTGACAACGGAATGGTGATCATCAAGTTCTTCCTGCATTTATCTAAAGGAGAACAGAAGGAACGACTGCTGGCGAGGTTGGATGAACAGGATAAACACTGGAAATTCAGCTCTGCGGACTTGGATGCACGCAAACAGTGGAAAGAATATCAGATGGCTTACGAAGAGATGCTCGAACGGACGTCGACGAATCATGCGCCATGGTATGTGATTCCTGCGGACCATAAACCGTTTGCGCGGGTGGCTGTAGGGGATATTATTATTGAACACTTCAAGAAGCTGGACATGAAATATCCACAACCGGAATCGGATGAGATGCTGGCGGCGGCAAGAGCGAGATTGTTAAACGAGGATTGAAGATTCCTTGGTTATCTTAGGATTGTCTTTGGATTATCAAGATTACTCCTGATTACGATTTATTATCCGTGATTATCTTGAGATTACCTCTGATTATTTAACCTTGGGGTTTCACATGATTTTGCCGACTAGCTTTGTTTATCTGCTTTTTCTGCAACCGTGCATCCAGACGTGAGAACAGCCAAAAGAGGGTGAATACTAGTATGATTATGAGTATGGTGCTCAGGAATGGTGAGGAGAGCAGGTAGTCTTTTCCGTACATGATATATGCAGTAATTGTCAACAGGGCTATCATTACGTTCATGATGAGGGTAGTAGCAGCAAGATCCTTGACTGTATTTTCCAGTTTATTCTTTTTTACTACAGGTTTGGCGGAGAATACCTTTTCGGTTTCTATTTGTTGCATGATGCGGTAGTTGAGGTTTTTGGGGACTTTCAGCCGGGTTGGCCTGATCAACTGACGCATTTGCTCGTCGTCGTTTTGTATGTTGTTTTCTTCTTTCATTATTGTATCGTTTGTTTGATCTTTTAGATAATACTGTTCTCGTTCACGATAAGATATCTGTAGAACTTTTCACTTTCTGTAATACTTGTATCGCTGATGCTATTAATCTCATTCATTAACAGCTCTTTGAATAGTTTTCTGGCGCGGAATAGCTTTACTTTGACGTTGGACTCGTTGAGACCTGTGATCGTCGCGATCTCCTTCACGGAATGGTCGTCCATATAGTATAACGTGAGAAGAAGGGCGTCGCCTTTGGGCAACTGATCCATGATAAGCGACACGATCTCTTTGGTTTCTTTATCGTTGGCAATGCGTGCCGACTGCTCGTCAGTAAGATAGAAAGCGTCATCAATATTGGTTTCCCTCGCAGTTTGCCACATTTGTGCTTTTGCTTGGGTGACAGCAGTATTATAGACGATCCGGTAGAGCCATGTGGAGAACTTACTATCGCTGCGGAAGGAGGCCAGGTTGCGAAAGGCTTTCAGATAACTTTCCTGCACGACATCTTCTGCATCCTGTTTATTGCCGATGATCCTGTATGCTATGGTGTAAGCCATGTCCTGATAGGTGTCGACGAAATAAACGAATGCAGAAGTGTTGCCCGAAAGAACCTGTTTTACACGGATTTGCTCGTTCATTGAAGCGGTTATTCCGTTATTTGGATGTTATTGTTTTCGTCGTCTGTATCCTTGATCTGACCCTTTGAAATAGAGTAGTAGATGAGGAAACCGATTCCGAGAAACAGTACAATTGATGCAGCAATAATCCAGAATTGGTTGTTTTGACCGATTGTGAGATACTCTGCACAAATAAAACCGACTACGAGTCCAATTCCCAAAGCAACCAGGAGAATTCCGTTGCGAAGGGATACTAGTCGGTTAGGCGTTCTTTGACTTTTTGGATTTTCAGGAGGTATGATACCTTGATTGATAAGGCCCATGCGCTCCTTGTTACGGTCGTTCATTGCCTTGACTCCTAGAATTGCGACTGCTGCAAATGGTACGGCAAAGACACAGATGATGGCTATGACAGCTACGATTGTTTCACTAAATTCCATAATTGTTTTTATTTAATGGGTTGTTTTAATTGTTTTCGTAAGTTGGACCCATTCTCCTGGTGTTTGGTTACAAAAATAGGTGATTATTTTTAGTCGTGAATCTTTGTGCGACAATCTACCAAATCTTTGTGTGCTAGTTCGCCTTTCTTGGTTACAAAAAAAAGACCTAGTTATTATAAGGTCTTTTCTGTAGTGTTTCATGAAGCTTACTTGTTTTGATTCTTAAGCGCATCCCGAATCTCAGTAAGAAGTTTCTCTTCGTTTGTTGGTTCAGGTGGAGGTACTGGTGCTTCTTCTTTCTTCTTGGATAGCTTGTTCATCGCCTTGATTGCAAAGAAAATAGCGGTGCCTACAATCAGGAAGTCGATCAATGTCTGAAAGAACATTCCATAGTTCCAGGTGATGGCAGGTTTGGCTACGTCAGCGCCGTTCATCACGGCTTCGCGGAACACAAACTTGAGATCTGAGAAGTTGACGCTTCCCAAAAGCAACGAGATGGGGGGCATGAGGATATCGTTAACAAATGAGGTTACGACTTTGCCGAAAGCTCCGCCGATAACAATACCTACTGCCATGTCGACAACATTTCCGCGCATCAGAAAGTCTTTTAATTCTTTTCCTATTGACATAATAATTAAAATTAATGGGTTAATAAAAACTCTATCTATGTTGCAATTTAAGCAAATATCTCTGCGATCATACAACGGGCTGAACCGCCCCCGACTTGCTCGATTGTGGACAGGTCGGATGAGAGGATGCGGGTGTATGTACCGATGATGTTTTCTTGTTGGAACGTTAGTGATTTCCGGGCTGTTGACGACATGACCATTAACGGGTTGCCGTTGCGATTTTTTAGTTCCAGCATGTTACCGGCAAACTGATTCATCTGGTCCGGGGATATATCGACAATCACTTTACCTGATGCTTGTAGCCGCGCCACCACTTTTTGTCGTTGCACCTCATCTTTTATGGCCTGGAGACATATGATGGCTACCTGCATGCCGATGGACATCATGATGTTGGTGTGATACAATGGGTTGTTGTTTAGGTCGACTCCGTCGAACATCACTGCATCGAAATTCATCTTTGCACAGAAATCATGGACTACTTTTTCGGATGTGCGAGGCGAACGACAGCAATAGGCGGTGTTCTTATCTCTGTCAAATACCATGCTACCCGTGCCCTCGAGGAACTCTTGTTCAGCTTCCCAGTGTGTGAGGTCGACTATTTTTGTGTGTCCCATCTCGCGACGGAGTACTCGCAATACTTCGGATTTACGTTCTGTGCGGCGGTTGGGCGCGAACATTGGGTAGAGCACTAACTGACCGGTGAGGTGCGACGAGAACCAGTTGTTGGGGAAGATGGAGTCTGGTGTCCACGGTTCGGGAGTGTCTTGCACCACTATTACATCGACATCATTGCGAAGAAGGATATCGGCTAACGCATCAAATTCTGCTGCTGCTTTTGTCGCGATATCGGGGTCGTCGGACTCCTGCTGGAAGTGGTTGTTCCCCGCCGTCTGGTCGTTATAGGCAAATATAAACGGTCGTACCATCAATACTTTAGAGGTTGTTTGCATATTGTTATTCTAATGTTTTAATGGACTTTTTGATGATATCTATCGCTTCATGCAACTCTGCTTCGGTAATTACCAGCGGAGGCGCAAAGCGGATGATATGTTGATGAGTGGGTTTGGCAAGGAGACCGTTTTCGGCCATTGTGAG
>JBAYZS010000058.1:0-13819 GCA_041672395.1 Dysgonamonadaceae bacterium | reverse complement strand
TAAGCGCTTAAAACGTGTTTTTCGAGGCTCTTTAACTCGGTTTCCAGTTCGGTTTTTCTGTTTGCCTTATCAGCATCTCTGAAATTCCTGCCTGCTTTACAATCCTGCCAGAATGATTTTTCAATATTGCATTTACTCTTTGGGTCATCAATTTGAGCCCTTATTGAAATAAACTCATCTTTAACTTTGTGAGTGAATCTCAAATTTAAATTTGCAGGTGTTTTTTTTGAGCGATATTCAAAATTTACGTTTGCCATGTCTTTAGTTCTTTAGTACTGTAAATGTACAAAATTTGTACAACTAAACAAAACATAAGCGAACAAATTTATATTAGATTAATTCATTATACAACTTAATACATTATATTTGTGCCAGTTATATTGTTTTTAAATGTTTTATTTTTCCCTCTTGTTCTATGGTTGTGGTACTGGTGGCACCACTTGAAAGAAGTCTAAAAACGTTGTAATTAAAAAGATTACAACGTTTTTTGTTTACCCTTAGGTAAAACAATGCTAAAAACATTTACATGTTGGAACCAGATGCTCTGCATGATTTTCGGTCTGCTTACCGCTCGTGACAGCATGCGTGACTTAATGCTCAGTATGTAAGCCCATGAAAAAAAATAATAAATAATTTTAAAGAAAGAGCAACGAATATAAGAGATTAAGTGACGCTATATCTACTTTATCTCTCGTTGATTCTGAAAATCATAAAACGTCTTTCTCATTAAATCAGCGAGGGATAATTGATAATTAATATAGGCTCTTAGGTGAGATGTGTACGCATTGTTCAAACGATTTCTTTCTAAAGCCAGACTTTGGCTGTCGATATCTCCGTCTGAAAAACGCTGGCGAGTTATTTCGAAACTTTTCTCGGCGACCAATACGTTTTTCTCTAAGACTTGCAGCCTTTTTAAATTACTGTTTATACTTGCTATAAGGTTTTTAACTTCGGTTTCTATTTCCCGCTCAACTTCCTCTTTGCGGTAATTATACTGTTTTAGTCTTGATTCTGCTGCTCTCACTAAGGCTCTATTTTCGCCCCAATCCAAAATGGGAATGGTAACGGTTAAACCGATTCCATAGCTAGAATTCCTATCGGCAAGGTTGTTATATGAATTTTTGATTGACTGCATAAAACTAATGTTAGCCTGATGATCCATTCCCGCTCTTTCAAAGTAGGCGTCCACGTTTCCTCTTATCATTCCGTTTGCTCTTTGTTGTTTTATGCTCAGTTTTTGTAATTCAATCTGAATTTCTTGCTCCCGCACTTCCAGACGGTTTTTGAGTGCTAAATCTACAGCTTGTATCGGGTCGATTATAACGACTTTATAATCCATCTCGTCACTTAAAATTATACTGTCATCCAAACTCAATCCCAGCAATTCAATGAACGCATTTTTAGCCGACACTTCATTTAAAACGGCAATATCATAGTTGTTTTGTGCTTCAGCCAAATCCACTTCCATTTGTAGCGCATCCACTTCGCGAATAAGCCCGGCAGCGTATTTGTTTTTCGAAATCTCATACGCATCCATTTGCCGCTCCAGATCTAGAGAGGCGATTTCGGTACTTTTTTGAAGTGACAGCAAGTTATAATATGAACTACTTACCTGGTAAATAAGATTTAGCTCTTCTCTTTTAAATTGCTTATTGGAACGCTCAAAATCCAATTCGGCCCTTTTCAGGTTCGATTTAATGCTGTTGTATGCATAAAATGAGTGGAGCGGCTGATTAAAACCGATTCGCGAACGCAAACGTGACGAACGAAAATTGCTTTTCAGGTTATCACTGCTCGATAACATATTGCTGATAAATAAATTACCATCTGTAGGTAGTGGTTGGTTGATAGTCAGTTCTCCCGAGTATCCCAAATCTTTTACCGGATAATAGTATGTAATTCCGGTAGTATCGTTCCAGCTTTCAATGGTTTCGTTATATTGGGGTGCCCCTATGGTCATATCGATGTGAGTTTTTAATCTGCTTGTAGCCGATTTCAGATTGAATTCGGCAATTTTGAGGTCTTCACTCAATCGCAGCATGCTATAACTCTTGTTCTTGGCGATCTCTATGCTCTCTTCCAGCGTAAGTGTATAAGCTGATTGGCTTTGCAGCAATAAGCAATATATGAATACAAATGAAATGGCTAAAAGAAGTTTTCTCATACGATTTTGTTATTTTGTGGTGTATTTGGTGCGTTATTAAGAATTTCTTTGAGGATTTAGTTTATCGGAATGAATCATACCATCTTTCAGGTAGATGTTCCGATGAGCGTAATTCGCGATTTCCTGTTCATGAGTAATTAAAATAATGGTATTTCCTTCCGCGTGTAATTCTTCGAATAATCGCATGATTTCGACACCGGTTTTTGAATCTAGTGCACCGGTTGGCTCATCGGCTAGCAAAATTCCGGGATTGGTAATTAATGCTCGGGCAACAGCAACACGTTGTTTTTGTCCACCGCTAAGTTCTGAAGGCTTGTGATTTAAACGCTCTGATAGACCTACCCTATCCAGCGCTTTCAACGCTCTTTCTCTGCGCTCCGCACCCGGAGTGCCGGTATAAACAAGTGGAAGTTCCACGTTTTGAATGGCATTTAATCGGGGTAACAGATTGAAATTCTGAAAAATGAATCCAATCTCCTTGTTTCGCATAATCGATAGGGAATCATCATCCAACGTGCTGACATCAACACTATTAAAGTAATAATGTCCGCTCGAAGCAGTATCCAAACAACCCAGAATATTCATCAGGGTGGATTTGCCCGACCCAGACGGCCCCATTATGGCAACGTATTCGTTTTTATCGATGTTGAGATTTATACCGTGAATAACAGGTATTTCGGCATCTCCCAAAGAGTAATTCTTTTTTAAGTCTTTTATTTTGATCAGCATTTTTTGACTTTTTTTTTATTCGTAGCGAATGGAATCGACAGGTTTTAAATTTGCAGCATTCTTAGCGGGTAAATATCCGAAACTTACTCCTACAATTACCGAAAATGAAAATGCAATGAAAACGGAGTATGGCTTTATGAAAGTATTTATATCGGTAAATAACGATACAATCAGTGAAAGAATAATACCGATTAAAACACCAATAATTCCGCCAATGATACTAATCGCTACTGATTCAATAACAAACTGGCTCATAATATCTATTTTACGGGCACCCACAGCTCTTCGGATTCCAATTTCGCGCGTACGTTCCATCACGTTTGCCAGCATTATATTCATAATTCCAATACCGCCTACCAATAACGATATTGCTGCGATAGCCCCTAAAAGGAAGTTGTAGATTTGGCGTTCTTTCTCTTCTTGCTTAAGCAATTCGTAAGGGATAACAATGCTGTAATCGTCGTTATTGAAGTGATGCCGGCGCAAAATTTCGTTAATGATTTTGGAGGCTTCTACCAGTTTGTCCGAATTATTTATTTGAACGGTTATTTGTTGAATCTCGCTTGCAAGTATATTATCCCGTGTGAAACGGTTCTGAAATAATGAAAGTGGAACAAAGACATCCGTATTCAAGTCTCTGGCAGCCAATTCACCCACGGTTTCAGTAAAAAGACTTTTGGATTCCAATACACCGATAACTTCCAACCACTGATCATCAATTTTAACTAGTTTTCCTATGGGGTCTTCACCTTTAAAAAAATTAGCTGCCACTCCTGCACCCAGCACACATACTTTAAGACGTTCGTTGTAATGCTTGTAGTTGATGAAATAACCGTTCTGCAATTTGTAGTTCATCATTGCCTGAAAATCGGGAGTGATGCCGATGATGGTTGATTTTACCGATTTATCGTTGTATCTCACGTCTGTGTTTTTTTCGGCTTGCGAAGCAATTCTTTCTACGCCGGGTACTATTTCTTTAATCACGTTGGCGTCATCAAAAGAAAGTCCTTGAGAAAATTTGGCCCTCACTTCTTCCAGTTCTTCATCGGAAAGTGTTTTTTCGCGGATGATAATGTTGTTGACACCCAAATCCTGATATTTGGCAATAGCCTCGCGTTTGGCTCCTTCTCCAATCGATAACATAGTGATAACGGACGCCACACCGAAAATAATTCCCAACATGGTCAGAAAAGAACGGAATTTATGGTCGGCTAACCCTTGAATCGCTAAATAAAAATTTTCATTATATTGCATATCTTATACTTTTCATAAAAATTCACAACTGACTGTCATACCGGGCTTTAATCGCTCGTCAGGTTTTAAGATCCGAACTTCCACATCTAATACTTTCTGACGCGATTTTTGGTCTTTCAACCGACTAAGTTTGCCAATATATACAATCTCTCCGTCGAAAACAACTTTAGGCATGGCATCTAATCTCACGGCAACTTTTTGGTTGAGAGAAACTTTTAAAAAATCGGTTTCATTCACCTGCGTGTTCACCTTCATAAATTCCAGTTCGGGAACTATGGCAAGAGGATTGCCGGCATAAATGTTGTCGCCAATTTTATAAATATTTCGGTTAGAACTTTGCCAGTTTGTTGCAATCTGAAATACTCCCGATACAGGCGATCGTAATGTAAGCAAAGGAATAAAGCTTTTTGCGTTTTCTATTTCCTTTTTGATTTGTTCAACTCTGATTTCCTGAATTTTTAAATCACTGGCATTAATAATTTTATTGAGCTCGTAGATCTTTTTTTCTTTTTCGAGAGTAATCACTGCTTGATCGTACTCTAGTTCTTTAATTTTTCGTAATCGTTCCGATTCAAACCGGGAAGCTTCCAACTCAATTTTTTTCAAATCGAATGATGCGAGTTCGCTCCTTATTCTCGATTCATTTTCTTGTTTTATGTTTTCTTGTACCACATAAAGCTTTTCAAGAACAGCCAACTGTGTTTCTAAATTGCTTTCGTTATCCAAAATATACTTATTGATTTCGGTCGGATCAAGCTGCGCTATAGAATCACCTTCCTTCACAATTTCACCGTGGTTTAATAATCCCACTATTTTCATCTGATACCATTGCCTTCCGTAACGATAAACAACAACCGAACGTGAATTTACTGCCGCCAATTCTCCGGTTTCCACAATGACAGTTCCGTCAGAGGTTCTTCTTTCGCCATCCGATCCTAAACTTTTTTTGCACGAAAAAAGAATAGGTATAGTCAGAAGCAAAAGAAAAAGGTTATATAATTGCAATTTTCTCATTATATCTCAGCGTTTTCGGTTTTCTTATCATCGATTTCTTTTGCAAACGGATTTACAAGCGCAATTTCTTCACCTTCTTTCAATCCGTTGACCACAACTATATAATCGGTGTTGTTTATTCCGGTTTCAATTTCTGTTTTTTCGTAACTTGTGCCTTTCTTTTTGTAAACGAAGTTTTTTTCTCCTTCAGCAAACAGAGCGTCAAGTGGAATAAAAAGAACATCTTCAACTTTATCCATGATTATCCGGCAGCTAACCGTAAGTCCGGGAAGTAAATTTTTATCAGTTTCATTGAGTAATATTTCAACCGGAAATACTTTTATTTTCGATGAATTGTCTTTGTTTACAGCTAAATTGGCAATAGTATTTACGGTTCCCGAGAAAAGTTTGTCGGAAAAGGCATCGGGTTTAATTTCTACTTTCAATCCTTTGCTGATTTTGGCTATATCAACTTCATTTATTTTTACAGTGGCTTTCAAAGACGATAAATCGGGAAGTTGAATAATTGGGAATCCACTCCAACACTGATCTCCAATCTGAAATTTACTGTTGCTGCTCCAGTTTTTCGATAAAATGGCAATTCCTGATGATGGGGTCACAACCGACAATTTTTGAAGTGTTTCATGAGCTTCATCAAGCCGCGATTGAAACTGCTGTATTGATAGATTTCTTTGCTTGATCTCTTCTTTCTGAATTTTTATGCGATTGTCAATTTGCTCTTTAGACCTTTCCAACGCAATATATGCTTTGTCAAGATTTAACTGGATTTCCTTTTTCTTGATGTCGGACTCGTAAACAGCTGACTCGAAGCGTATTTTCGATATTTCATGCGATATACGCGTTACTTCATAAGCGGCTCTGAGTTCTTCGAGCTCGGACTGTTGTTGTGCTATCATTTTATCCTGTTCTGCCATGGCAATTTCCAGACTTGACTCTGCTTCAACAATTCCTTTCAGAACTTCCGACGGATCAAAAACGATTAATGTATCACCCGCCTTCACTTCCTGTCCGTCTTTTACCAATTCTGTGATTTTAAGGTTCCCATAGCGCCACGAAATCGTTGGTGATATAATATTAATGGATTTAATGGCCTCGATTTCTCCTTCTTCGTACAAATCGATAAATAAAGAACCTTTGGCTACTTTTCCAACGGGTATTTGTTGGGTTTCTTTCTTTTTGCACGCCGTGAATAACAGCGAACAAGAGATAAAGAAAATCAATGCTTTTAATATATTTTTCATTTTTACAGTTACTTGATATTGCGGTTTTTTATTACTGAAATGTGTTATTTTGAATAAATATCTATTATTTCACGTTTATTGAATCGTTTAAAAGCGTTTTACCTTTCACCATCGACTGTGGCGGTTTGATTAACGCAATCACTTCTCCTTTCTTTAATCCGTCTGACACAATGGATTCTTTAGACGAATATAATCCGGTTGTTATTTGACGCATCTCGTATTTTTTGTTCTTCTTCACATACACAACTTTGATGGAATCTTCTTCGTAAATGGCAATTTGCGGTACCACAATGGTATCTTTAACTTGCTTTATAAATACACGACAATTTGCGGTGAAACCAGGATCTGGAACTTGCAAAGTGCTGTCTACGGAAGCTTCTACTTCAAAAAACTTTACTTTCGAATCTCTTTTATGCGGTTGTCCAACGGGGAGTTTTTTGATGATCTTTCCGTAAGCGATGTTTTCGGGCATAGCATCAAAACTGAAACTAACGGAATCGTTTTCGTTTATCTGACGGAAATCCACTTCGCTTGCCATTATTTTCACTTTCATTTCTGAAACTTCGGGTATAGTTATCAACGGCATATTATTCCACACGTTATTGCCAACTTTCAACTTTTCATCGGTCATTTGTGAATTCGATACAACAGCTAATCCTTTGCGTGGAGAGCGAATGGTTAAGGCATCAAGAATTGTTTTGGCGGATGCTAATCGGTTTGTTAATTGTTGAATATTAAGTTCTAATTTCCTGACTTCCGACTGATTGATAACCTCAAGGGCTTCGAGTTTCCTTTCGAATTTATTTTTCTCGATAAGTGTTCTTTCAAGCTCTAATTCCTTGATTCGTCTTTGTGTAGGGGTGGCAAACTGTAATTGAAGGGAGTCTAAATGTGCAATTTCGGTATCTGCTTCGTTGTTTTTTACTTGTGCTTCAAGCAAAGCATATTGCATTTGTAAATTAGCTTTCACTTTACTCAACTCGGCTTCTGCGGTTTCTAATTGAATTACTAAATTATCGTAAACAGTTTTGCGATCGTTATCTTCAAGAATACACACAATATCTCCTTCATTAACAAAGGTTCCGTCATCTATAAGAAAGGTAATAATGGCATCTACATTACTTGGGCAGGCTATTGTTGTATAGCGCACAGGTTCAGCTACACCATCCATCATAACGGTGTTTTCAAAATTTGTTGTAGAAATATTGTAAGTTGAAATATTCTCTTTGTTGCTTTTATTGCATGAGCAAAAGAAAAATATAAAAATCAACGTACATTGGGCTAAATATCTTTGCACGATAGTGTTTTACAGATTATATTTTGTAAATATAGCATTTTCTTTTTAATTACGAAAATTTAGTATTTTCAATTATATAATTTTATGAATTGTTTTGTTACGTTTATATTAGGAGCGGCTTTGCGTAAAGGAACCAGCCTATGTAACGTCCATCTTTCTTAGGCTTTATGATAAACAAGTCGGTCATACAAAAACCCTGAAAGGATACCTTTCAGGGTTTATTGATTTTGTAATACATATTATAGATCGATGGAATTAGATTCTTTCAACAAATGAATGCCGGCATTATACTGATATAATGACACTTGCAGCTTCTTCTTATTAGAGTTCACAGGATCAATCACTACAAAATGCATTTTAAGAATGTCCTGATTTATCTTTATACTTTTGTCACGTGTCTTTTGATCTTCCCAAGTACCGGAGTTAACATAAAGACATTGCTCATCATTGAGATTGGTGCAGGTCTTTATCATAGGGTTATGGGTGTGACCAAAAACTACAATGCGGACATCTGAATGGGGGTTTTTAAAATATTGAACTTCGGACTGACCATCAATATACTCGGTTTTTAGACTGCCTACTATCGCTTGGTCGATATCTGTCATAACGGCAACATTGTTGTACTTTGCACGTTCATCCCAATTTGACTGTGTAAATAATCCGTTGTACAAATTCATTTGAATACTTCCGTCTGTGGGACTGTTTTGAGGCAGAATGTCATTAATAGAATAGGTCTTTGTATAATTTCCTACATTGGTTGTGATAATTGGATCACTGAAATTGTCTTTTACATAAATAACTTCTTCCATAACCTTCTTCCATAATGTATAGTAAATATATTTGCTATTCTGTTCGGCATCTCCTGGTGCGTTTAAAGTTACTAAAGGGACTTTTGTTGCGGCTTCGGGTGTTGTGGAATTTACAAATGAATTGGCGGCTAATCGGGCAAAGAAATAGCCTGGAGGCAGAATTGCACCGGGGGCGTCACCCTCATTAGCCTCCGGTGCAATGGAGCAAAAAAAGTCATACCGATGACCATGTTCAATGGCTATTTGAGAATATCCACCTGGATGATAAGTGCCTACAGCATATTTGCTCCCTGAATCGCGAGCTTGATTGACTCCTGGCATAGCAAGATTGATATTCTCAGGTAAGAATCCCATGTCATGATTCCCGGGAACATAAGTGAGCCTTATTTTGCTATCCTTAATAATACCGTTCAATTCATTAAATATCTCTTTGTTTGCGGCTACTGTCTTCTTTACAAAATCAGCCTGAGTACCACCTCCATATGTATCGGTGCGGGTCGGAATATACCACTCATCAAACATATCGCCTGCGACTACTAATTCCTTGATAGTTTCAGAAGAACGAACTTCTTTGAGAAATTGTTCAAGTCGCTTAAGGTGACTCACTGTTTCAGAATATGCTAAATCGTTACCAAGATGCAAATCGCTGATAACAACAATCTTGTCTCGTTCTATAATTTCACTTTGACTGATGTTGTCAAACGGATTTACGGGAAGTATCTCATCTGTATTGTCGCACGATGTCAAACCCATGACTATCGATAACAATAGAAATACTAAGTAATTTTTTTTCATCATGTATAATAATAATGTATGCTTATTCATATCTAGTATGCTTGTCTTTCATTATGGAGATTGTTTTTATTAATAATCTATGTTTATGAAAAACGTATATTTTTTCGATCTGCAAATCTAAGTAGAATTAACGTCTTACATGTATCGGATTTACAAAAAACACTGTCTCATATTTACAAATTTTAATAACTATCTTCAATATATCTTCAATTTGCAATTACTCCATAATGGCTTTTACTCAACTGATCCAATATGATTAACAAAAAAATGTTGTTTATATGCAATAATAATTAACTTTAAAAGAATAAATATTAAATATTAAACATTTAAAAATTACTTTTGTACCAGATAAACTCATGGATTCATATTAGCACTTAAATGCATTATTTATATATAGCCACAATCTTCGCTGGAGCACTGGTTTGCTTGCTTGCATCATTATTACTGTTCGCCCGAAGCAAAACGGGTGAACGTTCACGCATAATCCTTGCAGTAATTGTCTTTTTTTCTGTAGTGAATTATATTACACGATTCATCGATCTTTGCAAAGGTGAGGTTCCTGAAGTTGTGGTTTCTACTAAAATGTTATTAGTGGCAAACTTTATGGTGATTTCATATATCATGTATCCAATAGAGGTAATTTCTCCTGGATGGCTTAATTTTTGGAGAATCGTAAAACTGTACGCAATCTGGTTACTGTTGTGTTTTGTATATATTATCACTTCATGGATAGGTTTGCAATATACACCGTATTCTTCGATTCCTGAAATGTTTGTTAATGTAGAAAAATTTGAAGTTTGGTTCCGCTTGGTTCTTTGTTTGTTAATGTTTGCTCCGGTACTGTTCATATTTTATATTCACCGCATGAAACAGAACAATAACACAGATTGGATTTGGTTGAAAAAATATACATTCACCTTTTTTGTGAATATTCTTGCATACATAATGGTCTTGGTATTAAATAATCCAACACTAAACATACTGTATTACTATATAAGTGTAGGATGTAGTTTATATATTGCTTATATGGAACTCTTTGATCGATTGTTGAGAAAGTCAATGGTCGGCAATTATGAAAATAAGATTAATCTGCAGGAGGTAGTGATAACAGAGGACGAAAAAACTTCTCCCGCTTTTAATGGTTTTATTATTGAACCAAAAAATTTAGCGCTCGTTGAGAGACTGCATGCTTATATGAAAGAAAATAGTGCGTGGCGCGATCCGGACCTGACACTCAACCGACTGGCTTCTGAACTTTTTACAAACAGAACAACACTTGCGCAAATTATGAGAGAAAGTGGATATGAAAATTATACGAATTATATAAACAGATTGCGCATCAACGATTTCTTGCAGCAGATAAAATCTGGAGAATCAACAAATTTTCAAGAGGCTTTCTTTTTTGTTGGTTTTCGCTCAAGAAGCACGGCTTTACGAAACTTCAGACAGTTTACGGGTAAAACTCCTTCTGAATATTTTAAAAATAAAATACAATAAATCCATCTCAAAACACACATTATATCAATTAATTAACTAATATTGCAGTAGTATACTTTAGATCGAAAATGATCAATTCTGCAGGTTGCTGTTTGGGTCATAATAATAGAAATTTTGACTGCCGCAATGGGCTATAATAGTGACTTGAGAAGTGGCTTTAGGGGAATCTGAAGACAATTATTATTCATTAAATTTGAAAGCACTATGAAAAAAGTTCTGTTCTTAGCGTTTATGTCATGTGCATGCCTGATTGTAAATGCACAATTAGCCTATTTTCCTTCAGAAGGGACGGTTTTGACGTATCATAACCTGGATAAGAAAGGAAAAATTGAATCGAAAATCGTGTACAAAGTGGAATCGGTTAAACAGTCGGGTGAGAATGCAGATGTAACTTATTTTGTGGAATCGTACGGAAAAAAGGATGAACTGGTATTTAAAGACCTGATTACTTTCAAAAAAGAGGGTGATAAATTATTTTTCGACATGAACAATTTCGTCAATAAAGGGGCTTTTCAACAAAATGGAGAAATTCCAGCTACTGTAGAAATTGAAGGAAATTCTCTGGAAGTGCCTATTAATGGAACAGCAGGACAATCACTGCCGGATGCAAATATGACAATTGCATCTGACATGGGATTTGTGAAACTGAAAATGACGACTAACATTATCAACCGAAAAGTGGATGACATTGAGGATTTGACTGTGCCTGCAGGAACATTTAATTGCATGAAAATTAGCGGTGATGTGAATGGAAAGATTCTAGGAATGAATGTGAGTGGCAAAAGCGTTCAGTGGTATTCTTCGGGAATTGGTATGGTGAAATCCGAAACCTATGACAAGAAAGGGGAACTAAGTGGTTCAATGGTGTTGGTTTCTGTATCTAAATAACGATTTACAGATAAGTAATTGTTCGACTTTTAAAATATATTGAGTGGTTGTTAACAGAAAAAAGGTCTCTTTGATTAAGAGACCTTTTTCTATTTTATAAACTCTGCACTTGTTGTTTAGATATATTTATCACTAAAACGGAATTTTACATCGGTTACAAAGTTTTTTATACGTTGCTCTTCACTTTTCTTGCATATAAGCAATGCATTATCAGACTCCGCAATAATATAATCTTCCAGTCCCTGTACTACAACCAACTTATCTTTGTTGTTCATTGCAATAATATTGTCGTAACTTTCAATGTAAAGTGCATTGCAATTAATATTGGCATTATTTGCGGCATCTCTTTGAGAAACTTCGTGAAGGGAACCCCAAGTACCTAAATCGGACCAACCAAAATCGGCTTCTATAACATAAACATTATCTGCTTTCTCCATGATTCCGTAATCGATGGAAATATTTTGACAAAAAGGAAAGCTTTCGTCAATAAATTTCTTTTCTTCCGGAGTATTGAAATATTCAATTCCTTCATTGAACTTTGCAACGATATCCGGCAGAAACTTGGTAAAAGCCGACATAATGCTCTTGGCGCTCCAGAGAAATATTCCTGAGTTCCAAACAAATTCTCCACTTTCACAAAACACCTCAGCTAATTCTCGATCGGGTTTTTCGGTAAATGTTTTTACTTTGTGAATACCCTTTTTTGATTCATTATTAATCTGAATGTATCCATATCCTGTTTCTGGTCTACTCGGTTTAATTCCCAGTGTAAGAAGCACCTCGTTTGTAGCAACAAAGTTGAGACCCTTTTGAATTTCTGCGATGTAAACATCCTCTTTTAGAATCAAATGATCAGCAGGAGACACAACAATATTTGCATCGGGATTAATTGCTTTGATGTGATACGTTGCGAAAGCGATACAAGGAGCCGTATTACGTCTCATCGGCTCAAGCAATATCTGACTTTCAGCAAGTTCTGGTAACTGCTCATGTGTGAGACCGGCATAAATCTTATTTGTCACAACAAATATGTTTTCTACCGGAATTATTTTGCGGAACCGATCAAAAGTGCTTTGTATTAATGAACGTCCTGTTCCAAAAAAGTCAAGAAATTGTTTAGGTTTTTCTTCGCGGCTAAAAGGCCAAAAACGGCTTCCAACACCGCCGGCCATAATAATACAATAATTATTCTTCGTCATATTATATGAAAGATATTACTATTTATCATTAAATTTAATAAACTCTTTGATATATAGTTAACGTTTAGTATTTTGTTTTGTTTATAATTAAATCTTAATTCAAGTATAAAGATACGGAAATAATTCTAAAATATATTAGTAAATGAACTTTACAAAAAAAATGTGTAATCCATTTTAAAGTATGAAAAAATATAACTACTTTTGCATTCACATTTTGAAAACAAATGCCCAGATGGCGGAATTGGTAGACGCGCTGGTCTCAAACACCAGTGGATTCACTTCCATGCCGGTTCGATCCCGGCTCTGGGTACGATTTTAAAACGCTAAATTATTCAGAAATAATGATTTAGCGTTTTTCTTTTGCCCGGCGTGTCCGCAATTTGTCCGCATTTTGCAGGAAGTCCGAAAAAATATTCAGTTGAGAATGGCGTTATCGATATATTTGAGAGGCTTTCTTAGAAGGGAAATGCGTATAAAGGAAATGCACTTAGCCAATGTGAATTCAAATTTCACAAACCGTTCACTCATGATAGGTTTCCATCTTTTTCTTCTAAAAAAGAAATATGGCAAATTTTCACCATCGATAAATAGACTTGAATCTGCATCGGCTTTTTTATATGGGCAGAACTTCACATCAACATATAATGTACCTTCCCTAAATAACATATCAAACATTTTGGCATGCTGCTCATCAATGATATTCTTAAACCTCCCATATCTGAAAATGTCTATTTCACTAAAAGTCGTAATTTCAAAAGAACGAGGCTCCAACCATAACGCTTTATCATAATCTTTTTTTGCCTCTTTGGATTTTTTTCTTCTGCGAAAAAACAATGATCTATTAATGTAAGCATCAGCGTATTCTGTATTGAAAGTCAATGCTTTGTCAAAACTTCCAAGAGCCATTTTCGATTTTCCTAATTTTTCATACG
>JBAYZS010000057.1:0-13985 GCA_041672395.1 Dysgonamonadaceae bacterium | reverse complement strand
GGTGATGTTTGGCCATATAGCGATTATCTTCTTCGTTCCATTCCAAAAGTGGAAAATCTACTACCCACAAACATTTGTAATTATATTTATCGCGTAAACCTAATCGAGAGCCCATTTCCAGACGTAGTTCCCCTAGTTGTTTCTGTGTCTTTTCGGTTTCGCCACTTAATACAAGAAGCAGATCACCGGGATGGGCATTACTTCGGTTAAGCCATAACTTCAGATCGTCTTCGTTGTAGAATTTATCAATTGAAGATTTGATTGTTCCGTCTTCATTATAACGCACATAGACAAGTCCTTTTGCGCCAATTTGAGGACGTTTTACAAAATCGGTCAACTCGTCTAATTGTTTGCGGGTATATGTAGCGCAATTTTCAACACAAATGGCTCCTACATATTCTGCAGAATCGAAAACTCCAAAATTGTGTCCTTCAGTGAGATCTTTGATCTCTACAAACTTCATATCAAAGCGTGTGTCTGGCTTGTCAGAACCATAAAATTTCATTGCATCGGCATAACTGATTCGAGGAAAATCAGGTAGGTCTATTCCTTTAATGGTTTTGAAAATATATTTGGTTAGTCCCTCAAAAATGCTCAACACATCTTCTTGATCAACAAAGGACATTTCGCAGTCGATTTGGGTAAATTCAGGTTGACGGTCAGCACGAAGGTCTTCGTCACGGAAACACTTTACGATTTGGAAATATCGATCGAATCCAGCTACCATCAACAATTGTTTAAATAACTGAGGAGATTGAGGTAGAGCATAAAACTCACCTTTATTCATTCGTGAAGGAACTATGAAGTCCCGAGCTCCTTCTGGTGTGGAACCAATGAGGACCGGGGTTTCCACTTCAAGAAATTGTCTTTCGTCTAAATATTGTCTGGAGGCAATAGTCATTTTGTGACGCAGTTCAAGGTTTTGTCTGACCACATCGCGTCTCAAATCAAGATATCGATATTTCATGCGGATATCATCTCCGCCATCTGTCTCATTTTCAATTGTGAAAGGTGGTGTCTTTGATGAATTGAGTACATTTAGTGCAGTCACATTAATTTCAATATCACCTGTAGGAATATGGGTGTTTTTGTTTGAACGTTCTGTTACAACACCTTTTATCTGAATCACACATTCGCGCCCTAATTTATTAGCTTGTTCACATAGCTCAGGGTTAATGGCTTGATTGAATGATAATTGGGTGATTCCATATCGGTCACGTAAATCGATAAAAGTCATGCCTCCCATTTTGCGGATTTTGTGTACCCAGCCTGAAAGGGTAATCTCGCTGTTTATATTGGTGATTCTAAGTTCACCACAAGTATTTGTTCTATACATATTATAAAGCAATTGATCATTATTACGGTCCTACAAATTTACATAAATCTTGCATTGTTTGTGCAATTAAATAAAAAAAGGTGATTTATTTTGGTATTATCGCAAAAAAGTGTAATTTTGCACCCACATTTAACTGAGATCTCGGGGTGTAGCACAGCCCGGTTAGTGTGCCTGCTTTGGGAGCAGGAGGTCGAAGGTTCGAATCCTTTCACCCCGACGTTGAAAAAAGAGTTACAATTTATTTGTAACTCTTTTTATTTAGGACTAATCACTTAAAAGATTGCATCCACATTAGTTTTAACAACACATCGAGGTGTTATTTTATTTCATCAGCCAATCTGGCACCTTGAATTATTCGATGCGCCATTCCTATACCATCGCGCAAGTTTCCGGCAATGTGAAGTCCATGGTAATATTTTTCAAGTTCTTTAACGGTATTGAATCGATCTTCTGAGGAGATCTCATATTGAGGAATTGCATGTTTGTGACGAAAAATATGAATTAAATCCGGGTCTTTCGATGCAGGGAAACCTAACATACGGTGAAATGTTTTAACTACTTTTTCTTCAATTTCGTTGTCTGATAGTTCTGTGAAAGCAGCTTTTTTTATACCTCCCATAAAAAATGAGAATAATGAACCGTTGTTGGGACTGCGTCCTTCAAAACAAGATGATGGAAACAGTATTCCCAAAAAGTCTTCATTATCTTTTGAAGAAATTAAACCACCGAATGCATCGAATTTTAGATTCCCTGTATCTTTAACTCCTACGGCAATTTGTACGATAGGAGCATAACGCAAGTTAGTTATCTTGTTTATTTTATCTGTTTCAATAAATGGCAATATTTCGGGAAGCAAGTATGATCCAACAGTAGTGATGAGGTGCTTAGATGTGAGTTCAATCTCTTGATTGTTTTGTTTAAAAGATGTTTTCCATTTTCCGGACTCAGAATTTGGTTTAGTTACAATGTTTTCACAAGATAACAGGATGTTCTCCTTGCCAATATAATTTGCCATGGCTTTTATAAGGTTTTCCATACCTCCTCTGGTAGAAAATATTCCTTTCTTTGTCTGTGACTTTGCTTGTTTTTTCGCTTCCTTACCTTTCTTTATTGCTCCACCGATAAAACTTCCATAGTCTTGTTCCAAGTTATAAAGCTTTGGTAATGCATGTCGTGTAATTAATGTAGTTGCGTCTCCTGCATATATTCCTGATAAAAAAGGATCTACTGCATAATCGACAAATGATTTACCTAGTCTTCGGGCAGTTAAATCAGCTACAGTTTCATTTGGATTATTTCCTTTTGCACGCCATGGTTCACCCAGTATATGAAGTTTGTCTGAAAACTTAAATAGAGGTGTTGTAATTCCACTCCACAATCCGTTTGGAAGTGGATGAAATTTTCCGTTCTTCCAAATTAGTCGCTTTTCTGAATCTCTTTTCGCAAACTCAATCTCACACTCTGCCGACAGTTCATCAAAAAGATTAATAACTTCTTCGGATGCACCTGATCCGGTATTAGGACCTGATTCAAATACAAAATCATTTTCATGAAAAGTTTGAATTTGCCCACCAACTCTATCTGTCTTTTCTAATACAATTATGTTAAATCCTTTTTTCTTTAGATTAATTGCAGTAGAAAGTCCTGTTAATCCGCCTCCAATGATGACAATATCTTTTTCCATTTCTTTTATATTAAATTGGTTTTGAAAACGTTTTGTTCGTGTTCAAAAGTAATTTATCTAATGATGCAGCAACATTTCTGATAAATGGAGATCCTTTTTGGCACATTTCAATTTTATTATCATTAAAAACAATAATTCCATCTTCTGCTAAGACCTTCATTTTTTGATCGGAATATGCAGTAGCAGCTTTTACTTCAGATATAGAAAGTGTAAGTCGTGTAGCAATTTGCTGCCAATCGATTTGTTCGTTGCACATCAAATCCGTAATAACTTCACGGGTTATTTGTTCATCTTTATTAAGTACATATCCTTTTTTAACCGGAATGTTTCCTTTATTTACTGTTTCTATGTATTCATTTATTATTTTCGTATTTTGTGCATAAGCACTTGAAAGTTGGCTTATCGCTGTAACCCCAAATGCATAAACCTGCCCCGTTGTGCGTCGAGAACAATAACCTTGAAAGTTTCGATGAAGTGTGTGGTTTTGAGCAGCTTGGAATAGTTCATCATTTTCATGCATGAAATGATCCAACCCTACTTGTTTATAACCATTACCAATTAACAATTTCCTGGATGCTTGATAAATTTGGTTTTTCAATTCATCTGAAGGTAGACCATTTCGTTCAAGAAATTTCTGTCTTGGAAAGATGTTTGGAACATGCGCATATGAAAAAGTAACCAAACGGTCTGGTGAAAGCTCAATTGCTTTTTGAATAGATGCAGAAAAACTCTCTACAGTTTGCAAAGGTAGGCCATAAATAAAATCAAGGTTTATTCGGATATTGTTTTTGCGTAACAAATCAAAAATCTGTTCAATCGGTAAAAGTGTAGGGACACGATTTGATGCTTTCAATACAGCATTGTTGAAATCTTGAATGCCAATACTCATACGATTGAAACCTGCATCTATAAGTGCTTGAAAATCATTCTCATCAAGGTAGCCAGCATGACATTCGATTGCTATTTCTGGATTTTCAATAACTTCAAATTTGTCGAATAACTTTTCGTTGATCTGTTTGATAAACTTCAAGTCGATGGATGTGGGTGAACCTCCACCGTAATGAATTTGTGCAATCTTTCTTTTGTTATCGATTCTAGAACAAACTATTTCAATTTCGTTCAACACAGCTTCGATATATTCCTTCTCATCCGTGTCTTTAGTCCTTGAAAAGGAATTACATCCACAAAAATAGCACATACGTTTGCAATAGGGTATATGAATATAGAATGACAGGTGTTGAGGCTGTTGAGTGTTTGATAATTCGACAGCTTTAATGAATTCTTTTTCTGTAAAGTTATCTTGAAAAAAATTTGCCGGTGGATAACTAGTGTACCTAGGTACAGGCACGTTATATTTTGAAATTAAATCTATCATATTAATTCATTGTTTCATATTTTACCGAATATGGTTTAAAGAGGAGCACAAACAAAAATGATATTATAGCAATTGACAATTGCATTGTAAATAATCCTTTATATCCAAAAGCATCGCCTATACTTGCACTTGCAATTGTGATCATCATTGCTCCAAGATGCGTTATTACTATTTGAAGTGTGAAATCAGTCCCCTCGCGACCATCTCTAACAATATCCATGGCAGTAGTGTTTATCAAAGTTGAAGACAAACCATAGATACCCCAGACTAATGCCACGCCAATTAATATATAAATTAGATCTGTTGATCCGCTTGATGAAAGCCAAATAAAGTAAACTGCAGGTACTATGATGAGGGCCGAAATGATTTTCCGCGAAAGAGATTTTCCAATCTTTCTAATGAATATTCCCGATATAAATGCACATAAAATACCAAAAGACACACCAAAAATGCCAACTATCCCTCCTATCTCTTTTATATCATAACCAATATCGACTAGAAAGGGACTAAGATTCGATAATATACCTATTAAACCGGCATAATATAGTGACAGAAAAACAACTTGACGCCAGATATTCTTTTGATTAAAAAACAACAACATATCTTTAGGTTTGGCTTTCTGTTTCATATTGCGTTCCCTCAGCTTTATGTTTTTTATGAAATACAAAGGGATTAGTGCAATTAATACAAAAATGGCAACCCAGGGAAGCAGACTATTCCAACCGATTTTATGGAATAATAATAATAAAAATCCTCCACCTACCATACTTCCTGTAAATGATCCCATAGATTGAATGCTGTTCAATAGACTAGTATCTTTTCTGTCAAATGAGCGAGCGGCCATGGCATCAGTAGCAATATCTTGTGTGGCAGATGATATAAAGGCTAGTATAATGAGTACGATAATAAGTGTGAAATCCCTTTCTATAATGAGTGAGGCGACAAAGAAAATGATAATTGCATAAATTATTTCAGCACCAAATATCCATTTTTTATAATCCCTTAATGATTCGGTCCGACTGTCTACTATCGGTGACCAAAGAAACTTAATCAGCCATGGAATTTTTATTAGTTTAAGTAAAGCTATAGCTAAAAGTGAATAGGCTCCTTGACGCATCAATACAGGAAGTGCCGATGAGAAAAAACTCATCGGTATTGATTGAGCTATATATAATGTGAAGAAAGTGAATAGCGTATATGTTTGTCGATTTTTCATTTAATTATATATGAGGCACTAATTCCAAATGACATTGGTTTACCAGGTTTCCCTAATTTTTTACCAGCTGATTCGAAATAGTAACCTAAATAATTTGTATTTGTAATATTCTTTCCCCAAAAAGAGAAAGTTATGTTATTCTGATAAATCGTAATATTTGCATTTAGCAAATTATAAAACGGTTGATTTATTTTATTATTTTCATGCCAATAAATTTCTCCCATCCCAATAGAGTTTACACCAATAACTAGTCGGTCCCATATGGATGAATGGTGGTAAATCGTGTAACTTCCTCCTACAGAGAAGGTGTTTCGTGGAATAAAAGGAAGATAATTTCCTGAATAATCAAGTTTATTGCTATAAATATATTTTTTGAATTTAGCATCAGTGAATCCATACGCTAAATTAATATTAAAATTATTAAAAGGAATTACATCTATTGCAAATTCAATTCCTTTATTAACAGTTTTACCTGCATTATAAATTTTTACACCTTGCAAATCTATTAACTGTTTAACTTGTTGATCTTGAATGTCAATATAAAAAAAGGTGGTTTCTAAATTCAATTTGTTTTGTATAATGGAGATTTTAGTTCCTATTTCGTAATTCCAGCTTTTTTCTGGTTGGAATGTTCTTTCTTCAGGTTTCTCAAAAACAGTATTGAAACCACCAGCTTTATAACCTTTGGCTATTGTAGCATAAATATGAGAATTTCTTGCTAAACGATATTGTGCAGATATTTTTGGTAACCACTGTATAAATGCAAGTGGGGAGTCATAATTTCCAATCAACGTTTTTTGACCCTCTATTATCTTATTTTCAATGTGTATAGAATTTGCGTTTTCATAATCATATCTAATGCCCGCTTCTACATTCAGGTTTGGTGTTATTTTGAAAGTAGATTGATAAAACAATGCAAAACCTCGGTTATAATCATCATATCTTTTTTCTAATTGATAATTTGGTGTAACCATATTTACAAAGACATCTGTTCCTCTTTTAATTTGATGATTAAAAGCAAAAAAGCCAACATTCCAATCATACCAATTATCATTTAAACTGTGAATATTTAATTCTTGCGATAACAAAAATTGATCTTCTGTTTGGATAGCATAATATAGATTTTTTGGTGATGCATCTTGGTCGACATTATAAATGTCATTTAATAATTGAACAGATGTTTGTGAACTTAACCAAAATGAATTATTGCGGTAATTTATTTGTAAACCACCATCATAGATATTTCGTAAATAAGAACTTTCATGGTTGATATTTACGGAATCAACCCGATTTCTAGTAGTATCAACTAAACCATATGTAAATGCACCTTGATAAGTATGATTATAACCATTTATTAATCGAATGCTTAATTTGTTTATTGGTCTCCATTCTAATCTAGTGTTTATTGAAGCTGTATTTAATTCATCAGTATTTTTCTTATTATAAGAATTAGGAATAAAGCCATCTGAATGTTCATATTCTCCAGCAATACTATATGCAAAATTGTCATTTAATTTATTTAAATGTGATACGCCAATATTTAAATCGTTGAATCTCCCGTAACGTAATTGTATTTTTGTGCCTTGATGAATAAATGGTGATTTACTATGAACTAAAATGATTCCTCCCATTGCATTTCTTCCGTATAAAGTGCCCTGTGGCCCCCTTAGGAATTCTATTTTGTCAATTGCCAACAAGTTGATATCAAAGGAAGATTTTTCAAAATGTGGCACCCCGTCAACATACATAGCAACTCCAGGTGCATTAATTATTGAGCCAACTCCTCTAACAAATACTGAAGATGTGAGCCTTGAATCCCTGTCAATCATAATGAAATTAGGAATGAAAGCTGAAAAGTCTTTCATTTCACGTATTTGTTTCAGTTCTATTACATTAGAATTGACAGAAGTAATAGAACTTGGTTGCAACCATTTTGAATATGGTTGCTTGATGTTTGTTACAACAATCGAATCAAGTGAAATATTACGTAAAGAATCGCTTTCGTTTGCATTCAAATATTTATTGAAAGTTGAGAGAAATAACACAAGCAAACAGAATAACATTTTGCGAATGTTTTTCTTTTTTATAGGAATTAAAATCATTACTGTGAATTTTTGGATAATGAAAAACGCAAAGATAATATCATTTCAAGAAATATCAATCACAATTCATAGTGAATTTGTTATTAATCCTTAACTCCGCAAGTGACTTCTTTCAATAAATAAGCAAAGCACTGATATGAAATATCTTATCAGTAGCTTTGCCATGTGTAAAATTTCACCTATATTGGTGTTGCATTAAAAAAGTTACACTCAATGAAAGTACAAAAAGTTTCTCAATCAATCACACCTTTTGCTGGTATTTCTTTCGTAAATCAAGAATTTAACGATTCAGGTCTTCTATCTCTAATTGATAATCATCTTGGAACTAGGACTTTATCTGGATATCAATACGGAGAAATATTTCGTGCATGGTTCGATATCTTTTTCTGTGGTGGTGAAGTAGCTGAGGATATACAAAAATATTTACGTCCTACCCTTGAAAATATTCCTTTCAATAGAGTTCCTAGTGCTGACACATTACATAGAGTGCTCAAAGAATTAGCTACAGAAAACACCACTATAACCTCTGTTTCTGATAAAGAGTATCAGTTCAATATCAATGAGAAGATGAATGACTTGAATATAAAATCACTACTTTTAACCAAACAATTGCATAAGAACGAGTTTTATGACTTTGATTATGATAATCAAATCATTGCACATAACAAATACGATGCTAAACGCACCTATAAAAAGACTACGGGCTATTTTCCAGGTATTGCCACTATCGCAGGTATGATTGTTTATATTGAGAATCGAGATGGAAATGCTAACGTAAAAACTGGGCAGGCAGAGACCCTGAAAAGAGCATATCAGCTGCTTGCCAACAATGGAATAAAAGTAAATAGATCGAGAATGGATGCTGGCTCATATAGCAAAGAAATTATAGACACAGTTGCTAAAAACTCTAAGCTATTCTATATTCGAGCAAACCGCTGTAAAGCTATGACAAAGCAGATTAGCGAAATTACACATTGGCAATCTATAGAAATCAATCATCAATCTTATGAGGTGGGATCAATTCCTTTCTTGCAGTTCTGCGAGGATAAGGAATATCGTTTAGTTGTTATGCGAGAGAAGAACAAAGACCGCCAAACAAATATATTCACAGGTGATGATTTCATTTATCGTTCTATTTTGACCAATGACTGGGACTCGAGCGAAGAAGAGATTATCAAGTATTACAATATGCGAGGTGCAAGCGAAAAGATATTTGATGTACAGAACAATGACTTTGGTTGGTCTCGCCTTCCTTCATCGGATATGAACTGCAATACAGTTTTTTTAATCTTGACAGCCATGATGAAAAACTTCTACAACTACCTCATTAATAAAGTATCCAAAGTCTTTGAAGATATTCCTTCTACATCACGAATAAAGAGATTTATATTCAGTTTTATTAGTGTAGCAGGGAAGTGGATACGCCAGTCAAGGCAATGGAAGCTTAAGCTTTATACTGACAGGCCCTACGAGAAGTTGATATTTAGCTGATAACTGGCCAAATAAACCGATGATCAAAAATCGGAATGGGATTGTTATGTCTACTTGTCTCAGAACTGCTTTTTTCACCAATTATATATCTCGTTTCACTCACTAAAATCATGAGCTTTTATTAGATTCAATCGAAAGTGAAATAATATCTCTGGAAGTATTGATAGATTTTAAACAAAACAGAACTGAAATAAATTTCAAACTTCAAAATAAATAGATTGCGTAATTGAGGTTAATAAACACTTTGATAGTACTAGAATGTAATAATTTCTTAACAGAGATGTAACCGAAAAGAAACAAAGTTAATAATATTGTCTAACTCGGAACTGTCCTAAAAATTGGGAAGGCTACATGGTTTAGATAGATACGATAGAGAATTGAATACTATTTATGATGAATATATTCAGTTATTATTAAAAATAGAAGCAGCTTCAGAAAAGTATTATAAAACCTTTCAATCTGCACGTGAAGAATATATTAAGGACTCACTTATAAATCGGTATCTTACAACATTTGAAGAACTAAAAAAATAAGCATGTCGTTTGAAATCACTGTTTATTCTTAAAGAACGTAAAATGCACACTGCCATAAACGCGTTCTTCCATAAACGAGTCGTAATCAGCAAAATTGAACTTTTTGGAATGTTCGAAGACAAATAATCCCCCCTCATTTAAATGACTGTGATCAAGAATAAGATTTGGAATCGTTTCAATTTCTGGCATTTCATATGGTGGATCTGCGAAAATGAGGTCAAATTTCTCATGTGAAGTAGCTAAAAACTTAAAAGCATCTGCTTTCAATGGAAATAATTCATTTGCTTTTAATATATCTTTTGCTTTACTGATAAAATTATAATGTATGGGGCTCATTTCAACACACACAACACGAGGACATCCTCTTGAAACCATTTCTATTGCAACGCTTCCTGTACCAGAAAACAAGTCAAGTGCATTTGTTTCCTCCCAGTCGATGAGATTATTCAGTACATTAAACAAATTTTCTCTGGCAAAATCAGTAGTAGGTCGTGCCTTGAAATTTGTAGGAACCTGAATTCTTCTGGATTTGTATTTACCGCTTATTATTCGCATAACTTAATTAATAAATCCGAAGGAATTGTTTCCAACTCTTCATTCGGGATTGTGGGATAAGAATCAATTTTGATTATTTCAACGTTTTTGATTAGTTTCTTTATTGAATCAATCACTTCTTTTTGATTAGATAAATCTCCTGTGATGAATAATTGGTCGTTAAATTGATCAAAGTCGATCTTCATCAAATAATTGAAAATATAATAAGTTAAATCAAGATCTTCATGTTCTTGTAATGTGATGGATGACAATAATTTACCTTTGGTGTATGTGATGACATCAATTGATGATTTGTTGAAATTGATAAAACAACTAATGTGTTTCAGGTCCTTTTTATAGGATTCAAAATATGAAATCAAATTAGTAACATGACTTTCAAAAATTGGATTTAATAAGCTTCTTGATATAAAAGAATGCAAATCATCATCCATTTCAAAGAGTAAATGAATTTTTAAAGCTTCAATTTGGTTATCAAGTATAATTGATCTTTCAGTATTGCTCATCACATTAAAAAAGAATATCTGCTCAGCCCTTTTTATATTAAAATATTCATCAGGGACAATCGTATATTTTTCATTAACACTTATCACAATAGTCTTTTTAAACTTTTGTGAGAATATATTGAAATCAAAGATTATTTTCTGAATATTTTCCAAATAAGTAAGTTTATCGCTGAAAGTTGTCTCCCAATAGTAGAAAATGTTTTTATCTGTAGGGCAATGAACTGAGAATTCAACACTTATTGAAGTAAGTCGAATAGTCAATATAAAATTCTCTGAATTAGTTAGATCAATATTCTCGGGTAAAAACATACTTGCAGTTTTTAAGTTACAAATTTAGAAAAAGAATGAGATTTATACTACTTTTACAAGAAAAACAAATTAATGATTCATAAATTCTTTACGGACAAAATTCAAGAAAACTTCCCTTTTGCATTTACAAATGATCAAAGAATCGCTTTAGATAAAATAGTTGAGTTTCTGATTTCCAAAAGAGATAATCAAGTATTCTTATTGAAAGGCTATGCTGGCACCGGGAAGTCCTCTATAATAGGTAGTTTGGTAAAGACGATGAACGATTTTAAACAGAAGAGTGTGTTACTTGCCCCAACAGGTCGTGCTGCAAAAGTGTTTTCCGGATATGCTGGGCAACAAGCATATACTATTCATAAAAAGATATACAGGCAAAAGAAATTTGCAGATGGTGATGGGCATTTTGATTTGATACCTAATTTGCATAAGCATACATTATTTATTGTCGATGAAGCTTCAATGATTAGTAATCAAAATGGAGAATCATCCGTATTTGGAACAGGTCGATTGTTGGATGATTTGATAGAGCATGTTTATTCCGGCGATGGTTGTAAGTTGTTGTTAATAGGGGATTCAGCCCAATTACCACCTGTTAAACAAGAAATAAGTCCTGCATTGGATAGTAATGTGTTGCGTTCGTATCATTTAGAAGTTACGGAAAGCACTCTTAAAGAGATAGTTAGGCAGGAAGAGGAGTCGGGGATATTATTTAATGCAACCCGACTTCGCAATATATTATTAAATGGAGATACTTCAGAATTTCCCAAAATCGAACTTGACGGGTTTAAAGATATAAAACAGATTTCCGGTGCCGAATTAATTGATGAAATTGCAAATGCATATAATCATGAAGGATTTGAAGAAACAATTGTGGTATCCCGATCCAATAAAAGGGTGAATGCATTCAATAATGGTATCCGAAATATGATATTATTTAGAGAAGACGAACTTTCGTCGGGAGACTTGTTGATGATTACTAAAAACAATTATTATTGGGTCGATAAATTTGAGAATTTAGACTTTCTTGCAAATGGCGAATTTGTTGAAGTATTGAGGGTAAGAGGTTCTGAAGAAATGTATGGATTCAGATTTTGTAATGTATTGTTAAAGCATAGAGATTACGACATTGAATTTGAAGCAAAAATAATAATGGATACTTTGCATACTGAAGTTCCCGGGTTATCACGAGAACAGAATGAGGCACTTTATACATCAGTTATGGAAGATTATGCTGACGTACCTCAAAAACGTGATAGATATAAAAAAATGAAAACGAATCCCTACTTTAATGCCCTTCAAGTGAAGTATGGCTATGCGGTTACTTGTCATAAAGCACAAGGAGGTGAATGGCAAAATGTGTTTCTGGATTTGGGGTATATCAACAAATCATATATGAGTGATTCCTTTTATCGATGGCTTTATACCTCAGTCACCAGAAGTGTTCGAATGTTATATCTTGTGAATTTTCCCAATGAACTTATTGCTCTTACTAAATAAATCGTATTTTTGTGATAACATTTAATAAATGATAGAACAGTTTTATTGATTGAATAAAATCATGTTGGAAAAGAAACATAAATATATAGAAGACCTGTTAGAGCAAATAGACTTGCTGAAAAATAGATTGACAGAGATTCAAAAAAGCAATTCATTGCCCTTTTCTTCTTTGAATGATGCTTTTGCAAAGACGCAGAAAATTGTGCAGTTGCTTCACGATTTGGAGATGTCTCAAATTGAGGAAATGAAAGGAGAGATGTCGAAATTGGTAAATTATCTTTCTGATGTTGAATTAGCATCAAAAAATGAAGGACCTGTGATTACTCATGTAGATGAAACCGATAATAAAGAAATTATTGCTGAACGGGATAATAATATTGTTGAACGTGAAGAAATAATCATCAATCTGGAAGAAAATGTTGTTGAACCAGAGCCAATTGTGGAAAAGCCATCATTTGTAAGATCAGAAAAGCTTCCTATAGACTTGCCTATTTACACTAACTTTCTTGTCAAAGATAAACATGAAGATGTAAAATATCCTAAAGAGAAGGCTCATACGGTAATCAAAACGACTTCAAGCTCATTCAATGATATGATTGAAGTTCCGACATCTAATATAGATTTGAAAAAGAGAATGAGCATCAATGATTTGTTCTCATTTCAACGAGAGCTTTTCAATAATGATAGAGTGGAAATGAATAATCAAATGACTCGATTGAGTTCATTTAATTCTTATGAAGAATGTGAGAAATATATTAAGAGTAATTTCAATTGGGATTTTGACAACCCAATAGTTCAGAGCTTCGTTGAAGTTGTATTTGATGGATTTAATGATTGATATTCAGTATATTCAATGGGTAAATTAATAGTGGTACCTACACCCATAGGAAATTTGGAAGATATTACATTAAGAGCGATTAATGTATTAAAAACATGCGATTTGGTTTTGGCAGAAGATACACGTACGACCGGATTTCTTCTCAAGCATTTTGGAATTGAAACCCCCATGCAATCGCATCATAAATTTAATGAACATCGAACTGCTGACCAACTTGTTGAAAAACTTAAGGGTGGTGAAACGATAGCACTTGTTTCAGATGCAGGTACACCAGCTATTTCAGACCCCGGTTTTTTGCTTGTTCGCGCATGCGTAAAGGCTGAAGTGGAAGTTGAGTGCCTTCCAGGTGCGACCGCTTTTGTTCCCGCTTTGGTTATGTCTGGAATTCCAAACGACAGGTTTTGTTTTGAAGGATTTCTTCCTCAAAAAAAAGGTCGTCAAACACGTTTGAAAGAATTGGCTGAAGAAACAAGAACAATGGTGTTTTATGAATCTCCGTATAGAATTGTAAAATTGTTGAGCCAATTGTCAGAATATATGGGAGAA
>JBAYZS010000056.1:0-14270 GCA_041672395.1 Dysgonamonadaceae bacterium | reverse complement strand
GCCTCAAATTGAAGTAACTCAACATCATCATCAACTAATAAAATAGTAGCCTCTTTTCTTTGAGTATCCTCATTTATTTGGATTTGAATCTTTTTATTCTCTAATTCAAGGGCATTGTCTTCATTAGTCTGTACATTACCGACTGGCAAAATAAGATGAAATCTATTATATTCAGCGTAATTTTCAAGTCTCAACAACCCACCATGTAAATCTGCCAATGAACTTGCGAGAGCTAGACCAATTCCTGTACCTGAAACATTATTATCATGTTTACCTTCAATTTGCACAAAAGGTTTAAAAATTTTATCTTCAAATACAGGCGGTATCAATTCTCCATCATTTTCAGTAATTAAATGAAACTCTCTTATATTGTTTTCTTTAATATTCGCTTCCAGTCGTACATAATGATCACAATATTTAATAGCATTACTCAATAGATTGCTTATAATCTTCAAAAATGCCTCTTTATCAAGTTGAACAAACATATCACTGGAAGGAAGATCTATTTCTAAAATTATATTTTTTTGTTTTGCCAGTGGCGTAAAACGAAGAATCGTGTCCCTTATCAGCTCTGTCACATTTTGTGTTTTAAGAGATATAAGATAAGCTTCTGACTCAGTTTTGCGAAAATCTAATAATTGCTTGGTAAGATTAAGAAGTCTACTCGTGTTTTTACTCATAATCTGTAAATTCTCTTTCGCATTATCAGGAATATCATCTGCCATCAACACATGATCTAACGGTGCCTTAATTAAAGTAAGTGGAGTACGGATTTCGTGGGTCAAATTAGTGAAAAAATTGATTTTTGACTGATAAAGTTCTCTTTCTTTCTGTTGTTCAAAATCCATCATCCTTACTTGTTCATTGAGTTTATTTCGACCTGAAATATATCGTGTAAGTATATATGTTCCCGTCACAATTAGTAAAAAATATATTAAAAAAGCCCATCCATTTAACCAATATGGAGGTTTTATTTTGATGGAGAGAGACTTAATACTTTTAACTGGAACATTGAGGTCTTCATCTGCTACACCAAAAACAAGTTCATAATTACCTGGTTTTAAGTTGGAATAAACAATTGGATGATTTTCTGAAGCGGCAATCCATCTATCATCAAATCCCTTCAACATATAAAATAATTGGTCCATATCTGCTCCGGAATAATTTAATCGTGCGAACCGTACACTTAGAGAGTTCTGTTTAAATGGTAAACTCACTTTATCGGTATACATAATGCTTTGCTTCAATGGAGATTTATTGTCAGTCGGATTTATTCTTAAATTGTTTACAAATAGGTCTGTTATAACAAGCGGAGCTGTCGATGTCGTTTCCTTGAAAAGAGACGGATTAAAACGTACAAATCCCATCAAAGACCCAAAATAAATATTCCCGTTTCTATCTTTATAACTCGATTTATAATTAAATTGGTTTGTTTTCAAACCATTATTAACAGTAAAGTTTTTAAAAGTTTTTTTATCTATATCAAACACTACAAGACCTGAATTAGTAGATAACCAAAGCGTACCTTCGTCTTCAGCAACAATCTGGTATATTACATCATTTGGTAATCCATCGGCACTGTTAAATGTCAAAAATGTTTCCTTATCTCTGTCGAAAAGGCCAAAACCGCCACCTTGAGTTGTAACCCAAAGCCTTCTTTCACTATCTTCGTAAACTGATGTTGTTTTATTATATGGTAAGCTCTCTGCATCCTTAGCATTGTGTATGAAAACTTTCCAATCGTGTGTTGATGGATTAAACCTATAAAGACCATTTAAAAAAGTGCATATCCAGATAAAACCATGACTGTCTTCAAAAATATCCAGAATTGACATACCTTTTAACTTTTCAACTCTATTGAATTGATTTTTTTCTTTATCAAAAATGTCTACTCCTGCCAATGTCCCAACCCATAACATTCCTTGTTTGTCTTTACACAGTGCAAAAGTACTGTTTTGACTAATTGAATGTGGTTCAGAAGAATATGTATATGTTACAAGCTTACCTGTTTTCAAATTATATCTGCTCAAACCTCTGGTAAAAACACCAATCCATAAATCGTCACCATCATCATATAAGGCATGAATATTGGTGTATAACGACTTCAAAGCTTGGGGAAGTGGTTCAAAATTATCTGTAGATGGATCAAATAGGTTTAGTCCACCGTCTTCGGTGCCAATCCATATTTTGCCGTTTGGAGCAGAACAAAACTCTCTTACCCTGTTTCCCTTTATACTATTGCCGGCAATCGATGGGTAAAATATTTCAAAGTTATTGTTATGGTTTGAATAATAATCAATACCACCAAAATAAGAGCCGACCCATATTCCTCCTTCACGATCTTTATAAATAGAATATATTGCATTGTCAGATAACGAACCAGGTACTAAATTATCATGTTTCAAATTTATTACCTCCTCCGCCTCTGAGTTGTAAATAAAAACTCCCGACTCTGTACCAATCCAAAGGGTATTAGGATCAATTCTTTCTATACACCTTACAAATATTGCATCACCATGCTCATCTTTGTCTAGTATCACCCTATGTGTTTTATTGACTGTATTAATGGCTATTAAACCTTTCTGAGAAGTTGCTAAAAGCAAAATATTATATTGATCCAAAAAAACATCTGAAACTTCACCTACTTGATTCATCAACAATTGGTTGTCAGATAAATTATATCGTGTTATTTCCTTTGTTTTTTTATTGATATGTATAAAAGGAGAAGAATAAGGAAAAACCCATACACCACTATTATTATCGGAACATAAGCTCACCATTTTCATGCCGTCCTTTACAATAGGTGTTGCAAAAAAAATCAACTCATCATCTGCAAAATTGTAATGATAGATTCCTTTTCCTTCAACAGACATCCAAATATCGCCGTCGCGATCAGCAACCATATCAGTTACAACACCATTCACAGAATCATTTTCACTTGTAAGTCTATTAAAACGGCGAAATTGTTCCTTTCGTAAATCATAGATATAAACGCCTTCTTCAGTTGATACCCAAATGTTATTGTTCTTGTCCTGTAAAATGCGATGAAAAACATTATCATTCAAATTATCGTTGGGCGAAAATTTGAAGACTTTAAACGTGGAACCATCAAATCTGTTTAATCCGTCTTTGGTTCCAAACCACATAAATCCTTGATTATCTTGAAATATTGAACGTATTGTATTTTGAGATAAGCCGTTATTTATATTATAATGTTTAAACGAATAATTAGGATAGGCCGAAACAGAATTGTTATTAACCATTAATACAAAAAATAAAAGAAAAATAAATACTGTTTTCAGCCTATCCATAAAATGAGAAATATTAAAATTTATTTGTGACACACAGGAAAAGCAGATATTCTTAATCTTGCTGCTCCCATTGGAATTAATGTTATATCTTCAGTTTTTTCAAAAGTACTGTTTTCCTTAATAGGAAGCTCACTAGTAAGACCATATTGATCAATTTTCCATTGAGAAATCTTTTTACCTTTAGCTTTAATCTCAATAGGAGCACTGCCTGTAGTAAAAGGAAAATTATCAGTTGGCCATTCCTTTTTAACTACTTTAAAGTTTTCTTCTAAAGGAGTAGAATCATCTATCACTAAAGCATAGTTCCAGTCACTCCCTGGATATATTTCGTAACTTGGCCATTTACTTGCATCAGCATTTTTTTGCCATTTTGAATCACCAATAGCTGTTTCAACACTGCCTACCTTAACATAATTCTCTTTAATCTTGAGAGAAAAAGTAAGAGGACCATAATTGATACTTCTGCTATCTTGATTAACATGCCATACGGATTGAGACAACTCCATCGGCACATTAAATACAATCACATCACCATTTTTCCATTCTCGTTCTATGCAAACATATTTACCCTTTTCCAACTTTTTATCAATAGTTTTACCATTAATAGAGACTGTGGCTTTGCTTGTCCACGATGGCACTCTTAAATAAAGTGGGAAAGTTACTTTGCCTGAGGTTTTTAATTTAAAACGAATGGATTCTTCAAATGGATAATTCGTTTCTTCAATAATTTCAACCGTTTTGCCATTTGCTACTTTAACAGTTGCTTCACATGCACCATAAATAGCTGCAGCAATACCGTTATCGGATGTAGCCATAATCAAATGTTCAATGAAATAGGGCCATCCCTGACCATGATTATGCTGACAACAACGACTGCTAAAAGGATTCATAGCTAAAAACGGTCCACGGTTGTCAATACCTGGATTATGGTTTTTTGAATCACTTATGGTGTGATTTGGAGAAGTAATATATCGTAGCGACTTAAAGTCTGGCATTACAGCTGCTGGATATGAATTAAATGCAACCTCCTCACAATGTTCTGCCCAAAATGGATCGCCTGTCATCAATAATAATAATTCATCTGATGCCATCTGTTCTACAAAACCACAGGTTTCAGTTCCTTGACGTGGATCAATATATCCCATTCGTGCATTTTCATCTGCTCCAAACATTCCACCAGGTACCTGACCGAATGTGTTTCTTATTAAATGATGAACATTATATGTAGCAATCAAATCGGTTGAATCTTTCGAATACATGTAATATGTTGCCGGTTCACGAAAACTTTGAGCGATATTTACATTGTGCCAATTAGGTAATGTGGAACGTTGACGCCAATTAGCTGTGTTTTTATGAGTTTTTTCAGCTAATTCTAATAAAAACTTGTCACCAGTAATATTGTAAAGCCAATAAACACTCAATAGATTATCACCTCCACGACTATTTTCCCAATAATCTTCAAGAAATTTATCATCTGGTAAATTCAACTGCCATTTGAAATAATTAGTCATCAATTCAATCACTCGTTTATCTTTAGAATATTCATAGTACGATTGAAGACACCAAATCATAATCATATTACCCCATAAATCAGGTTTGCCATTTTTTTCTATATAGGGACCAAAATAGCCATCCTCACGTCGACTTTTGAAAACTGCATCGAGCCACGACTTGGTTTCATCAATCATTTTCTTATCATCTAGGATATATGCCATATTACCATACCCTTTCAACCAATAGGGTACTTCTTCCCAACCATAATCCGTACCTGTTCCTAACCAGGCATTATTATCCTTGTCAAGCCAGGCACTGATTTCTCCCAAATGACCATTTAAACCGTTTTTCTGTAATTCCAGAAAACGATAAATCCAACCTTTTGGCTTCACATCTCCTACGGGTAGTTTCATGAAATATTGAGGCAATAACGGTGCACGGTTTTGTGAATAATTGGAATGGATAGCCTGCATCGCAGGTCTATCCACCAATGTTACCTTGTCGTTATTCTGTGCACTTAATGAAAACAACCCAAATAAAAATATTAAGGACAAAATAATTCTATTCATATTATTTCGTGTTTTCTTTTATAAGCTTTTGTTCTAAAAGCTTCATATAATATCCGCCAACAACAGAACGGGCTTTGAAATTCATTCTTTCTGCAGTTTTAGTATCATGCCAATCACTAATAGGAACACGAGATTTAGTTTCATTTGCATATTTATATACATTATCAACCAATGCATTAAAATCATTCATATCACCTGTTAACGAAGCAGTCCACATAATCCAATCTGATTTAGTATATGTAGCACGGTTATCTAATGGCAAACCGAATTCATTTTGTTTAGTCAAATAATATGCCATTTCTTTTTTGGCAATCTCAGGATCAAAGATATTAAATCCTAACATTTTATCCCAAATTAAATTATATTTTTGACTCCATGTTCCGGCTTTATCAAATGTAAGTTTATAATGATCTCCATCATTTGCCATTGACTCCCATTCTACAGCCATTTTTCTTGCAATATCCATATACTTTTGAGCTACATCTTTTTTTCCTTGCATTTCAGCTAACATTCCATAAGATGCAATACCCATAATTGCCTTAATTGAAAGATTTGCATTATGTGCAAAGTGACCGGCAAAATCATCTGTACATAACTGATTATCGGGATCTAAACCTTCTTCAACAAGATAATCTGTCCATACGGTCAACACATCCCAATGTTTAGCAGCATAATCAGCATTACCTTCTAATTTAGCAATAGCAGCAGTTAAAATCAACATATTCCCGGATTCCTCAATTGGCATATCGCCACCGTATGTCTGACCGTTTGCTATAGGATATGTACCCACATCATGAGCTGCAAAAGGTTTTGTCCATTTTCCGCTTTCACTGTAGTAAAAAATATGATTCATCATGCCTTTTACGAGTTCAGGATTATAAACTAAAAATAAAGGAGATGAAGGATAAGTGATATCCACTGTTCCAATAGAACCATTACTATTATTTTCTTTCGAGAAAAAAAGAATTGTTCCGTTTTCGTCTTTTACTAATTTATGAGCTGCAATAGCTTGACGATAGGTCAATGCACACAATTCAGCATATTTTTTTCCACCCGCTTTTTCAGCATCGTCCAACAAACTGCGGTTGAATTTATCACAACGTTTCATGATTGATACATAATCTGTTTCAGCACTTTTGAATGCTTGAAAAATATCTACCTTACCATCATTCGTCCAATATCCTTTCAAGTTTTTCTCAAAATATTGAATTGAATAAATATCATCATAACCAAGCATGATATATCCCGTTTTCTTATCACCTGAAACTTTGCCCAAATCACGACTATAAGCAAGAACTGTCATATCTTTCGTCATATTCCCTGAAAGATTTTCTTGTTTTGCATTAGAGATAACACCATTTTTTTGGAAAGCTTCTTTCGTATCCCAATAATCTCCAAAATTTAGTGTTGCTTTGTCATTAGCTGTACCGGTTAAATAAAAATAACCCCAGTCAATTCTTACATCATCACCTTTCTTTTGAAGTAATGGTTGTTCTACTGAACCCGTTTTAAGGAATGTTCTTCCATCCTTTTCTATCTTTTCAAAATCAACAGTCTGACTCTCATCATGAACAGCCCATTGTGAAGTTGCTTCAAAATAAACTTGAACATCGTGCGATGCGCCATCTTTTGATTTCACCTGATAAGAAACATAACTAACCGGACGAGAAACAAGTGTCAGATCATCTAATAGCAAAGGTGAAGTAAAAATAACATCTAATTCAACCTGTCCACAATCGAAAGTATAGACTGTCTGGGTAGGCAATACGCTTACAGATTTCTGTTCTGCTGTTTGTTCAAATGACACACGGTCTTTTTCTCTCTCATACAAACCAAAATCTACATATCCACCCCCGGTTCTATTATGACAATGAGCAGTGATAATGTTCTCACCTTTCTTCAATGATGCCTTAACTTCGTCAGACAATTCTTCTATCACATTGTACTTCCAAGAATAATCTGTTCCAACAACTTTAATCCCATTTATATACAATTCAAAGATATCGTCATGTGAAAAGTTCAAATATATTGTTTTATCAGCTAAATCTTCATCAAGATTAAATGTACGTCTCACCCAAATGTCTTTTGTCTGCCAAAGTGTTGAGAGCTTTGGTTCATTAGGTGTGCCAAAAGCGGATTGTCCGGTCTTCCAAGCATCATCATTAAATGAAAGACTTTTCCAGGAATCTCCTTTAGGTTGATCAAAAGTATATTTGCCTTCCCATTTTTCTTCCTTTACTGTAGGAAGTACTGGTTTAAGTGGCAACTTTTCTTTTCCTAGAAAACGAAATACTTCACCGTCAACTCTTAAAGCTCCTAACAAAGGAAACTCCTTGTCAGTCCAATGTCTTGGCTGATCATCATATAAATTATTTGAATAAGACCACGCGTTAAAATAGGGATCTACAGTAACCAAAGGAAATGCTGGCGCACGCAATTCAGTACTTAAGTCTGTTGGAATTATTCTCTCAGACACCATTTTTTGCGAACAGCTTACTAATATTGCTACTGTTAAAAGGAAAATACTGTTTTTGAATATTGTCATAATTATTTTTTTAAAAAACAAGAGGTCGCAATGAAAAATTGCAACCTCTCATTTGAATACAATTTATTTTAAACGAACGATATCCGAATAAATTGATTGATCAGCACCAACAGTTCTAACACCAACTCTGGCAAAAAGAGCCTTGGCATCTGCAACTTTTGCATTACCTGACAAATCCATTGACAAATTCAATGAACCTGGTTGTTGGTTTTTAAAATCTTTACGTGCAATATTGTTTACATCATCTACAAATGAGGTTTTGCTAACTAACAAAGTTACATAGTCAATGTTTGCTGAATTGACAATTTTATCAACTTTGAATGTAGCATTCAATTCTGATCCAGTCAGTTTGATTGATTCATCTGATATTGTAAAATATGGAGTAACCTTAACCTCTACTTCTGTTGAACCTTTTAAATTAACAACAATAGTATCACGAGTGTTTACCCAAGGACCATTCTTGTCTCTTGTAACAAGCTTATACTCTCCATCGAACAGCAACGCTTCAAAAGAACCATCTTGACCTACATATACGCGAATATTGTCCTTCAGCTGATAACCATCCTGATAAAGCTGTAGTTGTATAGCTTCTCCTGTTCCTCTTAAACTCAATGCTTCTCCATTGTAAGTGATTTTTCCGTGCAATTTTGATTGTGGTGCATCGTAATTGTCTAGTCCGCAACCTGTAAGCAAAAATGACGCAATTGTAATCAAAAAGATATATGTATATTTTTTCATATGATTATTTTATTTTTCATTAAATAATGATTATTGATACGGATTCTTAACAATCTTAGGATTGTTGTTAATCCATCCCTGATCAATGAAATTGTAATAATTTTTCATTTCAAAATTTCTGGGATTTGGAGACATATGTGTCGCAATTTTATCGAACACCCATTTGCCATTATTGAGGTTACTTGGATCATTAACCAAATATGGGAACAATGCCCATTGTTGAGCAGTTGAGCTATTTTGTACTCCATTCCATACTTTATCGGCTAATCTCCATCGTTTCAAATCCCAATAACGGTGATCTTCAAAAGCAAACTCAACCCTGTTTTCACGTACAATATCATTAAATGTAACTGAGGTCAAAGACTGAATACCTGCTCTTTCACGGATCATATTTATATATGTTAGTGATTTGATTGGTTGATTCAGTTCATATGCTGCTTCTGCTGCAATCATAACAGCTTCTGCAAAACGAAAGCGAGGAAACCACATTTCACTTCTACGACCACGAGTGGACGCACTTGGTGTTTCATCTAAAAATTTACGGAAGAAAAATCCGGTTTTATTAATAAACTGATTATTTGTAGTGGTAGGTCCGTTGACAGATGTAATCAATATTTTATTATCATCAGTCACACCTGGTTCACTGGTTCTAAATTTCCATGCACCATTTTCCAAGTATTTTTGACCTGCTTGTAAAACAACTGGTGTACCTTTGAAAACTGCTCCCGGATAGATGACTGTACCCCAAAGACGTGGGTCTTTATTTGCAAATGCATCTTCTGGTTTGTCATAGAAGATATAATTACCATTAGCATCCTTTGTTTTAATAGTTCCGTCGCGATCGTTAATATATTCAAAATCTTCAACCAAATTTAAGATTGGACCCGCATAAGCACGGTCAATATCTTCTGCATGAGAAGGAGGAATATTACTTTGTGTAAAACCGTTTGTCTGACCGGGATATTTATAGTCTCTTGCCCAGATCACCTCTTTATTGTTCTCTTTCACAGAAAGTGCTTCATAAAAATTACGACCCCTATCATCAGGTTTAGATAGTTGTAATTGATACTTACCACTTTTAATAACATCTTCTGCTGCTGTAAGTGCTATTTGATAATATCCTTGAGCTAAATTAGCTGGTATTCCTACTTCACCTCCCGATGTTTTTATTGGACTGGTCATTTTATTGTTGTAGTTAGCAAGAGAACCTGCATATACAGCGGCTCGTGCCTTCAACATCAAAGCAGCCCATTTAGTAGCTCTAGCAGCTCTAACAGAAGGATCTACAGGAAGAAAATCTTTTACAGCATCACATTCAGCTATTATATAATCATAGAGTTCCGCTTCAGTAGAACGTGGATATTGTAAAGCTGTAATATCCATACCTGGAGTATATTCGAACACTTCGTCACCTACAATAGGCATTCCACCCATTCCACGAACCATATTAAAATATAACCATGCTCTAATAAATCGGGCTTCACCTTCCAACTGTTTTTGGGTAGCGTTATCTAATACAGTTGATGCCCTTACACCTTTCAGAAATTGATTTAAATTGCGTAATAGTGTATAATCATAAACTCTCCAGCGATCATCCTCAAATCCACTACGATTGTCAGGTCCACCATCTGTTTTTGCTGCTTCGTCTAAGATCGTATAAGAATAAGAATCATCAATATGTTGTCCCCATGTAATTCTTCCGTAAAAATTTGATAGTACGGATTTGATCATAATAGCATCGCTAAAAATCTGGTCATCAGAGAGAATCTTATCGGGCTCTCTTTCCAAGAAATCAGAACAGCTACTCAGAGAAAAGAGTGCTACTAATAATGCGATAAATATATTTTTTATTTTCATATTATTTTAAAATTTTAGTGTTAAACCAACATTGACTATTCGCATAGTAGGATAAGCCAATCCGTTTGTATCGTTTATCTCAGGATCAACACCAATCAAGTTTGTCAAACCAAAAAGGTTCTGTCCAGCCACATAGAAGCGAAGATCTGAGATTGAGGTCCTGTTCAGCAATGAATTGGGAAGTGAGTAACCAAATTCTAGATTTCTTAATTTCAAGTATTTAACATTTTTCTTCCAGAAAGTACTGTTCCAATAATTACTGTGACTACTGTTTCCAATTAATAACATTGGATATTTACCTGGAATTAACTCACTGTTCGCATCCCATATATCTGCAAGATGCCACGTGTTTTCCATATAATATTGAGGGTTGTTGCCACCATCGTGGAAGGGATTACGTTGTTCCCACTCTTGATACCATGTATTCATAGCACCGCCTGTTAAATCGAATGCAAGATCAAAACCTTTCCATAAGAATGAGAAATTAAATCCATAATTAAAGATAGGTGTTGAATCCTGTCTGTAACCAATCGGTCTTTCATCCATACCGTTGATAACACCATCACCGTTAATATCTTTATATTTCACATCTCCAGGGCGTAGAGTTTTATTTCCTTGACGATCATTGTCAATAGGCCATGTCGCAATTTCTTCCCAACTCTTAAACTGACCATCAGCTTCCAATCCCCAATTCAGGTAACCATATCGTTCTACAATAGAACTCCTATATACATCCCAAGAATTACTGTAACGAGGTTTATATCGATCCCAGTCATAAAAACGAGAATAGGTAGCATTAGCTGCAATTGAGTAAGTAAGATCACTTACTTTGTCACTCCATTTAACAAGCAAATCATAGCCACGATGTCTATCTGAATTTAGGTTTTCCTGTGGAAGGCTAAACCCTACTTCCGAAGGTAATAAAATATCATATCTTGAAGCCGGAAGACCAGTTCTTAAACGATCAAAATAGTCAAAAGAACCTGACAGCTTGCCTTTTAAGAAACTTGCATCTACACCAACATCAAATATTTTTGCTTTAATCCATGAAAGAGTAGTAACAGGAAGTCCACGAGGAACAGTACCAATGGTATACTTTCCATCGATTACAGAACCACCATTCTTATAGGTGTATCCTCCTAAGTAATCAAAAGGACTATAACCACTTACATTATCATCTCCTAACAATCCATAAGATGCTCTCAATTTAAAATCACTGAATGTATTTGATAATTTGCTTTCACGCCAAAAATTTTCTTCTGAAATTCTCCATCCTGCAGAGGCTGAAGGAAAAAATCCCCATCGTTGGTCAGTTGGGAACTTCCAAGATCCATCATAACGTCCTGAAAATTCAACTAGATATTTTCCGGCATAGTCATAATTGAACCGTCCCAAATAACCTAATCTTGCTTGTGTATTATTTCCAGTATCATCATAGGTATCCATAGTTTCATAGTCGATCAAATGTAATGCATTAGATGTAGGAATTGAGTGAACCCATGTTGAAGGGGTATCTCTTTTGATTGTTTCGGCACCAAGAATAGCGGCTATGGAATGATCTCCAAATTTTTTATTATATGACAACTGAATATTCGAGGTTATCTCCTCATTATAGCCTTGTCTACGCTCTCTCCAAGGATTGGTGTTCTCAAAAATAACTGGATAAGTATCAGTATCTTTATTGTAACCATATAACTTGTAGGTATACTCCTGATTATCCATTCGTTGATTAGCTAAATAATAACTTACCAACGCTTTGGCTTTCAAACCGTCGGCAATTTCATATTCTGCGTCAAAATTGAGTTGTACAACACGCCAGGTATCTTCAAATCTACCGGATAAATCATAAGTAAGCCAGGCAAAATTTGTTCCAGCCTCAGTAGAAGTCAATGTCGGATAATTTGGATTGTCATTTGCAAAGGGTCTTCTGGTAGGTAGATTACGATAAGTACCAAAACGTGGGAGCCAATAGTCATCACCTCCTGGTACTCCTGGATTGACCCTCTTTTCTACACGTCCATTCATCCCTGCGCCAACTCTAAGTTTATCGGTAATATTTGCATTCACATTCATCTGAACGTTGGTACGAGTAAAACCTCCATAATTAACGATAATTGCATCCTGATTTAAATTACCCACACTTAGATAATAATTAATTTTGTCTGATCCACCAGATACATTGGCATTAACATATGTTTGTGGTGAAACTTCCCAGATATAGTCATACCAATCAAATGGTTGATACCCTTTTTCTGTTCCTTGTTGCCATTTCTCATAATCTTCTTTTGAATATCGATAGTTAGTGGCACCCTGTACAGTCTCAGACTGAATATAATTTTTGATATATGTTCCCGCTGTGGCTGGTTTCGGAAAATCATATAAGCTTTGCCATCCATAATAACTATTAACTGTTACCGTATTTTTGGTATTGCGTGTTCCTTTTTTAGTGGTAACAACAATTACACCATTGGCGGCACGAACTCCATAAATAGAAGCTGAAGCGTCTTTTAATACCGATATTGATTCAATATCATTAAAGTCGATATTATTGAATTGACCAGCATCTGATTGAATACCATCAATAACATAAAGAGGAGCTCCCATGTTTCGAATTTGAATATTTGTCGTTGAACCGGGACGACCATCCGGTTGACGAGAATTGATACCAGCAATTTTTCCGACCAATGCACCTGAAGCAGTCGATGACTTAGAACGACTTAAATCCTGAGCTCCGATCACGGAAATTGCTGATGTCAGTGATTCTTTTCGTTGAGCTAAACCGAAACCGGTTACAACCACTTCACTCAACATTTCTGAATCTTCAATCAGTACGATATCGATAGTTTTTCGACCGCTTATTTTAAGCGTCTGTTTCTGCATACCTATATATGATACTTCAAGTGTAGCATTTGAAGCAACATTATTCAGTATAAATTCACCATCGGAATCGGTTACTGTACCAGTAGAAGTTCCTTGTACTTGGAGTGTGACTCCCACAAGAGATTCCCCCTTCACATCTTTCACTGTCCCGCTCACAGTTATATTCTGAGCGAACATACCCAAGGAAGTAATCCATAAAAGTGTGGATAACAATCCCTTCATTAAATTTAAAAAATTTTTCTTTTTCATTCTCCCATTTTGTTTAGATTTTAAATAAAAATTATCTAATAACGTCCAATTATATGTTTACATTCTGAATTCGATTAAATAGAATAATAAAGCAACAAGTGTAAGCCTGTAAAATTGTTTTTCTTTAAACAAACTTCTGTTTAATTATATCTGTACACTTTTAATTCTTATTAAAATAATTTGTTTTTTTTGATTTACGTCCAACAACAATAGCTTTGAATAGGTAATTATACATATTTATTAAAGATCATACTGCATTTCTATGGGCATTCATTAATTTATTATACAATATTTTTTAAAAAAATTACTTTATCAAAAGTATATAAAAACTAAAATTTTCACTGCAAATTTCATCTCAAAAAATAAAAGAAAAGTGTCAAACAGAGAAATATTTCACTATTGAATTGATTTTCTAGTGATTACAAAATGACAAAAATCATAGTATTAATAATTCCAGGGCAAACAAAATTCTTAAATATTTTAATTATTCCTAATTATTTTAAGTTAATTTTTTACTCATAAGTTTTCAATTTTTGTATTGTCGTTTTGTTCATTTAATCTGTACTCAGGTAATGAATTTCTCCATTTCAAAGTTAAATTTTTTAACATCTTTACAATTTCAGGTTA
>JBAYZS010000055.1:0-14731 GCA_041672395.1 Dysgonamonadaceae bacterium | reverse complement strand
TATTCCGTTGTCTGCCATGCGAAAAGTAATCAGTAAATTCCCTGTTGAAACTTTTTGACACATCCGGTTTAAAATCCACATTACTTGTTCCAGATGAAGAACGCATGTATTGAGGATTATTCTCAAAAATCTTATCCAGTTTTTGTCGATAAGCCGAAACTACATTCTTCACGTAAGAAGCCCCCTTTAAGCGACCCTCGATCTTCAACGATGAAACACCTGCTTCCAGTAATTCTTCAAGATTATCATACTGATTAAAATCCTTCAACGACAATAGATGTGTATCTTTTTCAATGATATTTCCATCAGCATCTTCAAGATCATAAGGTAATCGACACATTTGTGCACATTCACCCCTATTAGAACTCCTGCCGGTAATCGCTTCACTCAGATAACATTGTCCACTATACGAAACACATAACGACCCATGGATGAAAACTTCTAAAGAAACATTCACCTGAGATGCAATTTCTGAAATATCTTCAATTGAAAGTTCCCTTGCCAACACAACCTGTGAGAAGCCGACCGTTTCAAGAAATTTCACCTTTTCAACCGAACGATTATCCGTCTGCGTACTTGCATGAAGTGGGATAGGAGGTATGTTAAGTTGTAGAATTCCCATATCCTGCACAATTAGTGCATCTACATTAATACGATATAAATTCCAGATAAGTCTTTCAACTTTAGGTAATTCATTTTCAAATAAAATAGTATTCAAAGCAACATATACCCGTGTATTGTATAAGTGTGCAAACTCAACCAATTCTGCAATATCATCAATTGTGTTACCCGCCGTTGAGCGAGCACTAAATCCTTCAATTCCAATATATACAGCATCAGCACCATGAAGAATAGCCTCTTTTCCCACTTCTTTATCCTTTGCAGGAGCAAGAAGTTCAATTTTTTTTACCGTTTTCAATTACAGATCTTTTAAATATTTAATTTCTTCAGGGTTATAAGGTGTAGCCTGATATACAAAATAATTCAACCAGTTAATATATAGCAAATTAGCATGCGCTTTCCATTGTACAAGCGGTGCATTATTAGGATCATCATCAGGATAGTAATTCTTAGGAATCTCCACCGAATCCAATCCTTTTTTTAAATCACGCATATATTCTTTATGTAAAGTGAGCGGTGAATATTCAGAATGTCCCGTCACATAAAATTCCCTGCCACCACGTGATGATATAATATAAACGCCAGCCTCTTCCGATTGCGATAAAATAGTAAGCTCCTTGATTTGTTTAATTTCATCAGTATGAATAGTAGTATGTCGACTATGTGGAGCATAAAAAACCTCATCAAAACCTCTGAATAAAGAAAAAGAAGGATCATTCACCGTATGTGGGAATACACCAAACAGTTTTTTGTCCATCAAATATTTCTTTACCCCATAAAAATGATACAACGCAGCTTGCGCTGCCCAACAAATATAATAAGTAGAAGTTACGTTTGTCCGCGCCCAATTAAAAATCTCCGTCAGTTCAGCCCAATAATTTACTTTCTCGAAAGGCAACAATTCAACCGGAGCCCCTGTGATGATCATTCCATCATAATATTTGTTCTTAACTTGTGGAAAAGTAATATAGAATTGTTGCAAATGTTCAAGCGGTGTATTCTTTGGTGAGTGCGATTGCAATCCCAGAAATTCCATTTGTACCTGAAGCGGAGAGTTAGACAGCAACCGGATTAAATCCGTTTCTGTAGTTATTTTCAACGGCATCAAGTTAAGGATTAATATTTTTAGTGGACGAATATCCTGAGCATTCGCTCTAAAATCGTTCATTACAAATATCTGTTCCTTTTCCAGCAATGCAATTGCAGGTAAACCATTTGGTAAATTTACGGGCATATTTTATACTATTTTCTTTAAGTTATTATAGATTAGTTCAAGAGAAATATTTAGTTGCCAAGACTTAGATAATCAGAAATAATATCCTATTTCTTTTGAACACTCCAACCGAATTTTCCTATCAGATCACCCAATCCATAGTAATGACCATGAACATAAACCAGCGGTTTTGCAAGTTCCAGACTAAACTTTTCAGTTATGGGATCAAAATACTTTTCATCAGCTTTTACATTCACAACATCAGAAATAAACATATCATGAGAACCTAAAGATATAATCTCTTTCACTCTACATTCGATGCATAATGGAGATTCCTCAATGATAGGCGCTTGTACAAAACTTGCTTTACCCGGAGTCAGACCCATCTCTTTGAATTTGTCGTAATTTCTACCCGACCTAACACCACACCAATCTGTAGCCATTGCTAAATCTTCAGTCGTTAGGTTAATTACAAATTCCATATTTCGTTTAATAATTGGATGAGAGTATCTTTCCGGTCTCACCGAAATATAACACATAGGTGGATTTGTACAAACAGTACCTACCCAGCTAACAGTTAAAATCGAATACTCTTCGGGTGTACTACCACAACTAATCATCACTGCTGGCAGCGGATAAATCATAGTCCCCGGTTTCCAGTCTTGTTTCATACTTCTCTAATTTAAGTACAATAAAAAACAATAATTATTGTAGAATTATTTCTTCTTTTTGAATTTTTATTTCACAATAATGACATTGCAATTCCACATTTTCCTTATCAATCACATGAAATCTGGTCTTCATCGGTTCATTATTTGTGATACACTTCGGATTATTGCATTTTACTATTTCGATAATCTCATCCGGCAATGTAACCTTCTTCTTTTCAATTACTTCATAATCTTTTATGATGTTGAGGTTTACATTTGGTGCAACTAAAGCAATACGATTTATTTCATTTTCCTGAAAGAATTTATTAGACACTTTAATAATCCCCTTCGAACCCATTTTACTACTTTTCAGGTTATTGCCAATCGTGATTCGATTATTGAGTTTCTGCAGTTGAAGCAACGAAACCACTTCAAAAACCGCATCTGTAGGAATATGATCAATAGCAGTACCGTTTTCCAGTGCGGCAACTTGTAATTCTTTTCTCATAACTTTATTATATTACACTTATTCCCATTAAATCGCAAATAACAGCCTGACGAACAAACATACCATTTTTGGCCTGTTGAAAGTAATACGCTTTCGGATTATCATCCACATCCTGATTGATCTCTTTCACACGTGGAAGCGGGTGCAGCACCTTTAAATTATCTTTTGAATCCTTCAGCATCTCGTTATGTAAAACATAAACATTCTTAACCCTTTCATATTCCATCAGATCCGTAAATCTTTCTCGCTGAACCCTCGTCATATATAAAATATCTGCCGAATTAATAGATTCAGGTGAAAACTCCGAAAATTCATTGTACGTAATACCCAGGTTGTCACAATACAATTTGTACTTATCAGGAATACGCAACTCTTTCGGAGCCACAAAATTAAATGACGGTTTAAAATGAGACAGACCTTGAATCAAAGAATGCACAGCCCGTCCATATTTGAGATCACCCACCACAGTTATTTTCAGATTCTCCAATGTACCCTGCGTTTCGTATATTGTGAACAAATCAAGTAAAGTTTGGGTAGGATGCTGATTAGATCCGTCACCAGCGTTGATAAAAGGCACAGGAGATATTTCCGATGCATATCGAGCTGAACCCTCCAGATGATGCCGCATGATAATCAAATCCGCATAATTACTCACCATCATAATGGTATCTTTTAACGATTCTCCTTTTGTCGAACTACTCGTACTGGCATCAGAAAAGCCAATGATTCGACCTTGCAATCTGTTGACAGCAGTTTCAAAACTCAAACGCGTTCTTGTTGACGGTTCGAAAAATAAAGTAGCACATACTTTCCCATTCAACAAATCACGATTAGGATTCTTTTTGAATTCTGCTGCTAATTTCAACGTATGCAAAATATCATCCCTATCATAATCATTGATATTTACTAAACTTTTGGGTATCATATAATTAGTTTTTACAGTTCCAGATCAATATTAAACAATTCATGCCAAGGCAAACCTTGTTTATTCAATTGATCCATAAACGGATCCGGATTAAATTCCTCCACATTGAATACCCCCTGTCTTTTCCAAATTCCCTGCATGAACATCATTGCACCAATTGTTGCCGGTACTCCGGTAGTGTAGCTAACGCCCTGAGCGCCAGTTTCTTTATAAGCTTCTTCGTGGCTACAATTATTGTAAACGTAATACGTACGTTCTTTTCCGTCTTTAACACCACGGATTCTGCAACCTATAGATGTTTCCCCTTCATAATTTTCGCCTAGTTCCTGCGGATTTGGCAGTACAGCTTTCAAGAATTGCAGCGGTACAATCTGTTGACCATTATAGTCAATAGGTTTAATACTTGCCATTCCAATATTTTGAATTACGCGTAAGTGTGTAAGATATTCCTGTCCAAAAGTCATCCAGAATCTCGCACGTTTCAGCGTAGGATAGTTTTTAACAAGACTTTCCAGCTCCTCGTGATGAAGCAAATAACTTTCAAATTTTCCAACACGCGGGTAGGTCAATGTTCTATGGATTTCAAGCGGTTCAGTCTCAACCCATTGTCCATTTTCGTAATACAACCCTTTTTGAGTAATCTCACGAATATTTATTTCCGGATTGAAGTTGGTCGCAAAAGCTTTATGGTGATTCCCTGCATTACAATCCACTATATCCAGATATTGAATCTCATCAAAATGATGTTTTGCCGCATAAGCAGTGTAAACGCTAGTCACCCCCGGATCAAAACCACATCCCAGGATTGCTGTTAGTCCCGCTTTTTCAAAACGATCTTTATATGCCCATTGCCAGCTATATTCAAAATGTGCCTCATCAATTGGCTCATAATTAGCCGTATCCAAATAACTAACGCCACATTCAAGACAAGCATCCATAATAGTAAGGTCCTGATAAGGCAAAGCCACATTAATCACCAGTTCCGGTTTAAAATCATTGAACAATTTTACCAGTTCCGGAACACTGTCGGCATCCACTTTAGCAGTTTTAACAGTCACCCCCGTACGTTTTTTCACATCATCAGCGATAGCATCACATTTGCTTTTCGTACGACTTGCCAGCATAATATCGGTAAATACGTCATGGTTTTGTGCAACCTTATTCACAACAACGGTTCCAACACCACCTGCGCCTATAATCAATACTTTTCCCATATTTATATAGATTAAATCGTTATTTGATAAATACAAATGTACAACGAAAAAATGATTTATCCATTCAATTTAAGTCTCAACCTAACAAGCTTACAAAAAAATATCAACATTTTTAAAACGATTGTCAATTCCCATTTTTTACTCCGCATTTTTCGGAATTCCACTGTTATTTAGAATGGCAGACAAATATATATTTGTATATTTGTAACTCCAAATTGAACAAAAATGAATGATGATAATATAAAACAAGTTGAAGAACACACCGGTATTATAAGTAACTGGTCGCAGAACTTATTAAAAAACATAGGTTTTGACGAAGAGTGGATCAATTATTTAAACATGATTTTCCTCCTAATACTAACCGTTTTAGTAGTAGCCGGAGTACAATGGATTGTCAAATGGATATTGACAAAGGTCATGAAAAAAACCTCAAGTTTTAAGCGATTAAAGATCTTTGGTTTTCTCACCAACCGGAACTTTCCCACATTTTTAGCAATGTTGGTATCATATGCTATCATCAAAGGAACGGTCCCCATAATATTCGAAGCATTTCCAAAAGCCCTAAAAATATTCGATAAGTTTGCCGACATCTATCTGGTTTACACTGTTGTAAGATTGTTCGCAACCATCGTGAACTCATTTGGCGACTTATACAAAACAAAACCTAAATTTCAAGACAAGCCCGTCGACAGTTACACCCAGGTAATTAATGTCATCAATTACATATTTGGTATTATCATTGCAGTCTCCATACTCCTTTCACAGAAGTTTGGCAATGTAGTAACCGGTTTAGGAGCCATGTCCGCAATTCTAATGTTAGTCTTTCGCGATACAATCCTCGGATTTGTAGCAAGTATTCAAGTATCAACCAACGATATATTGCGAATTGGCGACTGGGTAACAATGCCGGGTAGGGGTGTTGATGGCGATGTTGAACAGATCTCACTTACAACCGTAAAAGTTCGTAATTTCGACAACACAATATCAACCGTTCCACCATACGCCTTTGTATCAGAGACATTTCAGAATTGGAGAGGCATGCAAGAGTCCGGTGCACGCAGGTTCAAACGTACCATTTATATCAAACAATCCTCAATCCGATACATCCAAAATGATGAGCTACCCCGTTTCAAGAAAATACAAGGATTAACAAAATATATTGAAACCCGTAAGGATGAGATAGATACTTACAATCAAAATATGAAAGTCGATACCAGTATTCCAGTTAATGGACGTCATTTAACCAATGTCGGTATTTACAGGAAATATCTGGAGATATACCTTCAAAACAATCCAAATATTGATCATCAAAAAACAGTTATGGTTCGTCAACTTGAATCATCAACTAAAGGGTTATCCCTTGAACTTTACGCATTTACTGCAACAACCACTTGGTCAATTTACGAAAATATAATCAGTGATACTGTCGATCATGCCCTGGCTGTACTTCCGTTTTTCGATCTCGAAAGCTTTGAAGAAGCGTCCGGTCCCTTAGCAAAAGATAAAAGCAATATAGAAACCACAAAAGAAGAAAATACAGCAATATTATGAAATATCAACAAACATATTATGTAAATAAATCCCGTTTCTTTTTATTCTTTGTCCTTTTTATGGCAATAGTATTCATTACAATATACGTTGTAAGAAATGAATCAGTAGATTGGACAATAGCAATCATGGAAGGGGTCATCTTTGCCTGTTTTTTCCAGCTGTTTGTTCAGTGGAAATATGAGATTACCGATGATAACCGTTTAATAGCTAAGAATATAATAGGCATAAAGTTGAATAACATAGATATCGAAGACATAAGCATGATGCAAGTAGCCGGCGAGCGTGAAGTTCAGCTATATCATTCAAGGGGGATGTTCACACCCAATGTTGCAACCAGTGCAGACATGAAAAGTCTTATGGAAGCAATAGAAGCGCGAAATCCAAATGTCAAAACTTATATACAAGGAAAAGATGAACAAAACTAATTGAACAATTTTCCAGGTAGTTAGTAATATTAATTTTAATTTATATCTTTGCGATGATAAATTAAACAATGAGATAGATTGATCAATAACGAAATTACAAGAGATTAACATCAACGTTTATTTTAAGAAAATATTTATAGTCATATGAGAAGAATATACAGTGTCATTACCGGTACCGGCAGTTATGTCCCCACTAAAAGAATGAGAAACGAAGACTTTCTCTCTAGTGTATTCATGGAACCGGATGGAGTAATTATCGACAAATCGAATGAGGAAATAGTATCCAAGTTCGAAGAGATAACAACCATTGTCGAACGTCGTTATGCCGAAGACGATCAAAGCACATCCGATTTGGCACTCATAGCCGCACAGCAAGCCATCCAATCAGCAGGTATTGACAAAGAAGAGCTTGATTATATCATATTTGCCCATAATTTTGGAGAGACTCATGTAGATAATAATCGCATAGACATCCTTCCAACATTATCTTCTCGTGTAAAACAAAAACTTGGCATCAAGAATCCCAATACCATAGCATACGATCTTTTGTTTGGTTGTCCCGGTTGGGTCCAAGCTGTTATTCAAGCCGATTACTATTTAAGGTCCGGTGAGATGAGCAAGATCTTGGTCATTGGAGCCGATGTCCTTTCCCGTATTTCTGATCCTCACGACAGAGACAGTATGATATATGCTGACGGTGCCGGAGCCGCGGTTATCGAAGGAATTGAAAGTACCACTCCCGTTGGAATACTTGCACATGCAAGCAGGAACGATGCATTAGAATTCGCTCAAATGTTGCATATGGGATATTCTTATAATCCGGAATTAGCAGAAAAGAAAGAACTCTATCTGAAGATGAACGGCAGGAAGCTCTACCAATATGCACTTACTTATGTTCCCGAAGCTATTAAAAGTTCGCTCGACAAACTAAATATGCCTATCACGGATGTTAAGAAAGTGCTCATTCACCAGGCCAATGGAAAGATGGATGATGCAATTCTTAAAAGGTTATACAAATTATACAATATGAATGTTCCCGAGGATATAATGCCTATGACCATTTCATGGTTGGGAAATTCCTCCGTTGCCACTGTACCCACATTATTAGATTTGGTGAATAAAGGAGAGTTTCTACCTCACGAATTAAACTCAGGCGACATTATCGTTTTAGCATCGGTAGGAGCAGGAATGAACATCAACAGTATTGTATATAAAATCCCATAAGGTCATACACAAAACAAAGAATATCACAACAGACACCGGACTTGCAAAAGTCCGGTTTTTTTATTGTTTATCCAATATAAACAGAAGTCATCGATAATGAACCACCTAAAAACCCCTCATTAAACAACGATATTTTATCGTTCTCATCTTTCAGCGCAACGGCATATAAAAGAGGCAGATAATGCTCTTTTGTTGGGATAGCAAAACTAAAATCACCACCCCGATCAGGAAACGAGATCAAAGCTTTATGATTATCCGTTAAGATTGCCCTTTCCATATCCTGCGCCACATCTTTTGTCCAACTATAAGCATAATCATTATTTATATGATTCCAATCCAGAATACGTAGATTATGAATCATATTGCCACTTCCGATAACCATAACTTCCTTTTCTCTGAATGGTGCTAGCTGTTTAGCCACATCATAATGTTGATGAGGTGTCAAAAAATGATCCAGGCTCAGTTGAACCACCGGTACATCCGCTTCAGGGAACAGATATTTCAAGACCGTCCACGTGCCATGATCCAATCCCCATTCATGTTCATCCTTCACAACAGCGAACATCTTAATCGTTTTAACAATCTCTTCCGCCAATTCCGGAGATCCCGGTGCCGGGTACTTTTGCTCATATAACGCTTTTGGGAACCCCCCAAAGTCATGAATCGTCTTAGGATGCTCCATAGCCGTAACCGCCAATTCACTTGTTTCCCAATGTGCCGAGATACAGATTACTGCTTTCGGTTTAGGAAGTGTCTCCGCAATCTTTTTAAAACCGTCCGTAAAACGATCCTCATTTATTGCAATCATTGGGCTGCCGTGCCCAACAAATAATACTGGCATTTTTGTATTCATATAGTTTTTAAGATGATTTTATATATAATTAAACGGATAAATTAGCAGATTGTTTACTGTTCTCCGGAATCCTCATTTTATAATAAGTGCGCCATACAAAATACAAAGCGACTGTCAAAAAACCAATCCCGATCCATGCGCTATAATTAGTTCCGACTCCTTTAGAAGCATTGATTTGGATGTTTAGCGCAATTTCCGTTGCCAGCAGTCCAAACAAAGTGGAAAACTTGATGATTGGATTCAGCGAAACAGAAGTAGTATCCTTAAACGGATCACCTACCGTATCACCTACAATCGTGGCCTCATGCAGTGGTGTATTACTCTCCTTCAAATCCACTTCCACAACCTTTTTCGCATTATCCCATGCTCCACCTGCATCCGCCATATAAATAGCCTGAAACAGACCAAACACAGCAATAGAAATAAGGTAAGCTACAAAGAAGTTGCTATCAAAGAAAGCAAACCCCAATGTAAAGCACATCAGCGCGATAAAAATGTTCAGCATCCCCTTTTGCGCATAATGTGTACAAATTTTCACCACCTGAACCGAATCCTCTTCATCTGCCTTTTTCTTATCCAACTTAAACGTTTTCTTTATAAATTCAACAGTTCTGTAGGCACCCGTAGTAACTGCCTGCATCGACGCTCCGCTAAACCAATAAATCACAGCTCCTCCAAGAATCAGTCCTAGTAATATTGGAGCCGAAGTAAGCGAGACATTCAGCCTTCCCACACTTTCCAACAAAAGAATGATGGAGAAAATCATGGTTGTCGCGCCAACAACAGCTGTACCAATCAATACTGGTTTAGCCGTAGCCTTAAATGTATTCCCTGCAGAGTCATTCGACTCAAGATAGTATTTGCCCGTTTCAAAATCAGGAGTAAAGCCAAAATCCCTTTCAATCTCTTCGCTGATGCCGTCAATCTGCTCAATCTGCGACAATTCAAAAATGGATTGTGCGTTATCTGTCACGGGTCCATAGCTGTCTACTGCAATCGTCACAGGTCCCATGCACAAGAATCCGAATGCTACCAATCCAAACGCGAAAATGCTCGCATGGGGACCGATAGTCGCCTCCAGACCTGTCGTGCTGATGAAGAAAGCGACAACCATTAGCGCCACAATGAGCAGTCCTGTCCAGAAAGCCCCGAAATTTCCCGATACGATACCCGAAAGAATATTCAGCGACGGCCCCCCCTCACGCGTAGCCTTCACAATTTCCTTCACATGCAGTTTTCTTGAGCTGGTAAACTGTTTTGTGAATTCAGGGATAAGCACTGCCGCAATTGTTCCACAACTGATGATAGCAGCCAGCTTCCACCATAGATGAGGATCAGTCATGTCACCCAGAAGAATATCACTCATAAAGAACGATGTGGAAATACTCAGGATAGCTGCGATCCATATCAATCGCATTAACGGCGACTCAAATTCAAAGAATTTCTTCCCTTTATATTTAACTTTAGAGATAGCTTGATTAATAAAATACGAAATTCCAGAGCACAAATCCATTAAAAATCTCATTCCAAATATCCATACAATCAGTTTAGCTTGAATAGCAGGGTCGGGGATAGCCAACGTGATAAAAGTGATCAAAGCAACCCCTGTAACTCCATAAGTTTCAAAAGCATCCGCCGTAGGTCCCACGCTGTCACCCGCGTTATCTCCGGTACAATCTGCAATAACTCCCGGATTCCTGGGGTCATCTTCTTTGACTTTGAAAATTACCTTCATCAAGTCCGATCCAATATCGGCAATCTTTGTGAAGATACCCCCTGCTATGCGAAGAACACTTGCTCCAAGCGATTCACCAATGGCAAATCCTAGAAAACACATGCCTACAATGTGGCGCGGGACAAAAAGCAATATCGACACCATTAAAATTAGTTCAAGCGATATCAAAAACAATCCCACACTCATTCCTGCACGTAGTGGTATTTCCACAACTTTCCATGGATTACCTTTCAGCGACACAAAAGCTGTGCGTGCATTAGCATATGTATTTATTCTTATTCCAAACCAAGCTACAGAAAATGATCCTAAGATGCCTATTATTGTAAACATCAGCACAAACAACAGTGAACCTATTGTATGATTCGCTATCGAAAGAAAGTAATATGTCATGATCAGCGCAACAAATACGAACAAAATCAGCAAGAATTTACCTTGTTGTTTCAAGTAAGTGCGACAGTTTTTATAGATGATTTTCGAAACATCCAGCATCGATTTATGAGCACGAATTTTCTTGATATTGAAAAAGAAATACAAGCTAATTCCAAGGGTAATTGAGATGATTAGCGCACCCCAAAACAGAAAATTCCAGGCAGAAATTGTGTTCCCAAAAATATGAAACGTCCCTTCATGCAAATCTGGTATTAAAATATCAGCCTCACTCGCAAATACATTGCTAAATGAGAATAATAAGAATAATAGAATGGTTAAATATCTTTTCATGTTATAAATAATTATTTTTCCGATTTAAGTTATATCAACAAACTAAGTTACAAAAAATATCAATAGGTTGTACTTTTATTAAGTTAAAAAAAGTACAACCTATTCACTAACTAATTAACACTACTTTTTATTTTTTCGTCAATGGAGTTAATTAATTCCAAATTGATGATGTTTTAGTCTGAGAATAAATCATCTATTAATTTATCATTGACATCAAATGCCTTTTATACGTTCTGCCTCCATACCAGGCCACCACAACAAAACAAATGAATGGCAGTATAAATGATGCATTTACAGCCGGGAACGAACTTCCTATAGTGCCCAAATCTATGATCGAGGCTTGTAACGGTGGCAATATTGATCCTCCCAGAATGGCCATAATCAGTCCTGCTGCGCCAAACTTGGCATCGTCCCCCATACCTTTTAATGCAATTCCATATATTGTTGGAAACATCAGCGACATACATGCTGAAACAGCTACCAGGCAATATAATCCCCAAATGTTCTGGAAAAAGATCACTCCCAACGTAAATATTGCAGCTGCTATGGCAAGTATCCGTAACAGTTTTCCCGGATTAAGAAATTTCAACAGGAAAGTACATACAAAACGACTCATACAAAAAATGATCATGGCCACGATATTATATTTCTGCGAAAGTACTTCTGCAACTTGTTCTTCCATTCCTTGTGCCATAAATATTCGTGTACCGTATTGAATGATAAATGTCCAACACATAATCTGTGCACCCACATAAAAAAACTGCGCAATTACACCCTGACGGTAGTTGGGAATAGAAAAGATCCGCTTCAGGGTAGGAAAGAAGTTGATTTGCTTGTTCTTATCTCCATTTGTAGGCATACGAGAAACCCAAATGATTATAAACATCACCATCACCACAAGCCCGATGGACAAATAAGGTGCGATAAGGATGGATAAATCGGCCTGTTTCAAAGTCTCAAAATCGGTGTCCGCAATGAGTGCGCGCTCAGAGGTACTCATAGGATTCAACCTTGACTGAATAAAGTTCATTGCTACAAACATACCCGCCAGAGAACCTATCGGATTGAATGATTGGGCCAGATTGAGCCTTCGAGTGGCCGTATCTTCAGGTCCCATCGTCAGAATATAGGGATTGGCACTTGTTTCCAGAAAAGATAATCCACAGGTTAGAATAAAATAAGCGATTAAAAATGGATAAAAACTTCCGGATTGTTTAGCAGGAAAAAAGAGAAAAGCACCCACGGCATATAGAAACAGTCCCAACATGATTCCTTTTTTATAGGAAAACTTTCTAATAAAAATTGCTGCCGGAAATGCCATGGCAAAATATCCCCCATAGAACGCCAACTGCACCAAAGCCCCCTCTGTGACGCTCATTCGGAATATCTTTGAAAAAGCTTTTACCATTGGATTAGTAATATCGTTGGCAAAACCCCACAAAGAAAAACATGCGGTGACAAGGATAAACGGCAGTAAATAATTGAATCCGTTGTGTTTTAGTAATGATGATTTTGATATGTTCATGATTTTTTAATTCTTCAATTTACCACCTTTGTTATATCTATAATTCATGTTCTAATCTCAAATTTATTTATATAATGGTCCAAAGTTTTTGCAAGCCCTGAAATCAGCTCCTTCCTTTTCCATGCCAAAAGCGTTCCATGCTGAAGGACGGAATATCTCTTCTTCATCAATATTGTGCATGCAGACGGGAATACGTAGCATTGCTGCTAATGTAATCAGATCCTGTCCGATATGTCCGTAACTGATAGCACCGTGATTGGCTCCCCAATTATTCATCACCGAATAAACATTCTTGAAAGGACCCTTGCCTGTTAAGCGTGGAGCAAACCAAGTGGTAGGCCAAGTCTTGTCGGTGCGTTGATTGATGACATCGTGTATATCTGGTGCTATTTCCACAGTCCATCCTTCAGCTAACTGAAGCACAGGTCCCATTCCATCTACCGTATTTAATCTGCACATTGTCACAGGCATACCTCCTTCTGAAAGGAAAGTGGAAGAGTAACCGCCGCCACGGAAATAATCCCTGTTGGCAGGAGACCATGTGGTAGCATTGAGACATGCTTTCATCTCTTCATTACTGATATTCCAGGGCTCTTTCATTACTGGCTCACCATTTGTTTTCTGCTTCCCGGTGGCATCCAGAGTAGTCGCTCCCGAATTAAGCAAGTGAATGATACCATGCGCTGCTTGTCCGGTAAGCTCTTTTCCTGTCACTCGCTTTACCGATTCCGGACTCCAATATGTTCGTACGTCTGAAAAAAGCTGCGCTTTGTTGGAGAGCAGGTGACCAAACAACATGGAAACCCCGTTTAGTGCATCGTTTTCTGTAGCCAAAACAAACGCTTCGCGGATTCCGTTCCAGTCGAACGAACTGTTCAATATCGTTTCGCTGAAATCACCGTTAGGTAAAAAATCAGTCCACTGACGCTGTCCCTGGAAACCTCCCAGTAGCGCATTATGTCCAATGGCCTCTTCCTTAAACCCTAACTCTTTTAGTTTCGGATTCCCTTTCATCAAGTCTCGGATGATAATGGTCATCTTGACCACATACTCCCAATCTTTGTCTTTGCTTACACGGTCTTTCTGCTTCTCCGGACGATTGTCGTCTATACCTTCATTTACCTTGCAATAAGTTGAAGTCCAAGCCATCGCTTTTGTAAACTCTTCCTCATCATAGATACCCTCTTGTATCCTGCGGATGATCTCGGTGGAATCAACAGATTCGTTCCGCATACCTAAATATTTCTGGAAAAAATCGGGATTAACAATCGAACCGGCAATACCCATGGCAGTGCTTCCTATGGATAGATACGATTGTCCCCGCATCGTTGCCACAGCCTGCGCAGAACGGGCAAATCGAAGCAGCTTTTCTGCTACGTCTTCAGGAATTGTGTTATCAGTAGCATCTTGGATTTCGTGACCATAAATGCCAAAAGCAGGTAAACCTTTCTGTGAATGCGCTGCTAAAACAGCCGCAAGATAAACGGCTCCGGGACGCTCAGTTCCGTTAAATCCCCAAACAGCTTTCGGATAGTGCGGATTCATATCCATCGTTTCCGATCCGTAA
>JBAYZS010000054.1:0-14751 GCA_041672395.1 Dysgonamonadaceae bacterium | reverse complement strand
TAAAGGCAATAAAACAAAACAAAATAAATCCCGGCAATGTTTAATCAGCGCAACTCTATATTTTCATGCGCTTGAGTGTTAAATACAACATGGAGGTTTCATAAGACTTTTAGGAATATCTGAAATTTGTCCTTAGCATTTTCAACTCGTATCTCACGTTCTGAATTGATGGGGATTCTAATGATTATTTCTTGAAGTTTTCCTTCAATTTTGGTTTTTGTACGCTTATCCAAATGAACATCTATCTGATTATTATCCCAATTTTTTTCTTCTCTATTTCCACGTTAGTGGTCGTCTATTATTATTTTTTGCTTTTTAATTAATGGCTTTAAACTCATGTGAAAAATTATTCAATAATTATAATATTCAAAATCATCAAAATCATCAAAATCATCAAAATCATTCAATTTAAGAGAATGTATATAATCACAGGCAAAACTCCCTAATGGATTTTTGGAATTAGGATTTAAATAGACAAATGTATTTATGTTAGCCGAATTCGGATTTTCACCTTTAATACAATTGTCTTCTAAAAAGATAATCCCGGATAAATTTCTTGTAACCTCAAAAATTGTTTGTATACCATTAAACTTTGAGTTGAATTCGCTAAAGACAGTGGAGTTATTCATATACTGACAAAATACTCTCCGTGCTAACGCACGATATAATATTTTGTTACTTTCATCATAATTGAGTAGTACTTGATTATACCAAGGGAACGTAACTAGAACTATCAAAGTAGGCTTGTCTTTAATGAATTTTTTTGCGTAATTAAATACATGTTTATGTAAGTTTTGGGCATGGTGGAACGGGTGATAAGTCCTCATTACTGTTAAAACTCCTTTGTCCCAAAGTATTTTTTACTTCCTCATAAATACCCTTGAGTATTTCAGAAACATTATCTTTAAAGCATTTAACATCAAAGTAAACTCCAATATCTCCAATCAAACCATCAAGATTACTTTCCGCTTTCTCTAATTTTAAAGCAAATGTTCTGTTTCTGTCAACATCAACATTAGGCTCAATAGGATGTATCAGTAAATCACTTTGATTAAGAATATCATAAGCTGCAAGTTCTGCATATGCACCTTCCCAATTCTTATTATCAGCTATCAGATTTGCCTATATGATTATATTTTTTAATTGCTCTGGATGATCATGGTATATATCATTTAGTCTTTTTAGCCTTTGTGTAAAATTAGCATTAAAGACTCCATACTCTATGGAAGGGTTTAATCCTCCTATAAGATTGTTTGTTGTGTCTTTTGACACATCAAAAGTAACAGTGCCAATTCCGAAAATACTTTCAATAAGATTTGAGTAATTTTGTAGAGCTGCCATAGCTATTGTTCCTTTTTTAATTGACTTTTAGTTGCCGTTGGCAGATAGACAGCACACTTCCCGGCGGATTTATAATTGATTTTTTAGTGGTTGTTATTGTTTAGCATACAGCATTACTTGATAATTGGCTTTCAAGTTTACTTTTACCGTCCTGAATTTTTTCGACAGGTATTGCGATCTACCTTGCAGTACACCCCTTGTAAGATCCGAAACAATGGTAGCACTTGCATTTTGATTGATGGTATAACTTGAACCAATTTCAGCCCCGATGTTTGCCATGTCTTTGTTCAGGATTCCATTTCCAGTGAAGATGGAACAGATATGCCCTTTTGTCCGTCTGAATTATATACCGCTAATTCTACCGGGATAATATTGCCATTATACTCCATTGAAGAAATAGAAATATCCATTCGCTCGTCTTGAGCCCTTGCGCTTCCATACAAAAGCGTATTTTTCAGCACAATGATATTCCTGGCTTGCAATGGCTCTAACAGGCGAAGTCGTACATTCTGCCCGTCCATTACAGACTGGTTTTCATGAATACGGCAAGGATGGTATTCTTTCCCATGGACAGCCCACTCCCAATTGCCGTATTAAATTCGAGATTTCGTGGTTGACTGTATGCTGCGATAAATCCCTTATCGGTCATAGACGTTTGCAGCCCCGATACGGTTGTTTCTGTAACAGCTTTTACGGGTAAAGCCTGAACCTTTCCCTGCATGGGCACGGTCGGCACTATCTGTTTTATTATTTTTTCTTAGGTTTGGCCGTTGTTCATGTATTTTGCAGCAAGTTGATATGACTTTACAAAAGTATAAGATTGTAAGATAAAACCGCCATAGTGTCGGTTGCTTGTACAACCGGATTTTTCATTTCAAATCTATCCATTTTAAACTTTCCTCGCAATTTTTCATACAACTCTTTTATTTCGTACCAACTGTCAAGCCGCATTTCTTGAGCTGGATTGAAATAAGTGAAGTCCTTCGAATAAAGTTCGAGAAAAGGTGAGGGATTGCCATTATGCTATGCACTCATAGCCTTTCTTTCCAAAGCAATTATTGTTTCTGAAATAGAACTTTTATCCATAATAAATAATATTGGCAAGTTTATTTGTAAGTACTCTTAAGGAAGCCATTCTAAACTATGTGCCAATGGATTGTTGTGCCTCCATTGTGCAAGTTCTTCATAGTTCTTTACTTTTCCCGTAAAAACTGCATGGTATATCTCTATACTGGGAATCGCCATATCATCTGGAATTTCATATTTAATCTGAAGAATTATCTTGCGGATTTCTGGCGTTAGTTGTTTGGTAATGGCATTGGTAACTTGCTCTACCACCCCATCATATTTAGAACCTCTGCGAATATGGATCATGTCAAACTTCCAGATATTTCTATCTTTATCTTCATATAAAATATGCCACTCAATACACTCTTCTTCTGTATCAATCCCGTTTATATAATGAATTTCTTTCAGCGATAATCTTTCGGCCAACTCCTTAATAACAGAGAAACTTTCTGATATACTAAGTTGATCTGTATAGATGTGCATATCTATATCTCTGCTTTTCATTAGCAAACCGGATTTCAGCGAACCAATCAAATTGACTGTTGCTCCAATCTGTTCCCATGACTGAATAATTCGGGTATCTTCCAATATTTGCCACCCAGCTTGTTGGTTTCGTTCTGCAAGTTTAATAATATCCATACATCTGATTTTTGAAGTTGTAAAGATATAATTTTGGTCACAGATTTAACGACGGCTTGCTTATTTTATTAATAGCCAGCCCCCAAAGTTCTCAATACCAAAGGATTCATCTTCAAATCTATGTCCGTTCAGATGAATTATTATTAGTTTATAATCTCCTTGTTCGATGGTTGCGTCTTTCGAATTTTGAAAAGTCTCCTTACTTGACTCAGCTTTTTTTATAATGGGTGTGAGTGAGATTGTCGTCGTTTCGCCATCCTTGGTAATTTTAAGTGTTTCTTTTTCCAATGAAATATTTAACTGGTCTGTTTGATAAATTTTTTCAGTATTATAATGTTTCTTTAACCAGATAGCTTTTTTGTAACCGCTTAAGTCAAATTCAAAGCTGGAGTCTGAATTATTAATGGATATGTTATTGTTTTCTGAAGATGGGATATTTTTAATCCCCAAAGCCTTTGTTAAATCATTTATGTCAGCCTTCTTGCCTAAAGAACTAAACATTGGAAGAATTGATTCAATGCCGTAATATTTTTGTAAATAGGAACCTGTGTCATAAATTCGCTGTTGATTTTTCTTTTCTAATGAGATGATTTTACTGTCGGAAGTATTTGTCCAGTGCGCTTCTGTAAGAAGTTGGGTGAACTCACTCTTCAACTTGTTTTTTGCGATATTTGTTACGCTCCACGGACCGACTGCAGCAAATAATGCAATGACAGAAAAAGAAATCAGTATCCATTTGGGTTGGCGCGAACGACTGATAAACAGATAAATACACATTGCAAAGAACCAAAGATTAAGGATGAGAATCAATAGCCGGTTGATGGTAATTGATACATCTTTACAAGTTTTTTAACCTTTTCAAAAATGAGAATCAATAGCCGGTTGATGGTAATTCCGTAATCCGAAAATCGACGTATAATGCCTACAAGCATCAAAATCAATAAGGGAATCAGAATTATGGGAAAGAACTGAGTAAAATATTTGACTATTTTATTTTCGCCTTTCTGATAGAGCGGATGTAAAATAATAACTGTTACTAGTGATACAAATCCCAAAATTGAAACTAACCACGATACCCAGCCGTTGGGAAGTGTCCAAGTTGCAATGATCTTGAAAAGATAGCCATAAAGTATCAATGTGTAAATCAAAAGAATGGGGAGTAGAATATAAAGTCCCAATATTTTGAATAAGGTAGGGTAATTAGTGGTAATAGGGCTGGTTGAATGGGATTTGTCAGAAAGTTGCGACATAAAATAGGAGGGCATAAACAGAATAAAGCAACATACTGCCAAATATTCGTATACGTTATCTTGAATTTTTATATCGAAAAGCTTGTTTAATGAAACGATGGCAAGACTCAACCCAACCATCAAAACACCTGCAAAGAAAGCTGAGATAATGGCTTGATAAATAGTTTCCTGCAGATTATTCCACCAGCTAAGCGAGCTATTTTCGAAAATATGTACGGCAAAAAACAGGGCAAGAGCAAAACTTGTCACTAACATGGCCGCCTGAATGGCATAGGCATCCGGAAAAACGGTTGGGTAAGTAGAACAAAGCCATAGCGCCAATAACATCAAGACAAGATTGATGATGTTTGTTAATATTTTGCTCAATCGATTTTCGGCAAAAAGATAAAACGAAAGGGTAAGCAAAGCGGAAAATACTCCGGATATAATCCATTTTAATTCTATGGGATTGTCTTTTGCATGAATGTTAATGATTATCATAACTGAAATAGCGACAATGCTTACAAAGGTGAGAGGAAAACGGCTGAGGGCATGACTGAATTTTTCTCCGAAATTGTGAAATTGTAAGCCGAAAAATTTTCCAAACGATGATTTGGTAGGGTTTGCTTGATTGTTTGTTGCATTCATTGGTAGTTTCTTATTAGTTGAAAGTTCAGATGTTCTTTAATAGAACAATCATCTTAATGATGCAAATGTAGGTAATTTATTCTGATTTTAACATCATGATGCTCAAACAGATTTAAGTATTTTATTGAAAATGAAAGTGATCCTTTTTTAAATATAATGGTTTGCTGTTCAGGACTTAAACTGTCTGGATAGGTATGGGCGACTTTCCAATGGGCAACTAACATTGTTGGTTGCTGGGAGTTATAATTTACATTCAAAATACATGAGAAAATATATTCGTTCTCAAAACAAATTCACTAATTTTGCTGTATGCAAATGCAGTTGAATATGCAAAAAATAGAACTCCTTCGTCCGGAATCAACTCAAGGGGTACGGATACCTTTCGTGGGGGATATCGTCGCTGGGTTCCCTTCTCCTGCTGAGGATTTTGTCATTGATAATATCGATCTGAACGAGTTTCTCATCGGACAAAAAGAGTCGACTTTTCTTGCACGGGTAAAGGGTTCATCAATGGAAAACGACTTTCACGAGGGGGATTTGCTTGTCATCGATAAATCGTTGGAGTGGGAAGAGAACAAGATTGCTCTCTGTTTTGTGGATGGGGAGTTCACCTTGAAACGCATCAAAATAAAAGACGGTAAATGCTTTTTGATACCGTCGAACAAAGATTTCCCATTGATTGAAGTAAGTTATGAACAAGGGGTTATGATTTGGGGTGTTGTGAAATATTCTATTCGAAAACATTAATGTACGCACTGATAGACTGCAATAATTTTTACGCTTCATGCGAAAGGGTGTTCAACCCCTCTTTGATTGGCGTTCCCATCGTTGTTTTAAGTAATAACGACGGATGTGTTATTGCACGTTCTAATGAGGCTAAAAAACTGGGTATACTAATGGGAGCACCGGCTTTTCAACATGATGCTGTTTTCAAACGAAACGGAGTGAAAGTGTTTTCGGCTAACTTCCCTTTATATGGGGATATGAGCAGACGGGTGATGTCTATTCTTAGCTCTTACAGCCCGCAACAGGAAATTTATTCCATAGATGAGTGTTTTCTTGATTTCACAGGAATGGATCTTGATTTTAAATCTTATGGCCTGAAGATGAAAAAACATGTCGAAAAATGGACGGCAATCCCTGTTAGTGTGGGCATTGCGTCTACCAAAACGCTGGCCAAAATGGCCAACAGAATTGCAAAGAAGTTCACCGCAGAAACAGAAGGCAATTATGTTATCGACTCAGAAGAAAAACGAGTGAAAGCCCTCAAGTGGATGCACGTTGAGGATATTTGGGGCGTGGGCAGAAAAAATGCAAAAAAACTCTATGCCGTTGGTGCAAAAAGAGCGTTTGATTTTGTGAATCTCCCGGAATCATGGGTGCTCAAAAATATGACTATCACTGGACTAAATCTGCAAAAGGAACTCAAAGGTATTCCTGCTATTGATATGATTGCTGTGGAAAAGAAGCAGAGCATTGCCACCACGCGAACCTTTGAAGCAGATATGAACACCTTTGACGAGGTGAAAGAACGGATTATTACGTTCACATCGATGAGCGCCGCCAAACTCAGAGAGCAGCAATCACTTTGCAGTTGTATGGTTGTTTTTATAGAAACAAATCGCTTCAAAGAGACTGAAACACAGTATTATCCGAGTATTTTGGTGAAACTGCCGTTCCCCACCAATTCTACACTTGAATTGGTGAAGTTTGCAAATTGGGGACTCAAACAGATTTTTAAAGATCATCTTCACTACAAACGCGGGGGAGTGGTATTGATGAACTTCGAGGATGCCAATCAATATCAACCTTCCTTGTTTTTTAATTCTAACCCAAAACATAAAGTGTTGATGGAGAAGATAGATGCGTTGAACAAGAAATTCCATAAAGATGCTGTTCGACTGGGAGCCCAAGACAAAAGGAAGCATAAGATGCGCCAGGAACATCTGTCCGGGCGGTTTACGACTGATATAAATGATATAATTACGGCTGTTATATAAAAATGCGCTGTTTTTTTACTTTTTATAGTTAGCAACGTTTTTATGGCTGTTTCAAACGTTCCATAGCCCGAAGTGTCTGCTCCTTGTTCCCAAATGCAGAAAACCTCACGTAACCCTCACCACTGGGCCCGAAACCGACTCCCGGAGTGCAAACAATATTTTTTTCTTTCAACAGATAATCAAAATATGCCCAGCTGGTTAAGTCGCTGGGTGTTTTAGCCCAAATATACGGAGCGTTTATGCCGCCAAATACCTTTAATCCAATCGATTGCAACGATTCGCGAATAATACGCGCATTATCCATATAATAATCGATTAAACAACGCACCTGCTTTTTGCCTTCGGGTGTGTAAGTGGCTTCAGCAGCACGTTGTACGATATAAGGAGTGCCGTTGAATTTTGTTGATTGACGTCGCAGCCAAAGTTTGTTAAGACTAACTCTTTCGTTGTCTCCTGAAAAAGCTGTAACGGATTTTGGAACAACGATATATCCACATCGAGTGCCGGTGAAACCGGCAGTTTTGGAGTAACTCCTAAATTCAATGGCGACTTCGTTAGCTCCGTCAATTTCATAGATACTATGTGGCACATTATCTTCGCTGATATAAGCTTCATAAGCTGCGTCAAAAAGTATAACTGCTTGATTGTCTTTGGCGTAGTTCACCCAAACCGTAAGTTGTTCTTTCGTAAGAGTTGTGCCGGTAGGGTTGTTGGGATAACATAAATAAATGATGTCGACTTTTTCTGCTGGTAATGCAGGAATAAAATTATTGCGTTCATTACAAGGTAGATAAACCAGATTGGTCCACTGACCGTTAAGTGTAGGTTCACCCGCACGATTAGCCATGGCGTTGGTGTCAACATAAACGGGATAACTTGGGTCGGTGATGGCCACTTTATTGTTTTGGTCGAAAATATCGCCGATATTGGCCGTATCACTTTTTGCTCCATCACTCACAAAAATTTCATCTGCAGAGATATCAATTCCCCGATTTTTGAAATCATTCTCAACAATAGCATTTCGCAGGAAATCGTAACCCTGCTCGGGACCGTATCCTCTGAATGTTTTGCTATCACGCTGTTCTTCTGTCGCTTTGATGATTGCGTTGATAGAGGCGTCGGGTAGGGGCAGGGTGACATCACCGATTCCCATGCGAATTATTTCGACTGTAGAATTGGCTGCTTTGTGTTCGGCAACTCGTTTGCCAATCTCAGAGAACAAATAAGTAGCGGGTATTTTTATGAAGTTTTCGTTGATAAATGTCATAAGTTTTGTTGATTAAAAGGGATTTGAACTTCGCCTGTGAACACGGTAACAGCATTGCCGGTCATGTAAACGTGATTGTCGCTTTCTCTCCATTCAATTTCAAGATTTCCTCCCAATAACTGAACGGTACATTTTCTGTTTGTCAGTCCGTTTAATACAGCAGCCACAACAGTAGCGCAAGCACCTGTTCCACAAGCCATTGTCTCGCCGGCGCCACGTTCCCAAACCCTCATTTTTAGATAATTATTCGAAATCTTTTCCACAAATTCTGTGTTTGTACGATTAGGGAAAAAGTCCGCATTCTCAATTATCGGACCAATCTTGGGTAAATCTATCTGAGAAACATTGTCTACAAAGATTACGGTATGTGGATTTCCCATAGAAACACACGTAATATTAAAATTCAAATTATCGACCAAAAATATGGGTTGATTTATGATGGTAGGCTGTTCAAACGTTGTGGGAATAAGCTTTCCATCTAAAACCGGCATACCCATATCTACCGTTACCTTGTCAACTTTATTTGCTTGATTTATAAAAAGATGTAGTGTTTTCTCACCGGCTAGGGTCTCTAATGTGATTTCTTTTTTTGAAGTCAATCCGTTTTCATATACATATTTACCAATACAGCGAGAGGCATTTCCGCACATTTCCGACTCAGAACCGTCGGAATTAAACATCTGCATTTTGAAATCGCATGTATCGGATGGAAGAATCAAAACCAGTCCGTCTGAGCCAATGCCTTTGTGCCTGTCGCTCAGTTGAATAGCTAGTGCCGACGGTTTCTCAACCTTTTCTTCAAAACCGTTGATGTAAATATAATCATTGCCGGTACCGTGCATTTTAGTAAATCTCATTTTTTGAAAGTTTTTGTGTATAATTTTGTTTCAAGTCCAATTAATATTCGGAGCAACCTCGGTGCTCTCCTCCGATGCTCCTCAAATTTTACTTGTCAGTACTGGTCGCTGCATTCATAAAACTCATAAACAGTGGGTTAGGTGAGATAACAGTGCTGTTGTACTCTGGATGGAACTGGGTCCCGAGATACCACTTTTTAGTGGGTATCTCAACAATCTCAACTAAATCTGAATCGGGGTTTATCCCGGAACATAACATCCCGGCTGTTTCGACTTCGGACTTATATTTATTGTTAAATTCGTACCTATGACGATGGCGTTCGCGGACCACACTTTTTCCGTAAGCATTCAAAGCCAATGAGCCTTTTTTCAATTCGCAATCGTACGCCCCTAGTCGCATTGTTGCTCCCATATTGGTAATATGCTTTTGATCTTCCATCAAATCAATGATGTTATGTGTAGTTCTTGGATCCATTTCAGTAGAATTGGCATCGGAATAACCAAGAACATTGCGGGCAAATTCAATGACCATACACTGCATACCTAAACAAATACCAAATGTGGGTATGTCGTTTTCACGGGTGTACTTCAATGCAGAAAACTTCCCTTCAATTCCTCTTTGTCCGAATCCTGGTGCAATAACCACACCATCAGCACCTTTCAGTATGTCGGCAACATTTTTATCGTTCATCTTTTCGGAATGACACATCTCTAACACGAGTTTGCGATCATGGTAAATCGCGGCCTGAGAAAGTGACTCCATAATGGATTTATAGGCATCGGGGAGTTCAACATATTTGCCGACTAATTTAATACGTACTTCTTTGGTTGCTTTCTCTCTTTTTTCAAGGAATTTCTTCCATGGCTCAAGCTCTGGTTCTGAGCCTAATGGCATATTCATTTTTCGAAGCACAATCTCGTCCATTCCCTGCTCATGCATCATAATGGGAACTTTGTAAATTGTGGAGACATCAACCGACTGAATTACAGCGCCTTGCTCGACATTACAAAACAGTGCTACCTTGTTGAGCATTTGTGTGTTAAGCCGATGCTCTGTCCGGAGTACCAGCATATCGGGTTGAATGCCTGCAGATTGCAGTTCTTTGACGGAGTGCTGTGTGGGTTTTGTCTTCAATTCCTTTGCTGCAGCCAAATAGGGGACATATGTTAGATGAATACAAAAGCAGTTTTTTCCAAGTTCCCAACGAAGTTGTCGTACACTTTCAAGGAACGGCAACGATTCAATATCGCCTACTGTTCCGCCAATTTCGGTAATTACAAAGTCGAATTTATTCTTCAATCCCAATTGTTTGATGTTAAGCTTTATTTCGTCGGTGATATGCGGGATTATCTGAACGGTTTTTCCTAAATAGTCGCCCCGGCGCTCCTTTTGTATCACACTCTGATAAATCCGACCAGTAGTAACATTGTTATCACGGGTTGTTTGGATGTTCAGAAAACGTTCATAATGACCCAAATCCAAATCTGCTTCATGTCCATCAACGGTTACAAAGCATTCGCCATGCTCGTATGGATTGAGGGTCCCTGGATCTACATTGATATAAGGGTCTAATTTCTGGATGGTAACACTGTAACCTCTTGATTGTAAGAGCTTACCCAGTGATGCAGCGATAATTCCTTTCCCTAAAGATGAAACAACTCCGCCGGTCACGAAAATGTATTTTGTTTCTGCCACTTTTTGTATGTATTAATGTTGGGTTTTTAATCGTATATTGATATGTAAAATATGTGTTGGCCTTATTTTGACTAACAGTTAATGATAATATTTATATATTCTGGGTGTTATGGTGCTAATCGGTGAATGGTCCAACCGTCTTTTGTCTTGTAATAAACAATCCTGTCGTGCAAACGATTGGAACGACCTTGCCAAAATTCAATGACATCGGGTTTGATCAAAAAACCTCCCCAATGTGGCGGTCGCGTAATAATGTTATCTTCAAACAGCTTTTCAAATTTAACTTGCAATGATTCTAGTTCTTCTCTATCTCTAACAACCTGACTTTGAGGCGAAACCCATGCGCCAATTTTACTTGCTTCGGGTCGCAAATTGAAATAGTCATCGGAGTCGACTTCTGATAATTTTTCAACACGACCATCAATACGAATTTGACGAGCAATTGCATGCCAGTCAAAAACCACTGAAGCAAAGGGGTTTGCTGTTAGTTCCCGTCCTTTCCGACTAAGATAGTTTGTGAAGAATACGAATCCCTTATCGTTCACCTCTTTCAAGAGAACGGTTCGTGCGGAAGGTTTTCCTTCTGCTGTTGAAGTTGCAATAATCATTGCGTTTGGTTCAACTATATCGAGCTCAATTGCTTTTTCCATCCATAATTTGAACTGTTGCAACGGATCTTCTTGCATCATTTTCTCGCTGAGCTCGCCAACTGTATAATCTTGACGCATATTCGATAAATCATCTATCTTCATATAGTAATCAATAAATTTACAGTGCATAAAGATATAATGAATATCTGTTTTATTGATTGATAGCACTATTTTTTTTTTTATCTTCGCATTATCATTCAGTAAATGAACAAGAATAGTGAGCAATGATTAAAGTTGAGAATATATTTAAAAGCTACGGATCTCTGCAAGTGCTTAAAGGGATTGATTTAGAAGTGAATAAAGGAGAAATTGTTTCGGTTGTTGGACCAAGCGGTGCTGGGAAAACCACTTTGTTAATGATCATGGGTACTTTGGATAAATCGGATTCCGGAAAAGTGTTTATCGATGGGCACGACTTGAGTAACCTGAGCGAGAAGAGGTTATCGGACTTCAGAAACAAAAACATTGGTTTTGTTTTTCAATTTCATCAATTACTCCCTGAATTTAATGCACTTGAAAATGTGATGATTCCTTCTCTTATTGGGAAATCGAATTGGTTGAATGCCGAGAAGAGGGCAAAAGAATTACTTGGAATGATGGGATTGCAAGACCGAATGGAACACAAACCGGCTGAGCTTTCAGGTGGCGAAAAACAACGGGTTGCGGTGGCCCGCGCTTTGATAAATAATCCGTTGGTGGTATTCGCAGATGAACCTTCTGGCAGTCTTGACTCCGAGAACAAAAAGGAACTTCACGATCTGTTTTTTCAGTTGCGTGACAAATTAAATCAAACATTCGTGATTGTTACACACGACGAGCATCTGGCTTCAATTACCGATCGAACCATTCACATGAATGATGGACTCATTATAAACTAATTACCATATATCAATAAGATGAAAGTTAAAATAATATTTATGGCTATACTAATAAGTGCCGGACTGCTTTCTTGCACAAACTGGAATCAAGAGAACAAAGGAAATGCAGAAAAAAGTAGTAAACAATCTATGGGCGAGATAATTAGCAAATCGTCACCTGTAATTGAGGATGGGATAATGACTCCGGAAGTGTTATACAGTTTTGGACGCATTGGTAGTGTTAAAGTCTCTCCGGATTTCAAGAGAATACTGTATCAGGTGTCATACGTGAGCATCGATCAGAATAAATTGAATTCTGAACTTGTTGTTATGAACATTGATGGATCGCGTAAAAAACAGTTGACAAAGACCAACAGCAGTGAAAGTGATCCCCAATGGATTTCTAATGGCAAGAAAATTGCTTTCCTCAGTAATGAGGGTGGCACATCCCAGATCTGGACAATCAATCCCGATGGGGGAGGCATGAAAAAGGTTACCGATGAGGAAGGTGGAATTAACGGGTTTTTACTTTCACCCGATGGCACAAAGATATTGGTTATCAAGAATGTGAAAAGTGTACAAACGACTCAAGACCGTTATCCTGATTTATCCAAAGCATCGGGTAGAATTGTTGACAGCTTGATGTACAAACATTGGGATACATGGGTGACTGAAGCTCCACATCCTTATGTTGCTGATATTAAGGATGGTAAAATATCTAATGCGATAGATCTGCTGGAGGGTGAACCTTTTGAATCACCTATGTTGCCTTTTGGAGGAATGGAGCAATTGGCTTGGAGCCCTGATGGAAAAACAATTGCATATACTTGTCGTAAGAAATCAGGAAAGGAGTATTCACTTTCTACCAATTCGGATATCTATTTTTATGATCTTGCTACCGGCAAAACGACTAATATGACTGAAGGGATGATGGGTTATGATGTGAATCCGCAATTCTCACCCGATGGGAAATATATTGCATGGCAAAGCATGGAACGGGACGGCTATGAATCTGATAAAAACCGTTTGTTTGTAATGGATCTTGCCAGTAAAGAAAAGACTTATGTAACTGAGAAATTCGATTACAATACTGATTCTTTTATCTGGAAAGAAGATAACAAGAGTATCTTTATAGTTGCAGGTGTTCATGCTAAAGTTCAGATATTTAGCGCTGATGTCGCTTCGAAAACGATTAAACCTATTACTAAAGGTGTTCATGATTTTGCTTCAATTGATTTGGCCGATGATGGGAGACTTATTGCAAAACGACATTCTATGTCGAAGCCTGATGAAATATACTCTGTAGATATTGCTTCAGGAAAAACTACCGAACTATCGTTTGAGAACAAACATATTTTGGATCAACTGACAATGGGTAAAGTAGAGGAGAGGTGGATTGAAACAACGGATGGTAAGCAAATGCAGACTTGGGTAATCTATCCCCCAAATTTCGATTCAACAAAAGTATATCCCGCTTTGCTTTACTGTGAAGGTGGCCCCCAGAGTACTGTGAGTCAGTTTTGGTCTTATCGGTGGAATTTTCAGATGATGGTGGCAAACGGATATATTGTTGTTGCTCCTAATCGACGAGGACTTCCTGGATTTGGACAGGAATGGCTAGAGCAGATAAGTGGTGATTATGGTGGACAAAACATGAAAGATTATTTGTCAGCAATCGATGAACTGGCAAAAGAACCTTATATTGATGAAAATCGATTGGGTTGTACGGGTGCTAGTTACGGCGGCTTTTCTGTATATTGGCTTGCGGGAAATCACAACAAAAGATTTAAAGCCTTTTTATCGCATGCGGGCATTTTCAATATGGAAGCTCAATATCTTGAAACTGAAGAAATGTGGTTTGCCAATTGGGATATGGGAGGCTCATATTGGGATAAATCAAACGCGATTGCTCAAAAAACATTTGCTAATTCACCACATAACTTTGTAGACAAATGGGATACGCCAATGATGGTAACCGTTGGAGAACTAGACTATCGTATCCTTGCATCACAAGGAATGATGGCATTTAATGCTGCTCAACTTCAGGACATTCCTTCACGAATGCTTGTTTTCCCCGATGAAAATCATTGGATATCTAAACCTCAGAATGGTATTCTTTGGCAACGTGAATTTGCTCGTTGGTTTTCAGAGTGGTTACATCCTGAAATTAAGACAAAAGTGGTTGCTGCAGAATAAACAAGGATAACTATAGCGAGTGTGGAATTCAATTTTATTTTGAAAAATATTGGTCAAATGTTTTGTATATGTGAAAATATGATTATCTTTGCACTCGCTATCCAAAACTGATAGCCAACCGGTGTGGTAGTTCAGCTGGTTAGAATACCTGCCTGTCACGCAGGGGGTCGCGGGTTCGAGTCCCGTCCATACCGCAAAATAGGACTCTAAGTAAGTTTATTTCAACTGCTTAGAGTCTTTTGCTTTTTGATAGGGGCGCAATTAGGGGTGCAAAGATAAAATTTAGCAACATTCTAACAATCA
>JBAYZS010000053.1:0-15391 GCA_041672395.1 Dysgonamonadaceae bacterium | reverse complement strand
CGTAACCGACAGTACAGGACTTTTTGCTCTGAGAACCATACAGATGGAAGAAAACGCCTATCTGCAAATTTCGTTTATGGGTTACAAAACCCAAATTGCGCCCACCTTGTCCCATCAAACCATTGTGTTAAAATCCGAGTCCACCGAATTAGGAGAAGTAGTCGTTAATGGCAATTTGCCAGTCATACGAATTAAAAACGACGCGTTGGTTACTACAGTTCAAAATTCGATATTAAGTAAAGCCGGGACCGGGATCGATGTTTTGAAAAGGCTCCCGTCACTCAACTATGATGACGGTGTTTTCTCAGTTTTTGGCAAAGGCGAAGCCAAAATTTTCATCAATAATCGTGAAATGCGTGATATCACAGAGTTGGACAACCTCAGTTCAACCGATATTCGTGATGTTGAAATCATCAATAATCCCGGAGCACGATATGATGCATCAGTAAAAGCTGTAATCCGAATAAGTACCATACGAAAAGAAGGAGATGGATACAGTTTTGATGTCCGTTCGAGCTATTATAAATCGCAGCGCACAAATTTATACGAGCAACTCAATATGAACTATCGCAAAAAGGGATGGGATATTTTTGGCACTTTCAATTATGGACTAAGTCAATGGTTTCAAGACAGTAAGATGTGGCAAAAAACATTTGTCGATACCCTTTGGACCCAAGACAACACCCTTTTTAGTGAAGGCAATTCAAAATCCTTAACAGGCATTACCGGTGTCAATTATGAAATTGCCCCCAAACAATATGTCGGTATAAAATATACTTTTTCATCCTTTCCTCCCAACAAGTCCGTATCCAGTATGAACAGCACCGTACTTGCAGACGGAAAATTATATGATAAATGGTCGAGTCAAGAAGAAAGTTCATATAACAATGAACCATCACACAGGTTTAACGCCTATTACAATGGAGATTTCGGTAAATTGAAAGTAGATTTCAACACCGATTTATATGCCAATAAACAATCAAAGCGTTCCCATGTTTCCGAAACAAGTCAGGAGTATGACAACCGTACAGTTAATTCAGAGAACAACGTTAGCAACCGATTGATTGCATCAAAACTTGTGCTCACATATCCCGTATTCAGTGGTAATCTTTCTTTTGGCAGTGAGTACACTAATACCCATAGAACAGATGATTACGTGAGCGAGGAAAAATTTGTACCATCGTCCAACACCAGCATTCACGATCAGAACAATGCCCTTTTTGCAGAATATTCCATACTCACACCTGTTGGTCAGCTCGGTGCCGGACTTAGATATGAAAATGTCTGTTCCGATTATTTCAGTAATGATATAAAAGTAGAAGAACAAAGTCGCAAGTACAACCAGTGGTTTCCCAATATCTCTTTTGGCACCCGTTTAAAAGATGTGAGTATGCAGTTAAGTTACACGGCAAAAACCAAACGCCCCACATATTGGCAATTGAGCAACAATGTATTTTACGGCAATCGTTTTACTTTACAAACCGGGAATCACTTTCTGAAGCCCACTATCACCCATGATATCACGTTAGTAGGAGTATGGAAATTTGTGCAAGTTATGTCAAGTTACAAAAACGAGAAAGACGCCATAATCTATTGGACCGAGCAGATGGAAGAAAATCCAGCAGTATCAGTTGTTGCCTATCGTAATTTAGAGAAGTTGCCCAGTTTGACCACATTAGTCACCCTTTCTCCGAAATTCGGTATTTGGTCGCCCCAGTTGAGTGGTGGCTTTATTAAGCAGTGGTTAACAATTATGAGTCACGATACCCTCATCACGTTGAACAAACCCTTGTTCTTTGGATCGTTCAATAATTCGTTTCAGTTACCCAAAGGATTTGCATTAACAGTTGACAGTCGTTTTCAGCGAAACGGTAATTATCAGAATGTTTATGTTACGGAGAACCAATTTATTGTAAATGCCGGAATTACTAAATCCTTTTTTGATGAACGGCTTGGCATTCAAATAAAAGGAGAAGATATATTTTACGGATTACGAGACGGCAATTTGCTTTACAACAGTCAGATGGAGTTATGGCAGAAAAATCTTTATGACACACGTAAGTTCGAATTTACCGTTCGTTATAAGTTCAACGCTGCTAGCAGCAAGTACAAAGGAACAGGCGCCGGCGATAGTGAAATTGGTAGGTTTTGATGATGAAATATTCGTTGCTAAACTTTATTTTTTGTAAATTTGTACAAATTCGATTTTGATGAATTTTCAATCTATAATATCAAGAAACTAATAAGCAATCATATAAATGACTTAAGAACAAGAAAGAGATGAGTTGCACAGAACCATCTGGAAAATTGCCACCGATTTGCGCGGAAGCGTTGACGGCTGGGATTTCAAATCGTATGTATTAGGAATGTTGTTTTACCGATTTATATCAGAAAACCTTAAAAACTTTCTGAATAATGAAGAACATCATGCCGGTAACAGCGATTTTGATTATGCACTCATTTCTGACGAAGATGCATAGTTTGCAAGAGCAGAAACTGTTTTAGAAAAGGGATTTTATATACTCCCATCAGAATTGTTTGAGAATGTACACAATAAGTCAAAGAACGATGACAATCTTAATGAAACCTTAAGGTGATACAGCATTGTTTGGCGGTTACACTACAGAAGATATGAAACAACATTAAATCTGTTCCGTTATATGCTACCTTTTGATTATAAATAAAAGACAAAATATTCACTGAAAAAGTGCATAAATAAACAATTTTATATTATTTTTCCCTTGTTTATATGAGAAAAAATCAGTATCTTTATACACCTTGTAACAGATGGTGTTTTACTTAATTTAACAAATTATATTTCTATATCATGACAAAAATTCAATATATATTTTTTGCTTTTCTTGTAATAATAAGCGTTAGTTGGCTACATGTGATGCCGAAGCGATAGGCTCTATTTATTATATTAAAATTGTTATCTTATATATTTGACAAGATTACTGCTTAAATTAATATAAAGTAAGTAAAGTATGGTAAAAACATCTCGATTTCATGTTAAATGTCTTTATTTTAAAAAAAATGTGCAAAAAATCATGTAATTAAAATTATTAGTTTATATTTGTTGACTGGAATGATTTCTAGATAAATGTTAATTGGATTGACTTAAACCTGAACTATTTTTTTATTTAGTCATTACCGGACAATTCTAAAGATAAACCTAATTCCTTACTGTTAAAGTAATTAATTAATTAAATTAAATAAGTTCAAATAATGAAAGTTATTAATTAAAAAGTAGAGTTTATGAAGAGAAAACTAACTATGTTTTTAACCCTTTATTTGGTAGGGTTAATGGCGCTTGTAGCGCAAACACAGATACAAGGTACTGTGGTTGATGATACAGGAGAGCCGGTCATTGGAGCTACAATTAGGATTAATGGGGGATCTCTGGGTACAACTACTGATATTAACGGTAAATTTGTCCTTTCTGCTCCTGCAGGAAGTACTTTGATCGTGTCATATGTTGGAATGATAACTCAGAAAGTGAAGGTAGCACCTAATTTGAGAATTGTGTTAAAGCAGGATTCTGAATTACTGCAAGAAGTAGTGGTGACGGGTATGACGGTCACTGATAAACGTCTTTTTACCGGGGCTACCGATAAATTATCTGCTGAGGATGTGAAGCTTGATGGTCTTGCTGATGTGAGTCGCGCTCTTGAAGGACGTTCTGCAGGTGTGTCTGTTCAGAATGTTTCAGGAACATTTGGAACGGCTCCTAAAATCAGGGTGCGTGGTGCTACTTCAATTTATGGAAGTTCTAAACCTCTTTGGGTTGTAGATAACGTTATCATGGAAGATATTACTGAAGTTTCTGCCGATGCGTTATCATCGGGGGATGCTGTAACATTGATTAGCTCTGCTATTGCAGGTCTAAATGCTGATGATATTGAAAGTTTTCAAATCTTGAAGGATGGTTCTGCTACTTCTATTTATGGGGCAAGAGCAATGGCCGGTGTGATCGTTGTTACTACCAAAAAAGGAAAAGCAGGAACGAATAAAATTTCTTATACAGGTGAATATACGATGCGTTTGAAACCGAGTTACAGAAATTTTAATATTATGAATTCTCAGGAACAAATGGGTGTTTATCGCGAATTGGAAGCGAATGGCTATCTTAACTTGGCTGAAACTTACAGGGCTTCTAACAGCGGTATTTATGGTAAAATGTACCATTTGATTAATTCATATAATGCAACAAATGGTACTTTTGGCATCCCTAACACAACAGAAGGACGAAATGATTACTTGAGAGAGGCTGAATATAGAAATACGGACTGGTTTGGTTTGTTGTTCAACAACAATATGTCTCAGAATCATGCTGTTAGCATGTCTTCTGGTACTGATAAAGCTTCTTATTATACTTCTTTGAGTGTGATGACTGATCCGGGATGGTCTAAACAAAGTTCTGTAAATCGTTATACTACAAACGTTAATGCTTTGTATCGTATTTTCGATAACTTAACCTTGAACTTGATTGGTAATGGTTCGTATCGTAAACAAACTGCTCCCGGTACTTTGGGTCAGAATGTTGATGTGGTAAGTGGTGAAGTGAAACGTGATTTCGATATTAATCCGTATTCATATGCATTAAATACTTCACGTACTTTGGATCCAAACGAGTTTTATGTTCGTAATTATGCTCCTTTTAATATCTTATCGGAACTTGAAAATAATTACATTGATCTGGATGTGGTTGATCTAAGATTCCAAGGTGAGATGAAATGGAAAATTTTGAGAAATTTGGAAGCAGCAGGTTTATTTGCTTATAAATATTCTTCTACAAATCAGGCTCATTCTATAAAGGATTATTCTAATCAGGCTATGGCTTACAGAGCTATGGATGATGCAACTATGCGTGATGCTAACCCTTGGCTTTATACTGATCCTGATAATCCCAACTCATTGCCTGTAACGGTTTTGCCAAATGGTGGTTTTTATAACGAAACAAAATATTCCATGAATAGCTACGACTTCCGTGGAACTTTAAGTTATAACAACGTTTTTAATGATATTCATATCATGAACCTTTTTGGTGGTATGGAGGTTAACTCAGTGGAGAGATTAAGCACAAATTTCGATGGTATTGCAATGCAATACGAAATGGGTATGCTTCCTTCTTTTGACTATCTCTATTTTAAACAGTTGAGCGAAGAAAATGCTCAGTATTATGGTGTGGATGAGACAAGATCTCGTCAGGTATCCTTCTTTGGTACAGGTACGTATTCTTATATGGGAAAATATACTGTTAATGGAACGGCAAGATATGAAGGTTCTAATAAATTGGGTAAAAGCCGAAGCGCAAGATGGTTGCCAACATGGAACGTGTCTGGTGCATGGAATGCGCATGAAGAGGAGTTTTTTGATCAATTGAGACCTGCATTGTCTAACTTAACACTGAAAGGTTCATATTCTTTGACTGCTGATAGGGGTCCTGCTTCAGTTACAAATTCACATGTGGTAATTGGAAGTTACAATCCATGGAGACCTTTTACAGGTGTGAAAGAGTCTGGGTTGCAGATTATAGATCTGGAAAATAGTGAGTTGACCTATGAGAAAAAGCATGAGTTAAATATTGGTATTGATTTGGGATTTCTTGATAACCGTATCAATTTGGCCGCTGACTGGTATAAAAGAAATAACTTCGATTTGATTGGATTAATTAATACAATGGGTATTGGTGGGCAAATCACAAAATTTGCGAATGTGGCAACAATGAAATCTAATGGTATTGAATTTACTCTTTCTACAAGAAATATCAGTACGCAGGATTTTAAATGGAACTCTAATTTCATTTTCTCTAAAACGAAAAATGAGGTTACGGAACTGGATGCAAATACGCGGTTAATTGAAATGATCACCGGAACTGGTTTTACCATGAAAGGGTATCCTGTTCGCTCGTTGTTTTCTATGGATTTCCAGGGACTTAACGAAGAGGGGTTACCTACTTTCATAAATGAAGATGGTGATGTTACCGTTTCTGATCTTGATTTTCAGGAACGTGAAATTAAGGATCATCTGAAATATGAAGGTCCTACTGATCCGACAATTACGGGTAGTTTTGGTAATATATTCTCTTATAAGAACTTGACACTGAATGTGTTTATGACTTACTCTTTTGGTAATGTAATTCGTTTAGATCCAGTATTTAGTAACAGATACTTTGACTTGGATGCAATGCCTAAAGAGTATAAAAACCGTTGGACAATTCCGGGTGATGAAAATATTACAAATATTCCTGTTATTGCCGACAGACGATTAAATCAGAATGATTCAAGGTTGAGTTATGCATATAATGCATATAATTATTCTTCTGTTCGTGTTGCTAAAGGTGATTTTATAAGAATGAAGGAGATTTCATTGAATTATGATTTTCCTAAATCAATTGCTTCTGCTATCAAATTGTCAGATTTGTCGCTGAAATTACAAGCTACAAACTTATTCTTGATCTATGCTGATAAGAACCTGAACGGCCAAGACCCTGAATTCTTTAATACAGGTGGGGTTGCAGCACCGGTTCCAAAACAATTTACGATGACATTACGATTAAGTCTTTAAAATTATGATTATGAAAAGATTAAATATATATATTATATTATTTGCTTTAATAACTGGTTTATTTCTGTCGTGTGAAGACTTTCTTGACACTATGCCTGATAATAGGGCAGAAATAAATACGGTAGAAAAAGTTACTAAACTTTTGGTAGCTGCTTATCCTACTAACAGCGCTGCATTGATTGCGGAAATGTCGTCTGATAACACAATGGATAATGGTTCTTTGTATTCACCGTATAATCAGGAGCAGGAAGATGCTTATCTGTGGAATGATATTACTACTACAGGTAATGACGCGCCCAAAGCTATTTGGGATGCACATTATGGAGCTATTGCAGCAGCCAATCAGGCTTTGGATGCTATTATAGAAATGGGTGATCCAGCTAACTTACAAGCGCAGAAAGGTGAAGCGCTTATTGCAAGAGCTTATTCTCACTTTGCTTTGGCTAATCTGTTTTGTTTGTCGTATAACCCGCAAACAGCTGATACTGATTTAGGATTGCCATATTCAGAAAAACCGGAAACGTTGGTTGATGTTAAGTATGAAAGAGGTACAATGAAAGAACTGTATGAAAAGATTAATGCGGATATTGAGGCAGGATTGTCTTTGATTAATGACGAAATTTATTCGGTTCCTAAATATCATTTCAACAAAAAAGCTTCTTATGCTTTTGCCGCTCGCTTCAATTTGTTTTATCATAAATATAATAAAACAATAGAATATGCAACAATTGCATTGGGAGATTTTCCTGAAAAATCGCTTACTAAATGGTCGAAAATGATTAGTTTGGCTAGTAACTGGGATGTTCGTACTGATGCTTTTATTGCTGACAACGATCCGGCAAATTATATTATAATGACAGCTTATTCTTCTTGGCCTTATGTTCATGGTCCCTATAGTACTGGACAAAGATATGGGCATGCCAGACCAATTTTTGAAAGAGAAAGTGTGAGGGCTGCCGGACCATGGGGTGTAAGACAAAACTTGTATTGTGCTAATTCTGTTTGGGGATTGGATCAGAAGATGGTGGTTTCAAAATTCGCCGCTTACTTTGAATATACTGACAAGGTGGCAGGAATTGGTTTTTTACATTCTGTTATGGTACCGTTTACTGCAGGGGAAACACTTCTTTGCAGGGCTGAAGCGAACATCTTACAAAATAATTTAGCGGCTGGCGTTGCAGATATCAATTCATGGATTAAAGGTAATTGTGTGCCAACTGTTGCAGCTCTTACGCAAGATGAAATTGTGTCTTTCTATGAGAAAATTGCATATATGCCTATTAAAATTACAAATGACAACAGCAGAACAATCAAGAAAGCGATAAATCCTCAGGGATTTAATGTTACTGAAGGAGCTCAGGAGAATTTGATTCAGGCTATTCTTCATATTAGGAGAATTGAAAATGTTCATGACGGTCAACGCTGGTATGATATTAAAAGATATGGTATTGAAATTGCTCATAACAGAGATGGTTTGGAACCTGATATGTTGTTAAAAGATGATCCGAGAAGAGCAGTACAACTACCTCAGGATGTAATTAATGCAGGATTACAGGCTAATCCAAGGAATTAATCACAATTAAATATAAATAATCGTATGAAACATATAAGATACGTAATATTATTAATCATTGCTTCTGCATTTTTGTGGTCTTGCAGTGAAGAGGAACTTGATAGCAAAAGTATTTTCGATACAGAGACTCAAGTACAAGATGAATTTGATAAGTGGCTTTATCAGAATTATACTGTTCCTTACAATATTCAATTTAAATATAAATTTGATGAAAAGGAATCGAATAATACTTATAATTTATCACCGGCAAAAAGTGAAAAAGCTATTGCACTGGCTAAGTTGGTGAAACATCTTTGGATTGATGTTTACCAAGAGTTATTAGGTACTCAATTCCTGGCAAAATATAGCCCGAGAATGTTTCATCTTGTAGGGTCTCCTGCATATAATTCACAGGGATCGATTGTCTTGGGTACGGCTGAAGGTGGTCTTAAAATCACTTTGTATAATGTTAATATGTTGGATGAGCAGGAACCAGACATTGAAATGCTCAATTACTGGTATTTTAAAACAATGCATCACGAATTCGCGCATATTTTACATCAAACAAAAAATTATACTACTGATTTTAATTTGATCTCGGCTTCTGATTATCAATCTTCAAGCTGGGTAAATGTATCTGATGACGAAGCACTGCAAATGGGTTTTATTTCTCCATATGGCAGCTCAGAAACACAAGAGGATTTTGTTGAAATAATTGCTGTTTATGTTACAAATACTGAGGAACATTGGCAATCGTTATTAACAAGAGCAGGTGAGTCTGGTGCAAGTAAGATCCAAGAGAAATTTGCAATAGTTAAAGATTATATGATGGTGAATTGGAATATCGATCTTGAACAAATGAGAACCATTGTTCTACGTCGCACTTCTGAAGTTGAAACGCTCGATTTAACATCATTGAATTAACATTACAACTAACTTATAATTTGGGAATTATGAAAAAAATATTCAATATATTTTATCTTTTATCGGCATTGATGCTCTTTTCCTGTACACCAGAGGTAGAGGATCTGTTTGATGATTCGGCGGCAAACAGAGTGGATGCTGCTTTAGAACAACATCAGGATGTGTTGAAAGGTGCAAAAAATGGGTGGCTGATGGAGTTTTATCCAGAAGCACAGCAATCTTATGGGGGCTACAACTTGCTGGTATCTTTTACAGATGATAAAGCTACTTTCTCGGGTGAGAATGCTGATCCGGAAGAAAAAGTGGCGAGCTATTATTCATTGAAACAAAGTGCCGGACCTGTGCTTACTTTTGATTCTTATAATGAAATCTTTCATTTTTATTCAAACCCAGATGCTTCTGTATCGGGTCTTGGATCTAATGGAATTGGTATGGGGGGCGATTTTGAGTTCCTCGTTATGAAAGCTACTGCTGATTCGGTAATTTTGAAAGGAAAGAAAACAGGTAACAAAATTGTAATGACTCCATTCCCTGAGTCGGTGAACTGGACAGAATATTTGACCAGATTGGCGCAAGTGAAAGAGAATTTATCATTTACGAATTTTGAATATCAGACAAATGGAAAATCTTTTCCTGTAAAAGCTTCTAACCGTTTGTTACTTTTTACATTCACTAATGATGAAGGTATAGAAGAGACTGTAAAGGCTCCTTTTATCCTTAAGGAGACTGGATATAAATTATATAGTCCTTTGAATATATTAGGTCAAACTATAAATGAGTTTACTTTTAAAAGTGAAGGGGGACAGGATTTTTTTACGGCTGATAATGGTGATTCAAAATTGGTTGTTATTTATCCACCTCTGAATGAACTGTTGGTTGATGGTGATTGGTTTTTCAAATATAGCGGACTTGGTGATTTTGGTAAAACTTATTGGAACTATACCAAAACTAATGGATTGGATTTAATTGGTGAACAGTTGTATTACGCATATATGGGAAAATATTCAGGTGATAACAAAACTTATGGTTTTTCTTTTGGATCGACTGATGGTGGTAGTTTATATATTGGTGTACTTGTATATAATTATGAACTATCGGGTAGCGATGAAGTGACTTATACTTTCGCCGGTATAGGTGTAGGAAATGGTGTTTGGTATTATAGTAATGCAAGGTTTAATTATTTAATAAATCCTATTGCTTTGTCCACTCCCAGAACTTTCACTCTTTCTTCGGATAATGATAAGAAACCAACTTGGATAAAACTAACGGATGTTGATACTCCAAATAATACAATAATCTTATTTAAGGAAGAGGTGATTCTACCTTACACTAAATAAGATATAATTAAACTCGTAGGACCAGTTGGAGTTGGTTCTGAACTTACAACTGGTTCTTACGAGTTTAATTGTGATAAGTATTTCGAATATTCTATAACTCTGGGTGAAAACGTTACGTTTACTAAGGTGCTGGATTCAAGATACGGAGTTGTTTATGAATGTGAGTTTAGGCTAAATGATAAAAATAATTTGAAGAAAGCTAGAATCAGAATTGAATGTGAGCACCTAATTGATATAAATTGTTCAAATTACCTTTCTGATAAGCTGCATCTAAGCGTAAAGACTTAATATTACATCCTAATCCCATGGTGAGATAATTCATTTCTTTACTCCAAAAATAACCGGTTCGTAAAGATACTGTGTTGAATAATTCGTATTCAAGACCTAAACCTGTGGAAAATTCACTTGCATCAGAAGGTAACATGTAATATCGGTTAGTTAAAGCTACTTGTATAGAGTGATTTGTCTGAATTGGAAATAGAAGACTTCCACCGAAACCTATTGAGGTTGGTAGGGCAGTTTCGTTAACGTCATTTCCGTATTTTACTTTACCTCCCAAATCGTTTATTGATATGCCTAAAGTGTAATAACCGTAATTGCTGTGGGTTTGGTACTGGTTATAATAATAAGCTCCGGCATTTAATCCTAATGTAGTGGCTACTTTTCCTAGATCTGAATGGATATAGCTCCCTCCAAAATAGGTGGAAAAATTAGGCGTGATCTGTAAAGTGTATGCTAGGTCTATTGCTTTGTCTATTGGATAAAGGGACTCAAGTCCTCCTTCTTCATCCATACTGATTACTTCATATCCGGAGAGCGACCTCAATCCTATCATCAATGCATGTTTATCTGCTATTTTAAAACCAGCAGAAACGGTATGGAAGAGTTGTCTGTTATTCTCAATTTCAGGGTAAATTCCGATAGAATATGAACTATAGAATTTATCTTCTTTATGAAAAATAGATGTGGGATTAGTGTATAAATACATGCTTTCGGACTCTCCCATGTTGGTATTTCCCATTCCTGAAGTACGGGTATCTGAATTTACTTCTAAAAATGGTAAGGAACGATTTGACTGAGCCACCATTGTAGTTGTAAAAACGCATATTAATAGGATTAGTAGTAATATCTTTTTGTTTGCAATCATATTTAAGTTAGTATTTGATGAAAAGTTGTTTGTAATTCCTACCGTTTGCATCTACTTGCAAAATATAGGTGCCTCCAGATAACCATGATACATCAAGTTGTACTAAGCGTTCTTTGTCATTATTAACATTCATATTTTTCTTCATCTCGAGTCTCCCGGTATTTGTACTGATAGTTATTATCGCATCATTAACGACATTTCCTAATCGAATATTTAAAATTGTATTTACAGGAACTGGGTAGACAAGATATACCAAATCATTAGATGCAATTTGAAAATTGGCTGTGGTTGTAGTCCTGGAATTATGTGAGTCAATTGCTGTTATCTCAATCTTTGAGATGCCAATTCCTAATGGATTTAAATGTAATAAATTGTTGGAAATGGAAGCTTGCAATATGTTTGTATTCAACGATCTAACCATATAAGAAACATCATGTCCGTCATCATCAGTGAAATACTCATTTAAATTAATGGGATAATCTACCATACTGATTGGAATAAACTCTTTCTCAAAAGTTTTTATCAATCGAGGTGGGTGATTCTCATAAATTTCATATGTAATTTCTATGGTTTCAGTTGCTTGATATATATCAGTAACAGTAATGTTGAGTGAATGTTTTCCAATTCCTCCTGAAGCAGTAAAACTTAGTGTTATTACGCTTTTTTCTTTTTTAAAAGTTACTCCGTTTGTTTCTCCTGTAACAGTATAATTCCATTCTTGTCCATCGGGTTCAAACACCTCTATCATAACTTTCGAAATCTCATATCCGGTAATCCTGACGGGGTTATCTCCACTTCTGGATAAAACAGGTGGTAGATTTACTTTAGTTTTTCCTAAAAATAAAAGCGGTGCGGATTGAAGACCCCAACGATCTTCTGCTATCAGTACAAATGAATAATGGGTGTCTAAACTCAGTCCTTCAAGCGTATAATTAACTTTATCCCCGGGTTTATAAGAAGAACCGCTAATTTTAATTTCTTTGCCTTGTTGGTAATTATTGTCATTTAATATCAATGTATTTGAATAGTACAATTTATAATAGGAAGCTGTGCCATCATCTTCATCTAATACTGCTCCCCAAGTTATATCAATAGATTTATAACCTTCAGACAATTCTACTGAAGCAATATTTTCGGGAGACTTGTTGGAGTTTTTTGCTAATGATTTTTCAGCATCAATATAACTCCTTCCTAATCTTCCGCTATAGTCCGGATTTATTTCGTTTATATCCACTGGAAGCAAAGATAAAGTAATATGTTGTTTTAATGCTTCGTTAGTAAACCCCTGACCTCCATACTTTGAAATTATTAATGCTGCTACTCCTGATACGTGCGGACTAGCCATGGATGTGCCTTGCATATATCCATAACTATTGTTCGGTAATGTGCTTAGTACCATTCCTCCAGGATAATTGTTATCTCCACCCGGTGCCATAATAGTTATCCAATCGCCTCTATTTGTGTACCATGACTTCTTATAATTTGGTGCCATTGCCGAAACAGAGATGATTGGTGGATATGCTGCAGGATAAGCTTTGTAATCTTCATTGTCATTTCCTGCCGCAAAAATTACAACTCCACCTTTCATTGGCGAGTTGGGAAGTTGATTACCCTCATTATCACACCCTGCATATTTGATAAAATAATCAACAGCAGCTTTTAAGGATGCAGGCATTGAACCTGAACCGGGATACTCATATCCCCATGAGTTTTGACTGATGACAGCACCATTGTCTGCACCATATTTGATGGCTGCTGCTGTATTTCCAGAACGATCTTTTTGTGGATCACTTGTATGTTCAAAGATTTGACAACTTATCATTCGAATACCACTATGAGGTGAACCATCTCCGCCGGCAACTCCGGCAACTCCTTTCTCGTTGTTATTACGAGCTGCGACTGTCCCTCCTACATGCGTACCATGTGAATGAGGTAGAATAGTGCTTTGTTCTGATACAAAGTTATATCCATATATATCGTCTAGAAAACCATTATTATCATCATCTACATTTGGAAGTCCGTTGAACTCATATTGATTAATCCATAAATTATCTTTCAAATCTTCATGGTTAGTATCTAAACCACCATCAACGATAGCAACGATGACGTCAGGTTTTCCGCTTTCAACTTCCCATGCTTTAAAAAGATTAATATCGGCTCCGGGAGATGATCCTTGAATATCTCCGATATTATGATAATGCCATTGTGAGTCTAAAAAAGGATCATTAAAAAAAGAGCTTGAAGATGAAGATCTTTTCAATGTAGCCATTTCTATCTGGGTTGGTGGAAGGGTAGGGTTATAGATTTCTTCTACAATGTCTATTCCTGACAACAGACGAGCATCGGAAGTGGCACGAGTAATAGGCTTTGTTTTATCGAAAGTAATGTCATACCATAAATGCAAACCTTCTTTGCGTGTTCGTGCTTCGAATTTCCCTGCGTTAGGAAAAACTCTTTCAATACTTTCTGCACCAATGCTTTGAAGAAAAAGTTCAATATCTGTCTGACTGCTTTTCAATCGTCCGGATTGCGTGTCATAAAAGAGATTTTCGTCTTCTTTTTCTGAGAATTTTATACGTATTATTCCTTTTTCTATTTCTTTTCCGCTACCTGTATTTAATAACGTTTCTGATGTGTCTGAGTGATTTTTAATTGAAAGTTGAAACACTAATTCTTCAGAGTTACATCCTGTTAAAAGGAAAATGAAGAGTAATAAGACGATCGTTTTTATCGTTCTCATGTATAAAATGACCAATAATTTTATTAAATGAATACATTTTGATTGCTGTTATACAAAGATACTAAAAAATGGACTAATTTATGAAGTAAAAAACTGAGTCATCAAGTCTTGTTTTAAACATAAATCTAACATTTTCGATATTTCGACTTCAAATATTATTTTAAAATACTACTTTTGAAGAAACATTTAGAATTTATGCCAGACAGCTTAGTAATTATACCAACATATAACGAGAAAGAAAATATTGAAAATATTATCCGGGCTGTATTCGGATTGGATAAGAATTTTGATATATTGGTTATTGATGACGGTTCTCCCGATGGGACTGCTTCGATCGTTTATCGTTTGATGAACGAGTTTCCAAAAAGGCTTTATATAGAAGAACGTAAAGGGAAGCAAGGATTGGGTACAGCTTATATTCATGGTTTTAAATGGGCTTTGAGTAGAAATTATGAATATATATTTGAGATGGATGCTGATTTTTCCCATGATCCCTACGATTTACCTCGATTATACGATGCATGCGCTCTTGACGGATACGATGTTGCAATAGGCTCGCGTTATTCTACTGGTGTGAATGTTGTGAACTGGCCGATGGGACGGGTTCTTATGTCTTATTTTGCATCGAAATATGTTAAGATGATTACCAGATTGAAGGTTCACGACACAACAGCCGGGTTTGTTTGTTACAAACGAAAAGTACTGGAAACTATTGATTTGGACAATATCAAATTCAAAGGGTATGCTTTTCAAATTGAAATGAAATATAGCGCGTTTGTATTAGGTTTTAAGATTAAAGAGGTGTCAGTTATTTTTGTTAATCGCAGATTGGGTGTCTCAAAAATGAATACAAGTATTTTTGGAGAAGCATTTTTTGGTGTGATAAACTTGAGATGGAGAAAGATATTTGGTAAAATTAAACCAAAACAAGATTAATGACATGATTCTGTTATACAAAGCAACAATCATCAACGATGGAAAAAGGTATGTTGGTTCTGTTCTAATTGAACATGAAAGGATTTCACAAATATACATAGATGATGTTCCTGATCAAATCGTTAATAATTCAGAAGTATTTGATTCACAGGGATTATATCTGATTCCTGGTGTGATAGATGATC
>JBAYZS010000052.1:0-15508 GCA_041672395.1 Dysgonamonadaceae bacterium | reverse complement strand
GATTCCCTATTTCATTGAAAACGACTATTTTGGCGGCGTCAATGCCTCAGCAGATGCCATTATTGCCAGACTAAGCGGCGAGTTTGATGCAGAAGCAGAAGGCGTTAATGAAATTCCCGGTATCATTATTATCATTGCCATAATACTCTTCATAATTTTCATGAGTGTCATTTTCGGGAAAGGCGATCAACATATAGATGGTGATGGCCACAACCGTGGTGGAGGCGGAACCATCTTTTTTCCTCCTATCATTGGGGGCGGTTCCCAACATTCCGGTGGGGGTGGATTCGGAGGTGGCTTTGGCGGCGGATTCGGTGGTGGATTCGGTGGTGGCGGTGGCGGAAGCTTTGGTGGTGGTGGAGCAGGAAGAAGTTGGTGAAATGACTTTTATTCAAAACACTTCTACAGAAACTCCAAGAACAGAGCTCATTACAGTTTTGGGTCCCACTGCAAGCGGAAAGACCTCTTTTGCCACTCAATTAGCCGACAGACTGGGTGGTGAAATATTGAGCGCCGACTCACGACAGGTTTATCGAGGCATGGACATCGGCACTGGCAAAGATCTTACTGACTACGCAATTAATGGACATCAAATACCTCATTATCTGATTGATATTAGAGATGCAGGTGATAAATATACATTATTCAATTATCAACAAGATTTCCATATCGCTTATGCGGACATACTTTCTCGCGGCAAAACCCCTATCCTCTGTGGCGGGACGGGACTATATATTGAGGCGGTCCTGAAAGGGTATCACCTACCGGATGTACCTGAAAATAAGGCGTTAAGAATAGATATGGAATCTAAATCGCTGCAAGAGCTTACAGAAATCCTGTCAAACTATAAATCGCTCCATAACTCAACGGATGTAGACACTAAAAAAAGAGCTATTCGAGCAATTGAAATTGCTGATTTTCAGTCTAAAGAACCGCTTACTTCACAAAATTATGATCCCATAAAGAGCGTTATTATAGGCATTGATATCCATCGGGATTTGAGAAGAAAAAAAATAACGGACCGACTAAAAAAACGGTTGGAAGAAGGAATGATTGAAGAAGTGGAAAACTTGCTTTCTAAAGGTGTTCTGGCAGACGACCTCATCTATTACGGACTTGAATATAAATATGTTACGCAATACGTTATTGGGCAAATATCATTTTCTGAGATGTTTTCGCAGTTAGAAATAGCTATTCATCAGTTTGCAAAAAGACAAATGACTTGGTTCAGGGGCATGGAACGACGGGGATTTAAAATCCATTGGCTGGATTATAATCTGTCTACCGACAAGAAAATAGAGCAAACATTGGAATTAATATAAATAAGTCGCCCTTTTTATTAACTTTGCAGCCAAAATTTCAACAATATGATTAAAGGTAAATTTCCGGTTGAAAAATTCAATTCAATAGATACTCCTTTCTACTTTTACGATATTGAGCTTCTCAGAGAAACACTCAACACAGTAAAAAAGGAAACGGAAAACAAGAATTTTGTTGTCCACTATGCAATAAAAGCAAATGCTAATCCCAGAATATTACAGGAGATTGCCTCATTTGGATTTGGCGCTGATTGTGTGAGCGGAAACGAAATAATTGTTGCAGTTGAAAATGGTTTTACGCCTTCTAAAATTGCTTTCGCGGGTGTGGGAAAAACGGATAAAGAAATTAATATCGCGCTGGATTATGATATATTTTGCTTTAACGTGGAATCATTGCCTGAAATGGAGGCGATTGAAGAACTCGCAAAAGCCAAAAATAAACAGGCAAGAATTGCTTTACGTATCAACCCTAATGTTGATGCACACACACATAAATATATAACTACCGGACTGAATGAGAATAAGTTTGGTATCGATTTAACAGTTTTGCCAGATGCACTAAAAATGCTCGAAAATTGTACACATCTTGAACTGATTGGGATTCATTTTCATATTGGTTCTCAAATCACGGATATGTCGGTTTTTGAAGATTTGTGTGTGAAAGCTGTCGAACTGCAGAAATCGTTTGAGAATAAAGGGATTACATTAAATCTCATAAATGTTGGCGGTGGATTGGGAATAAATTATCAGCATCCTAATCATTTCTCCATGGCAGATTTTGAATCATATTTTCGTTTATTCAGTAAATATCTGGAACATCAGGTTCCGCAAACAATTCACTTTGAGTTAGGGCGTTCTATTGTAGCACCGTGCGGTTCGCTGATTACACGCACTACTTATGTGAAAAAAGGAGTACAAAAAAAGTTCCTTATCGTGGATGCGGGAATGACAGACTTAATAAGACCTGCGCTTTATCAAGCCTTTCATCATATCGAGAACATCAGTTCAGACCAATCATTGGATACGTATGATATTGTTGGTCCTATCTGCGAATCAAGTGATGTTTTTGTTGAGAACTTTCAATTAAACGAAGCTCAACGCGGTGATCTTTTGGCTATTAGATCTGCCGGCGCTTACGGCGAGGTGATGGCATCAAATTATAACTGCCACGAACTACCCAAATCTTTTTTCTCTGATTCAATTTAATATTGCTATAATGGATTTATATTCTCTTTTCAAATTCGACACTGTTCACTGGATTATCTTAGCGGCTTTACTGTTGTTCTTCATAATTCAATTGCTTTTTTATTTCTTGTTGTACAGAAAACCATACATTTATGAGCTGAAAAGAGAAAAAAGTAGTTTACCTAACGAAGATTTACCCCCGGTATCCATTATTATTGCTTCTAAAAACGAATCAGAATATCTGGCAGAGAATCTCCCTAAAATACTCGACCAGGATTATCCGGAATTCGAGGTAATAGTGGTAAATACAGGATCGACAGACGAAACAGATATGGTATTGAAAAGACTTGAGTTGGATCATAAAAATCTGTATCACACGTATGTACCTAATAACGCAGAACCGATAAATGAAAAAAAGTTAGCCTTGACACTTGGTATCAAGGCGGCTAAAAATGATCTATTGATTTTTGCCGAATCGTATTGCGCTCCTTGTTCCAACCAATGGATCAGGGAATATGCAAACGCATTTGCCCAAGGGAAAGATATCGTTTTGGGGTACTGCAAATTTAATATCAAGAAATCGGTCCCCATGAGAAGGTTTGTTTTGTATGATAATTTAATCCATTGCCTCAAATATCTATCAATGGCTGTCAACCATAAACCTTTTATGGGAATTGGCAGAAATATGGGCTATAGACGAAACTTGTTTTTTGATAACAAAGGTTTTTCTTCAATATTAAATATTGAAGGGGGCGAAGATGATTTATTTATAAATACAGTTGCAAATAAAACGAATACAACGGTTGTAACTTCACCCGAAAGCATGACGGAAAGTTCCTTAATAAACAGGTTTTCTACCTGGAGAGAACTGAAGTCGAAGTATATGCACACAAAACAGTTTTATAAAGGATTTCAATCTGGGTTATTCAATTGGGAATCAATTACCAAGTATGGATTTTATACCGCTGTTTTTTGTGCTGTTGCTATTGGGGTTATTGATATGAATTATCTATTAATAGCCGGCGCCACGCTTCTTTTTATATTTCGATGGATCACTCAGATTGTAATCTTGAATAAATACAATAAACTGTTCAAATCGGGGAAGTACTTTTTATCTTTACTTTATCTCGACATTTTACAACCAATCAATAACTTACGCTTTAAAAGGTACGCAAGAAGTAGAGGAAAGAGCCTGAAATAGATGTCGGACATTTTGACAGTTCTTTTTTAGCCCTAATTCCGATATTTTCAACCTGCTAGGGTTAAACGGGGTTAATAGCTTCACACTTAAGTTAAAAGTACTAAAATATGCTCGTACCAATCAAATCAAGTATGTTTTTTGTAATTATATTTGAGACTTAAATGTTAAAACAAAAACAAGTAAAAATATGAACACAAGTAATGGAAAAAACCTGTTGGTTACAGTTGCTGTAGCCATTTTAAGTTCCCTGCTTACAATCTGGGGATTCAATGTTATTCAAAATAATAGTGGCAGACAAAATAATGCTGCATTAACATTGAACGGAAAAAACATCGATGAATCGGCTAATTCTTTCGGACAGGATCCTAATGTCAAACTAACCAACATGACAACTGAAGATGGTTTCCCTGATTTCACAGAAGTGGCAGAAAAAACCGTTCACGGTGTTGTACATATCAAATCCACCTCAATTCGCGAACAACAAATGATTAATCCTTTTGATTACTTCTTTGGTTTTGGGGGCGAAGGTTATAGTCAGCCTAAAGAACAAGTTGGTTTTGGATCGGGTGTGATTATTTCAAAAGATGGTTACATTATCACAAATAATCACGTGATAGAAGGTGCAAACGAAGTATCTGTTAGTTTGAATGATAACCGTGAATTTACTGCGAAGGTTATCGGCACAGATCCAAAAACGGATATCGCTTTAATTAAAATTGAAGGAAACGACTTCCCGTACATTCCATTTGGAAATTCCGAGGCTTTGAAAGTCGGTGAGTGGATATTGGCAGTGGGAAATCCTTTCAATCTTACTTCTACAGTAACTGCTGGTATTGTAAGTGCTAAAAACAGAGGTAACCTTGGTAATGATTCAGGAATTCAATCATTTATTCAAATAGATGCGGCCGTAAACAGAGGTAATAGTGGCGGTGCATTGGTAAATACAAAAGGCGAATTGGTTGGTATAAACACAATGATCTATTCAACAACGGGTGATTTTAACGGTTTGGCTTTTGCAGTTCCAATTTCGATTGCAGGAAAAGTGGCTGCCGACCTAAAACAATTTGGAATGGTTCAACGTGCAGTACTGGGAATCCAGGTTGAAAATATCGAAGTTCTTAGACAACGTGATCCTGAAAAAGCCAGCAAACTTGCTCAAATTAAGGGCGTTACTATTTCAGAATTTGTAGATAGAAGTCCGGCTAAAGCTGCTGGCATGCAAAAAGGTGATATCATTACTTCTATAAATAATAACAAAATAACCGATTTTGCAGAACTACAAACACAATTGAATAAATACAGACCGGGTGATAAAGTGAAAGTAACAGTTCAACGCGATGGAAAAGACAGAACTTTCACCGTTGAACTTAAAAACGAACATGGAAATACAGAAATAACAAAAAGTGTTGATGTTATTGGTAATTTAGGAGCAACATTTGCACCACTTACTAACGAACAAAAACAGGAAATGGGTATCAAAAGTGGTATTAAAGTTGAAAGCGTAACAAATGATGGCCTTTTCCGTAAAGAAGGTATCAATAAAGGATTTATAATCATGCGCATCAATAATACATCTGTAAATAATGAAAATGATGTGTCCCAAATTGTAACAACAGCTGCTAATAGCCAAGATAAAGTGATTCTTATTGCAGGATTTTATCCAAATCAAAGAACACAATATATAGCGATTGATCTATCTCAAAAATAATCATATTAAGATTAATTAACGCGAAAGATGTAACAAATCATCTTTCTATCTGTTAGTAAAACAAAGGAATCGATTTCATCGTTTCCTTTGTTTTGATTAGAAGGGGGTGAATAATATTGACATTTGTTTTAATATCCAAGAAAAAAGTGTTATTTTTGCAACCTTTTCGTTAAGTCTAGAATAAAATAGGAAAGATAAATAAATGAGGCAATTAAAGATTACAAAATCGATCACAAACAGGGAGAGCGCTTCTCTGGACAAATATCTGCAAGAGATAGGACGTGAAGATCTGATTACTGTTGAAGAAGAAGTTGAATTAGCACAGGCTATTAAGAAAGGCGATAAAAAAGCTCTCGAAAAATTAACTAGAGCAAATCTTCGTTTCGTAGTTTCTGTTGCTAAGCAATATCAAAATCAGGGGCTCAGCCTACCTGACCTTATCAACGAAGGAAATTTAGGGCTAATCAAAGCAGCTGAAAAGTTTGACGAAACCAGAGGTTTCAAATTTATCAGTTATGCAGTTTGGTGGATTCGTCAATCAATTCTACAAGCATTAGCGGAACAATCACGAATTGTTCGTCTTCCGCTAAATCAAGTTGGCTCACTCAATAAGATAAACAAAGCTTTTCAAAAATTCGAACAAGAACATGAACGTCGTCCTTCAGCAGAAGAACTCGCTCATGAATTAGATATCCCTGTCGAAAAAGTGACGGATTCATTAAAAGTTTCCGGTCGACATATTTCTATGGATGCACCTTTTGTGGAAGGTGAGGACAACAGTTTATTAGATGTCCTTATAAATGATGACGCCCCATCAGCCGACAGAACATTAGTAAATGAATCACTTCAAAAAGAAATTGATCGTGCACTTGGCACATTGACTGAAAGAGAAAGCGATATAATTAAGATGTTCTTTGGCATTGGTTGTCAGGAAATGACACTGGAAGAGATTGGAGATAAATTCCAATTGACTCGTGAACGTGTTCGCCAAATTAAAGAAAAAGCGATCAGACGATTACGACAAGATTCAAGAAGCAAATTGTTAAAGACATATCTCGGGTAAATCACTACAAACAGTGCAAAAGTGATTAAATTCACATTTGAATCCCTTGAAACAGAGTTTTTTTAGTATTTTTTTATTTAAAAAAGAGCTTTATATAAAATTATACTTTATCTTTGTAATTCGAAACATTTATTCTTTTTTTCAACTGTTGGAATTAAACTTAACATGTTGAACATTTTATAAGGACATTTGTTATAAAAAATATGTAAATTATTAAATAAGAAGAATATCGAGTTATTGTAATAAATAATGTTTAATTAGAATTTAAATTTATGAAAAAAATTAGTTTACTTTTAATTTCAATTCTTGTAGCATTTGGAATGAGTGCTCAAGAAATGCAAAATGTATCTAATGGTACAGTTTATCTAAAAGACAAAGCAGGCGCTCATTGGTATATTGGTCTTGGTGGCGGAACAAACATCTATCTTTCAGAGTTTGAAAACAATGCTGACGCTGATTTAATGGATCGCTTAGGATGGAACGGACAAATCGAAGTTGGAAGATGGAATTCTCCTAACTGGGGTGCTCGTTTAGTAATTGATGGTGGTAACATCAAACATGTTGCAAGTAATGCAGTACAATCAGATCGTAACTGGCTTGGTGGTCATGTTGACTTGATGTACAATGTTATCAATGCTTGGGGATCTTATAATCCTAACAGAGTTTATAGCCTAATCCCATACGTTGGTGTTGGTTATATGTATGGAATGAACGATTGGTTCGAAAAACCAAATCCAGATTCTCCACTTTTCAAAGGTCAAAACCAAACATTAACTTTAAATGCTGGTTTGATCAACAATTTCCAAATTTCAAACAAAGTTGCTTTATTTCTTGAATTAGGAATCAGAACTTTGCAAGATTCATTTGATGGAGTAAATGGTACAGACAACGAATATGACGCATTGGCAACAGCAGTTGTAGGTGTAAAATTTGGTCTTGGAAAACAAGATTTCACACCTGCTGAATTAATGGATTATAACTTGATCAACGACTTAAACAGCCAAATCAACAGACTTCGTGCTGAAAACGAACAATTGAGCAAACGCCCAACATCTTGCCCAGAATGTGAAGAAGTTGTTGCAGCTCCTGCTGAAGCAGTTTACATTCCTAACGTAGTATTCTTCCGTATTAACTCTGCTAAAATTGACAAAGGTCAACAAGTTAGCGTTTATAACACAGCTGAATATTTGAAAGCTAATCCTAATGCAACAGTTAAAATTGTAGCTTATGCAGATGCTCAAACAGGTACTCCTGAATACAATTTCGCTCTATCTGAAAAACGTGCAAAAGCAGTTGCTGACGCATTGATCAGTGAATATGCTATTGACAGCAATCGCATTTCAATTGACTGGAAAGGTGACACAGAACAACCTTATGCAGAAAACGATTGGAACCGTGTAGCTATCTTCTTTGCTGAATAATTCAGTAAATAAAGAATAATAAAAAAAGCACCTCAATTGAGGTGCTTTTTTTTTCCCTTACTCTTTTACGTACACTCGTTTGACTCGCGGAGAGACCGATGTCAGTATCTCATATGGAATAGTTCCGATACTTTGAGCAAGGTCGATAATCGATAAACCTTCACCAAATATAATAACCGAATCGCCTTCCTTGACATCAATACCGGTCACATCGACCATACAAAGATCCATACAAACATTTCCAACAATAGGAGCAGACTGACCATTAATCAAAACGTATCCCTTTCGATTGCCAAATTGCCGATCTAAACCGTCGGCATAACCAATACGGATGGTAGCAATACGAGCATCGTGATTTAATTCTTCATTTCTTCCATAACCGATAGTTTCATGTTGAGGAAACTCTTTAACCTGCAGAATAGTGGTTTTTAAGGTGAACACATTTTTCAATCCTTGCAAACCGCTGGCGCTAACCCCATACAGACCAATTCCCAATCTAACCATATCCCATTGAGCATCAGGGAAACGTTCAATACCTGCTGAATTGAGTATATGTTTCATCACACTGTAGCCTAAACCGTTTTCAATTTGTTCGGCAGCAGATTTTAGCGTATCGATTTGTTTGTGCGTATACTCATCAAATTTCCAGCTTTCACTTGCAGCAAGATGTGAAAACACAGACCTTACCATCAACCCCTTTTGCATTGCAAGTACATTCAGCAGTTGTGGAATCTGTTCCGGAGAAAAACCAAGTCGGTGCATTCCCGTATCAATTTTGATATGTACAAGATAATTTGTGATTCCTCTACGCTCCGCTTCTTTGATAAACGCGTTCAGAATTCGAAAATTATACACCTCAGGTTCCAGATCATCTGCAAAAAGCTCTTCGAACCCATTCACTTCAGGGTTTAAGATGATTATTGGTAAAGTGATTCCTTCAGACCTTAGAGCAATCCCTTCTTCAGCTACAGCAACCGCAAGATAGTCGCACCTATGATATTGCAGTGTTTTGGCAATTTCGATTGCCCCACCCCCATAAGCATTCGCTTTTACCATGCAAACCATCTTCACATCCGGTTGCAGTTTCGATTTATAGAAATTGAAATTATGCACTAGCGCGTCCAGATCTACTTCCATTACCGTTTCGTGTACGCGTTGTTCGATAAGTGCATTTATACTTTCAAAATGAAATTTCCTGGCTCCTTTAAGTAAGATTAATTCATTATCAAAATCATGCCAAAAGCCAGAACGAATAAAATCGTCCGTTGATTGAAAGAAAGCCTTCTCAGATATTTTAAATTGATTCTCATTTGCCAAAATATCCTTTCCTATTCCAATTAGTTTGTCGATTTTACTTTGCTCAAGCATCTCCGCAACCTTACGGTACAAAGTCTTTGGGAGAATACCCGACTGCAGAATATCAGAAATGATAACTGTTTTTTTTAACGGTTTATCAGTATGACGCTGATTCTGAAAATCAAGTGCAATTTGTATTGAATTGATATCAGAATTGTAAGTATCATTAATAATTATGCAATTATGCTTTCCTTGTCGTACGTCAAGCCGCATAGCCACAGGCTCCAATCGCTCCATCCGTTGCGCGATAACGTCAGGAAAAACATGAAGCAACAGCATAACCGACAAGCAGTTAATCGCATTTTCTATTGAAGCATTATCTGTAAACCCTATTTTAAAACTATAATCCATTTTCAAAAATGAATAGCTAATTTCCGTAGTATTATCCTTTTTATCGATACGTGAGATAAACAGAGGTGCTTCCTCATCATACAAGGACCACGAAAAAGATCGTTGCGACAACATCATCATGTCGATACATTGCTGCATGAGCGGATTATCCTGACAATAGATGCAGACGTTCACATTTTTGAACAATTCCATTTTTTCAAGGTATTTTTGTTCAATAGAACTGAAATTCTCCTGATGCGCTTCTCCAATATTGGTAAAGACACCAATTGTTGGTTGAATAACCGGTTCAAGTCGTTCCATTTCATCCGGTTTAGAAATCCCAGCCTCAAAAATACCCAACTCTGTTGTTTCATTCAGTTGCCACACCGAGAGTGGCACTCCAATTTGCGAGTTAAAGCTTCTTGGTGAACGAACAATATTATAATTTTCTTCAAGTAATTGATACAACCACTCTTTAACAACCGTTTTTCCATTGCTACCCGTGATACCTACTACAGGAATCTCAAACTGAGATCTGTGAAAAGCTGCTAGTTTTTGCAGAGCAAGCAACGAATCTTTCACCAAGAGAAAGTTAGTATCGACAAACGATTGCCATTCTGGTTTCATTTTACTAACCACAAAATTTCGAACGCCTGATAAATACAAATCAGACACAAAATTATGCGCGTCATTATTCTTTGTGACCAAGGCAAAGAACAGCGTTTCAGCAGGATTCGTGAGCTTTCTACTATCAGTAAGCAATACAGAAATTATTGCATCTTTGGTAGGTTTGTTTTTAACATTAAGTATTGATGCGATTTTTGATATAGCGTAAGTCATAAAAGTAGTGCGTTATTTAATACTGTTTTGTAAATCAATGTATTCCGTTTCACAATTTATAAAAGGATACTGATTTTTAAAATGTTCTAGTTTATTTAATGTTTGAAGTTGAAATCTCTTGAATTGATCCGTCACGTTATTTAGCGGTCGATGATTCAGCGAACGGTCTATTTCGTTCCAAAGCCGAATTATAGTTGAAGTATTATCATCAAAGAATGACTCACCAAAACGCTCCCAAATATAATCAAGAGCCACATCAGAAAGATGAGTCATATCCGCAGCATAATACCGATAATCTCGCAATTCGTCCATCACAATTTCAAAAGCTGGGAAATAATTGACATTATGAGAGAATTTGTTCACTAACTCATCTACAGCTAAAAGTAGAGTTGATTTACTGAGTTGATTATGATGTGCTCCATCTTTAAAATGACGGATTGGACTTACAGTAAAGACTATCTTTAGTTCTTTATTTTGAGATATAAGCTCTGAAATGACCGCACTCCATTCATCAACGATTGATTGCACCGACAGCCGAGTCCTGCTAAACGTTGAATCTGGAAATTTATGACAATTGCCCACCACTTCACCGTCTGATATCTGTCGGTAAACAAACGCTGTGCCGAACGTCACAAATAAAATATCCATCTGCTTCAAACCTTCCACAGCGGTAGCATAACGATAATTAATGGCTTCTAGGCAACAATCTCTGTCAACATTGGAAAAAGCCCCATGATGCATGAAACTATGCCACAAACCATCACGAAACGTCAATTCAGCAGCATTAAACGGTTTGTTTTGCAACAATCGTTTAATTGCAACAGCAACGGACAAAGGATTATAAAGAATTCCAAAAGGATTTATATCTACCTGAAACTTAGATTTGGCAAGCCTTTTACCAATGTTTTCTGAAAAACAAGAGCCAAAAAGCAAAATCCTGTTCATGTGACATATTTTTAAACCATTTTCTGGAATCTCAATGCTTGTACTGAACTTCATAACTTCAGAATTTTACTGCAAATTTAACACAAAAACAGCGGAGTTAGAAAGTTAAACGGATTATAATTTGTGAAATGTAGATAAAGGAATTAAAAGCAGAATGAATCGTGTTTCGAATGGTACCTATATAAAAAAGGAATGGTTGTCTCACGACAACCAATCTTCATTGTTAACCTTAAATCTAATACCATGAAAAACACAGTGCAAATATAGGCGTTTTTTTGATACACACCTCACTTTTCCAAAAGAAAATTCAGTTATTTAGCCATTTTTAACCGAATCAAGTTTATTTTGGTGTATTTTATACACTTTTTCAGACTTATTCGATATAAAGAACAAGCCCTTTCAAGTATTCACCTTCTGGGTGATAAATATTTATTGGGTGATCTGCCGATTGAGAAAGTTGATGTAGAATGCGCACCCTTCTGCCTGCCAACGCAGCAGCGCTGAACACTGCCAGACGGAACTGTTCTCGAGAAATCACCTGTGAACAAGAGAATGTGAACAAAACACTTCCTTTTGGCATTTTTTCTATCGCCGCCAGATTTAGTTTTTTGTATCCTTGCAACGCATTGTTAATGGCTCCGCGATGTTTGGCAAAAGCAGGGGGATCCAAAATAACAAGATCATAAGTATCGCTACTTATTGATTTTAAAAACTTAAAAGCATCTTCTGCCTTTGATTCATGTCGTGCTTCTTCACCAAAATTGAGCCTAACATTGTCTTCTGTTAACATCACGGCTTTTGAAGAACTGTCGACTGACATAACATTCTTTGCGCCTCCTCTTAAAGCATAAACGGAAAAACCACCGGTATAACAAAACATATTGAGTACATTCCTGCCGGCTGAATATTTTTCAAGTAAACTCCGATTATCACGTTGGTCTACAAAAAAACCGGTTTTCTGCCCGTGCAACCAATCAATGTGGAACTTCAAACCGTTCTCTAAAGCGGCATCATCAGCAATTTCTCCGCCCATCACATAGCTGTCTTCGCAATCAATGTCTGCCTTAAATGGCAAGGTGCCTTCTGATTTATAAAAGACATTTTGTAACATTCCTTGGGGTAAAACTTCTTTGAGGGCTTCTATTATAAGATTCTTGTCGCAGTGAATTCCTATTGAATGTGCTTGCATTACTGCAGTCTTTCCATACATATCGATTATCAAACCTGGCAAGTTATCGCCTTCACCATGAACCAACCGGAACGCATTATTGTCAGCTCTAATCAATCCTAATTTGACACGAAGATTATAAGCATCGGTGAGACGGTCGACATAAAACGATTTGTCAATCAACACATCTTGAAAGGATAAAATCCTTACCGCAATACTCCCAATTTGATAGTGACCGACTCCCAAAAATGTGCCATTACTGGCAAAAACTTTAACTACGTCGCCTTCGGTCAGGTTATCGGGCTTTTGAGCAATTGCACCGGAAAAAACCCAAGGATGAAATCTTAAAAGGGACTCCTCTTTCTTAGGTTTCAGAATTACATCATTATTATTTATCATTCTCATCAATTTCAATTAAATGATTATAGATTTTTATACAAGCCCAAGCATCAATCGCGGCATAAGCTTTTTGAGCTTCTGACAGAGTTTCTGCTTCCCAATTCGAGAGGCTGATTCTTTGATATCTTTTTGCCAAATATAATTGCATATATCTTCTGAAGACTGTTATCGTCAATGTCATACTTATCCACAAAACTTTGTAGGTCGATAAAGTTTTGTGGTTTTTTATCTGACCTTTTATGAATTGCCGAAAAATCATCGCCTAAAGAAAGTCCTATCTTAACGATTTCCTCACTACAAAGTATTTCATTTAACTCCTTCGGAAATCCTATCTTATTCAACCTAAATAAAAAACAAACGTCTTCTGTCGACAGCTGCATTAAGGCTACTTTGTGTGTCTGACCTCTCTTAAAAGCGGGCTTTGTTTCTGTATCAAATCCTATAATCGCATGTTGTTTAAGAAAATCGATTGACGACTGCACTTGCGTCAACTTATCGACTATTATGATCTCTCCTTCAAATTTTTCAATTGGTAGTTCGGCAATTTGTTGTTTTGTAATTGTTAATCCCACTTTTCCTCCATTTTTATTCCATCCATATCTTCTTCGTCTTGTTCACGATAAAGCAATGCGTGAAGCGGACGAAGTACGTTTACTAGCTTTTGACCCCAATAATTACGGAAATTTATAGTGCACCTATACAAAGCATCGTTCATCTGATCGGTCAATCCATATTGATAAATTGAAACAAAATTGCGAACATCTTGATAAATATCAGCAATATCTTCCGATATAAAGGATGTGATGGGTGTGTCGCTATACTTCATGTCTTCTACAAATACATCAAGATAGACATCTTCATCTGCCATTATTTGCGACACGTTTGTTGATACGCGAGCGTAATCGTCTTCCGATACAAACACTTCTGGAATATCGTCGCTCACTACTACCGTTTCTGGTAACAATGATGCTTTGATATACATCAATGGTAGCAAACGGGTCATCCTGTTAATCCAGACCAAACGCGACGATGATTCATTATTCTCAAGAAATGCACAAAATTCAACGCTCACAGTAACAAAATCGAGTACTGTTTGAGCATACACGCTTTTTTCAACTCCTTTATCAGGCATACTTTAATAAAATTTTAACCTATTATTTTTGAGGTACTATTAATTCATACAAAAGTACAGAATATTTTCGTATCCTGTACTTACCATAATATATTCTCAATGATTGGAGCGTGGGTTTTAATGTAAATGAAATGTAGTAATATGGCTTGACTATTTAACATTGTTATACATATATTTGTTTTCATTTGATTTAATGCTTGGTCTGCCCTCCTCTCACTCTCCTCTCACCATAGTCTCACAATGCTCGCATATAACCGCTGAGAATCAATCGCTAATTTTAAGTTAAACAATGTGAATCTAAATGTTTTATACTCGATAAAATTTTCTACTCAAAGTCAATAAAAATAATTAATTTTGCATGGTTTTTAAAACAACAAATCAAATGAATAAATTACACATTTTAATAGCGACTATTGTAATTCTTTTTTCTTCTTCGGTCTTTGCCCAAAAAAGTGGAACAACAAACGCTGCAAACGTACTTAGCAAGGTTTGGAACAAAGTATCAAGTGCACTTCCACAAAAGGAATTGACAGGTACATGGAATTTTAAAAGTACTGCGTGCATGTTCGAAACGGAAAACTTACTTAAGAAAGCTGGAGGTGCGGTGGTTGCAACTCAGGTCGAAAAGAAATTTAATGAATATTGTGCAAAGTCTGGGATACAAAAAGAGAATACTCAATTTGTGTTTAATGCCGACAGTACTTACATCGCGCGTTTGGGGAAGATGAAGTTTTCAGGTAATTACTCAATAAACCCTGAAACAAAACAAATTTCGCTGAGTTATATGAGGGGATTGGGGAAACTGGACGCAACACCGGTTGTTTCTGGTAAGAATATGAAACTCATGTTTGATGCGGACGGTTTCTTGAAACTGATGAAAACGCTGAGCATGTTTACCAAAGACAATTCGATAGAGATTCTTGCAGCCATGGACGATATGTATGATGGCATGTTGCTCGGATTTGATATGAACAAGAATTAATTGCCTTTCACAGGTATATAAAATAAAAAAGCGAAAGGTCCATTGGACTTTTCGCTTTTTCTATTAGTTTTATTCTTTTCAATCGATTATCTCAAAACCACAATAGGGAACCAACGCTTTGGGTATGCGAATTCCTTCGGGTGTTTGGTTGTTTTCAAGGATTGCAGCCATTATGCGGGGCAAAGCAAGTGCGCTTCCATTCAATGTATGACATAGCTGAGTTTTGCGGCTCTCATCGCGGTATCTGCACTTCAAACGGTTTGCTTGATAACTCTCAAAATTTGATACTGAACTTACTTCTAACCAGCGTTCTTGTGCTGCAGAAAATACTTCAAAATCAAAAGTCAAAGCGGAGGTAAAACTCATATCACCACCACACAAACGCAGAATGCGCCAAGGCAACTCCAATTTCTCTACCAATGTTTGCACATAAGCAACCATATCGTTCAAACGGTTATA
>JBAYZS010000051.1:0-15758 GCA_041672395.1 Dysgonamonadaceae bacterium | reverse complement strand
AACTGTATTTTCGACTATTGCAACTACTGCATCGTTACGAAGCCTTATTCTTGGCAGATCGCCATTTACAACTAGTTCGCCCAACATTGTTGTATCTGATTTGAGGTATATTTCCTGTTCGGGTTTTGCATGTATAGTTTGTGTTTCGTATCCAATGAAAGAAACTCTTAAAAGCTTATTGGCAGCATTATTTGCGTCAAGTAAAAAAGCACCGGTTTCATCTGTAGTCGTTCCGGCAATTAAAGCTGAATCGGGCAGGGAATATATTGCTACATTAGCAAATTCAATCGGGTTATTGTCTAAGTCAAAAACAACACCTTTAATCTGTGCACTTAGTGACAATGCTAAGCCACATAAAACTGATAGAAATAGAATTTTGAGAGTAGTCATAATTTTTTTATTTAATTCGAAAATATGACTTCAACTCTTTTCTTTAGGTTACAATTTGTGGCGTATTATTTTATGTATCTTTATCACGGTAAATAATAGACATCGGTTATCATTCTGTTATTATACTTAAAAACAATAAAGGCTCCTTACCTATATTTGTTAAAATAAAACTTGATCCTTTGGGTGAATAAAAAGTATTATCTTTATTGATAATTGCCTCTTTTCCATTGAATTTTATTTGTGTTTTTCCCTGTAAAATATATATAGCATTTTGTCTTTGTGAACTATCTTTATAAGAGTATAATTCATTTTCGTTGATCTTATTTATTGTAACCTGAAACCCATCTGCGAAATCTTTATTTAATAAAGTCTTCTCATTAAATTGAAGTTGACCATAATTTTCATTAATTTTATAACAATCATCAAAAGTGTAATTAGCATTTCCAACTGAATAAGGTACTTCTATGTCGGAAAGCGATTCTCTCTTAATTACAAGATATTTGATTGTGTCATTGTTGATTCTTTGAATGTTGTGAGAAGAACCGCTGGGAGTATAAATAAAATCTCCTTCGTTTAAAATCTTTTCTACTCCGTTTATATGAAACCGAACCGGACCTTTAACAACATAAAATGATTCGTCTTCATTATGAATGTGAGGTGGATGTGTTTGAGTACCTTCAAAAACACACGACATTTTTACAGTCAGTGTATCAGCCATTCCTTTGGGAATATAATAATGAAACCAACCATTGCGGTTTTTTGTAGCTTTACTCTCATTAAACCTGTCGACTAAAGCTTCAATATCAGTTGAAGAATTTAAATTTCTATTCTGAGAATATAAACTTAATGATGAAAAGAGTAACATTAAACAAATAAAAGAACTGTATTTCATAATATTTATTAAACTTTAAGACTTGAGAGTCTTTTTATGAAACAGATAATTTTTGCCAATAGTGTATAACATGCTGATAATAGCAACATCTCCCAATCAATATTTTTGGAGCAGCGTCAGCAGCTTTCTGTCCAGTTTATGTCCATGCCAGTCCTTATAATCTACATCTTTTCTACGCGAATCCAGTAATCCAAAATCACCTCTGAAATTCCATAAACCCCATCCTATACCATGTGAGGTCAGAATATCCAATTGATCGGAGAACCAAGCAAGAAAAACATCATGAGGTGTTTCATTATAACACCCGCATTCACCACAATGCACGCCAACACCCTGATTTACCAGATCTATCCATGGCTGATAAAACTCTTCAAGCACTCGGCGATCAAATTTCTTACCATCTATCGTTCCCGGCCAAACAGGCATTGGTGCATCATCAGGATTTTTCCAGACCCACCCTGCACGGTAATGAGAAACATAATGTGGATAATACCCTCTACAACTCTGTCCAATTGGCAGATCAACAAGCTCAGGAACCACCAGACTTCCGCCATGGTTGCCATCCGCAACAACAATTCTGTCTGCGTTTTGCCTGTGAATTACATCTAAGCATCCAATTGCCACTTTACGATAAATATCACCCGGTATTGGTTTTGACGGAGCAAACTGATCATTCATATCATCCTTGAAACATGGTTCATTTACCAAATCAAAACTTAACAATTCAGGAGAGACATTTTTAAAACGTTTTGACCACATATCCCAATGCTGATAAAAAGCAATCTGTGCTTCTTCATCTATCCATAAGTTGAAAGGTTCATGAAACCCTGCATTTATACAGAAACCAGGAGCACGATGTAAATTAAAACTTACATGCAAGTTATAGTTATTTGCTGTATAAACAACCTTTTCGATAGCTTCTATAGCCTCTTCTCTAAAATCAACCGTTTCTTCTGGTGTAATATATTTACCAGCAGTCGGTTTAAAGTTAAGATAGCAAGGATATGCAATTGGTATGCGTACAAAGTTAAATCCCCAATCGGCCATCCACTTAAAATCCTGTTCGGTAGCTAAAAATCTCTTAGGATTTGCAATATACCTATCAGGAGAAAAAAAATCGAGTATATTAAATCCACGCCAGCGTGGCAATTTATTTTTTTTAATGTTATAATGTGGTAATGAAAAAACATCAGAATGACCTCCAATTGCAATCATTCCTGTTCCTATAGCAGTTGTCTTCAAAAATTCGCGTCTTTTCATTTTATGATATATTTTCTTTTTATGGGTGGAAGTATCATAATTGCCACTTACCTTAAGTAAAACAAGTCACATTACAAATCCAACTTGAGCTTCTCTCCCCCTTCCGCATCAAGCACTTGAAGGGTCATTTTATCGCCTACTTTTTTAAGCACCATTACAACAGCCCCTTGTTGAATATTAGGTCCTCCTCCTATTACTATCGGAAAATTATTACCGACCGATTTTTCAGGATGGTAAGTAAACCGGTGCATATGTCCGTTAATGGCAATATCGAACGGAGCATTCTTCAAGATACTTTCCCATTCATCAAGGCTCGGATTGTAATCCCCCTCGGATAGTCCATAAACGGGAATATGGTGAATTAGTACTCGTTTCTTTGCACTCTTAAATGCTTTGCTCGTAACCTCTTTTTTCAAGAATTCCGCTTGTTCCTTTCGCAGACCTGTGAAATCGTTCAGACCATAATATACCGGATGTCCATCTTCTTTGTCCTCCCCACAATCGAGCATCACGATCCGAGTATCTCCCCAATTGAACGCACCGTAGGTTTTTTCACCCATATAGTCAAGTAGATCACGAAGCCCTATGGAATAGGCTCCTCTAATTTCATGATTCCCTCGCTGATAAAAAACTGGAGTTGTCTCGGCACCCACCTTTTCATTCAGATAAGACAGGATACTAACGGCTTGCGCTTCGTCTTTCGGATCATCGATAATATCTCCATTAAATACCACAAAATCATAATCTATGTCCTTTATCACTTTAGAAAACATATCCATCAATCCTCTATTCTGATGAAGATCATTGAAAATGACTGCTGTAAAATCGGTATCCTTTTCTGATGGTACCCTGAAAGTATAGGTATCAGAAACAGCTGTTTTTCCAAACTCTTTACGATAAGCTTCATACACGGCAATCTCCCTTGAACATACTCGATAGCTATACGTTTCACCCGGAGTCAAATCTTCCAATCGAAACATATGCTGATAGTTGTTACAAAGCATTTGTCCATCCAAGTAAAGATGAAGTTGTTGATCCAGTTTGCCGTTAATACCATACTCCACCCAACTATGCACCGGTACGTTTGTAAGCCACGAGATGGTAACACCGTTCCCAGTGGGGCGTTGCAGGTAGGGTTTTGTCTTGAAAATATCATTTTCATCGGCATGCAGCCTTACTTCGACATAGAGCGGACGATGATCTGATGCCACTTTCTCTGCAATCACCCCCCTGTTTGTAAGCCTCGACCAGTTGTTCTCCATCCCTTTGTATCCATAGATATAGTCGATACAACCTGTTGGCTCATCAGCGGGATAGGTGTTTCCGTTGGGGGATACCAGCGAAGTAAAAACCTCATTTAATGAGTTTTGTTCTGGTGAATCGGGCGTTGAATTCATATCCCCGGCAAAGAAAAATGGTTTATCGAGTTTCTCTGCTTCTCTTTTTATTGCTTCCACAGATTGTAAACGATCTTCTGCGTTCAACGAAAGATGGGTACACCCAAAATAATAAGATCCCAACTCAACTATAAGAAGAGTCCTTGCCTCTTCACGTCCGGGCAGTGCGACCCTTTTAACGCTTAAAGGTTTCTCTTTGGATAAAATCCCCACCCCATATTTTCCTCCATCATAATTAATGGCCGCCGCATAGGAGGGATACATAAGTGCATTTCGAGACAACACATCAAGAACATCTGCTCCGTTGCTCCTATTGGTTACGCTGTCTAACTCCTGAATGGCGATTATATCAGGCTTGACACTATTGATTACTTCTACTACTCGTTGATAATCCGTGACATTATCCATTCCCTGTGCATTTCTGATGTTATATGACATTAGCCTTATGGAGTTCTGCTCCTGCACGGGCAACGCATTTGCCAAAGAGAGTGTAAAAATAAAAAAAACTAGAAACAATAGGGTCTTTTGTCTATTCATAATATTTTTAATTATTTGCTTTTGCCATGTTTTAGAAAATTCCGCCACTTCAACACTTATGTTTTTTCGAAGACATGAAGATGTATGTCTTCAATTAAAAGTTTACCTCTGCAAGTTTAGTTAATTTATTTATAAAAAACTCTTTTTAGGTATTTTTCTTCTTAACGTTATTGATTTTTATTATTTGTTTTCTGATTTCTAAAATTTTCTCTCCTTTGTTGCTCGTTCTTGAGGATGTCACTTCTTCATTACTTGTAGGCTGCCAAAAAATCTTTCAGGATCTGGGGATTATCGGTCGTGATGAAATCGACTCCCATCGTGATGAAGTATTCAAAATCGTCGGTCGTGTTCACGGTCCATACATTCGCCGTGAGTCCCGCCGCCTTGGCAGACTGCACCCAACCGCTGTTAGACTTCAGCACACTCGATGAATAGTCTAAACCCCAGTAACCTTGCGACTTCAGCGTATCGGGTGCGAGGTTGCCGTTGAGATAAGCCACCCGGTTCCCCGGGTTGTTCGCAATAAGCCCCTTGCAGATATTCTGGCTGAACGAGATGTAGTCGACCTGATCGGCCGCACCGTTCTGTCTGACTAACTCCAGCACGGCAGCCACCACCCGGTTCTCATTGGTTGTGGTAGCGTGAGACTTGATTTCGATGATTAGCTTGGTCTTGCTTTGCTTTTTCACCCGATCGATGCACTCCTGCAGCGTGGGGATAGACTCCCCGTTCGAGAGCCGCACATCTTTCAAGGCGGCATACGAGGAATTCTCGATGTTGATCCCGCTGATGGTAGCGTCATGGTTCAACACCACCACCCCATCGTTGGTGATCCACACGTCCAGCTCGGAACCATAGATCTCCAGATCGAGGGCTCGTTGCAACGAGGCAAGCGAGTTCTGGGGGTAGTCGGGAGACCGCCAATAACCTCGGTGGGCGATCACCCTCGTGAAGCCTTTTTGCGTCAATTGCACCGATACAGGCAACACCCCGATAGATGCATCAACCGGGCTGAAGGTTACCACCCCCTCGCGGTAAAGCAGTTCATCTGGCAAATCCGATAGGGTGAAGGTATACACTTGCTTCCCCTCTTGCCAGGTGTTGTCCCCTTTCAACTGGATCCATCCCGGGAGTTCCACCATGAACCGGATGTTGGAGGTTACTTCCAGTTTGAATTGCGATTCCCCGTGCTGCAGCGTCACGCTGCTCTTATCCACTGTCAGAAGGGGCTGCTTCCCTGCCTGGTTGATAGTGATGGACTTGCTCCCGAAGCCGTTGCTCACGGTGACAACCGCCACCCTGCCCTCGAACGCATCGTTGGCCGCGATGGCTATCTTCAGGTTATCGAACGAGACGTTCGATAGTGTGGGAAGGCACCATCTCGGTTGATCAGAAGAGACCTGGAGTGGCTTGTCCGATTTCACCGTGTAAAACCCGTTGCTGGCTCCTGCCTCCGCCTGGATGGCCAGGCTGGCGGGGTGGATCGTCAGGAAGGGTTCGCTTTCAATCGTTTCTTTGCCACAAGAGAAGAGCAGGAAGATGAAAAGGGTGAATGTTGTGAAATACCTCATTGAAAGATTTGTCTAATGGTTTGCATGATGAGTGAATGAAGAAGAAAAAAAAGGCATGATCAGAAGTGTCATGCCTTTTTTCCTTAAAATCATTCAATCCCTTCTAATTCCTTCACATTATCAAGGGTCAAGGCACCATTCCAGATGCTGATCTCGGCAATATCAAACTCGTTATCATCCTTTTTGGTCCAGGTACCACCGCACAGGATGACTCCAGCCGTGCTCATCCGGAAACGGGCATCGGAGGTGGTGCTGCTGAGGAACTGTTCCCCGTCGATGAAGAACTTCACGTCGCCCGGTTTGAAGGAGAGGTACAAACGGTGCCACTTGCCCGCCTCGATCAATCCACCCCCGGCATAGCCGGTGGCTCCCACGCCAATGGTGGGTGGAATGGCGCTCCGCACGAATATCTCGGCATCTGCCGTATTGGCGAGCTCGGTCTGAAAGAAAGAATAGAACCTGCCCACCACTGGGATCTTGAACTCGAAGAAGAGCGTGTATTCCGCCACGTAGTTCTGACCTTTCTTCGGAATCATGCCATGATCCGCCAGGAAATGGCAGTTGACGGGGATGCGTACCGCCTTGTTATCGACAGCGGGTCCATCAACAGGAAGAAACTGTGCATTGGGGTTGTAGCTGGTGTTGCGAACCATCTCCAACACCTTACCCACGGTGGCCTTCGTCAGGTTCGCCGGATCATCAAATAGCCAGGATCCCACCTTCTTGATCTGCTCACGCTGGATGACAGGCACGGTAACCTTCACCTCGGAATCCTCACCCGTCGACTGAACAACGATGTTACCCAGTCGTTCTCCCGGTGATATGGGGGTATACTCGAAAAGATGGGTGCCGTTAGCCTGTTTCTCCTTCTCGGTGATCCAGTCAGGCAGCTCCAGTTCATAATCCACGTTACCTGTAACCTTCAGGGTGAAGGTCAAATTATCATTGGTCAGTAAGACATAAGACTTGTCGGTGGTGAGGGAGGCTTTCCAACCCTGTGTCACGTTGATGACCACGTTGTCAAATCCGGCCGAAGAGACGGTAATGCGTGCTGTACGCACATTTACCTCCCCATTGTCGGCAACGGTTATCTTCAGGTTGTCAACCTTGTCCTCCACGATCTCAACCGCACACCAGGAGGGTTCGGATGAGGTGACGGAAAATTCGCGATTGGTGTTCACCGTCACGTACCTGGTTTCAGATTCTCCAGTGAATGCCTGTTCCAGTTCATTCCCGACTACCCCGAAAAAGGGTGTCGCATCCTCTACCACCTTGTCATCACCACAGGAGAACAAGAGTCCCACCAGGGAGGAGAGAAATAATAATTTTGTCAAGATATTCATAATGTTGTTCATATGATCAATCGGTTATTTATCATTCACAATTCATCCTCTTCACTTGGCGGCGCATCGATGTTCCTGATGATCGCGTACACGGTTTGGCGGTTGGCAGCAGCATCTGTAAACTGATAGTGCAACTCAAAGCGCTGTGCCACGGGATCGTAGGTGCTGCCACCCAGGTCTGACACGCCGGACAATCCCCACGGAGAGATGGTTACACTGTTGTCACCAGCGATGGTCAGCACCATGAAGTTGGTGAGCAACTCGCTGATGTCATCCGACAGGTTGTGAATGGGCATCCTCACCTGGTTGATCGACATCGCCTTGAGCGATGGCTGGATCCCCAGGATCGCCGTCGGGGAAGTCTTGGAGCTGCCATTATAATCGCCTGCGTACTGATTGACCATCTCAATCTGGTAGACGATGGATTTTAACCTGGTGTTGATGTCATATTCAGCATTGTTGGAAACAAGGGTCAACGGCAGTGCGTAGGGGATAGAGGGGTCCAGACCGGTGAAGTTGAATGGTATTTTCAACACACCGTACTGCTTTCCAGCCTTGATGGTTGTATAGAGCTCGCCATCGAGCTGATAACTCTCTCCCGGGAGCATCACCCTGTTCTCGTAATTTGGGTCGGCCAGCACCTGGAGCGCGTTCAGCGAGTCCAGCGCACGGCGGTCAACCTTCAGGCGCACCTGCAGGTCCTTCGTGATCGGCTCTGTAGAGGCACAATAGACCGAGACGGAAATCGAATCCCTGCTGGTTTCGAAAGAGTGTTTAGCCACGTGCAACAGGTTGTTGCTGTTGACAATGTAGACCGTTTTCTTGTATTGCTCCCCGAAGTCAACCTCGTTGGAACAAGATGCCAATATTCCCATCAGGAACAAGACGATGAGCGATTGCGGCCTCGCTGCATTTATCCTTTTTGTCTTCATACGATTTTTTTTAGTCATCATCATTCTCATTGTTAATTGTATCCAATCATCTGCATGAGGTTGTAGTTTTTGTCAATTTCGCTCTTGGGTATCGGCCAGAAAGTTTGACGGGTCGTGAACACCTTGTATAGGTAAGGTCTTTCCACAGCCTTGATCACGTTGTAAAACCTTTCGGGGTCCTGTGTCCTGACACTCACGTCGAGTCCCATCACCGGCTCGTTCTCATTGATGATCGCCGTCTTGTTGCGACGGGTGTCAAAGTAGCGTCTTCCTTCCCACATCATCTCCAGCAACCGTTCACGGGCAATGAGCTCCCGCATGCGCTGCTGGCTGGCAACGTCAGCATCGGTGATCCCGGGCAATCCCACCCGGTGGCGGATCAGATTGAAATAGCGTTTCATCTCGGCTTGGTCACGCGAGACGGTAATATCGCCTACAGTGTAGCTCTTATCCAGCTCGTTCATCGCTTCCACGTAATTCAGGTAAACCTCTGCCATCCGGTAGAGTATGCTGTACTTCATCTTTCTCCTACCGTTGGGCAACCAGGAGTCCTCGTAGTGGTTGAACTTGCGACAGAGGTACCCGGTCATAGCGTACTCCTCGCCCTGTGCCGATGGGCGCTGGGCCGCTGCCTCCTTGCCGCTGATACTGTTGGCGAAGAAGCGAGCCACCTTGCCGTCGGTGCCAACCCTGTCGGGCGGTGTAGATACGGAGGGGTAGAAGGAGTTATTGAACGCCACCGTGGCATAAAAGCGAATCTCCCTGTTGGCATACCACTTGCGCGTGCCGGAGAGTAGCGTGAAGCCGTTGGTCATCCTCTCACCCGAGAAGGTGGAGTCGCGATCGGTGTAACCGGTCTGTTCGTAGGGGTATTGATCGCTGGCATTACTAATGTCACGCCCGTCTGCCATGTAGTACTGGTCGACGATCCGTTGCGAGAAGTAAAAGCCGCTCCACCCGTCGATCATCCCGGGATCCATGTAACGCCCATATTCAGTAACATCGGAACCCTGCTTAGTGAAGAGCAGTTCCTTGTTGGAAGATGCCTGCACGCACTCCCCGTTGAACATATCTATGTAGGAGTGATAGTGATCGATGCCGCCCACGCCATTGGGGAAATCCAATTTCTCGCTCTCGGAAACAGGCACCTCAGGCGTGTTTTCCATCGCCGGGACGGTATACAAGTCAGCCGGTTTCAGCAATACCAGCTCCTTGGCGACTGCCGCCGCCTTAGCCCATTTATCCATGCTTTTCTCCGGGTTCAACAGCGGGACGCCTGCCTTGTTCCGGAAGCTGACGAACTCACCATTCTGTCCGTTGAAGAGAGGACTCGCGGTGTATAGCGTCAGGCGAGAAAGCACGGCTCTTGCCGCGTTCTTGGTAGCCTTGCCCACGTCCGACTTATCCATCACGAACTCGGGAAGCAGCTCGATCGATGTCCTGAGCAACCCTTCCACGTATTCGCTGCATTCATCCCAGGTGTTGCGCTCCAACATCAGCTCGCTGATCGGCGTGTCGAAGTCGACCGGGTGATCGGGAACGATCGGGATGGGGCCATATGCAAGCATCAGCTCGAAATAGCATAACGCCTTAACGAAGGTGGCCTCCCCTTTCCACTCGGATATCTGAACGGGACCCACCTCTTTGCACTCATCGATCCGCATCAGGAAGGTGTTGGCCCTGCGGATGCCCTCGTAGAACAGGTTGAAACGATTGGTGAAACCGTAGAAGTTCTCGGGCGTGAGCTCGTTGTTCGACCAAACCGCGTAGGATTGGTGATTCATGCGCTTGTAGCCCGACACCGCCTCGTCAGAGATGGGTGTCCAGGGCATAGTGATGTTGTCCCTGCTGGGGTTGCCGCGGAACGATCCGTTGTCAACCACGTAACCATATACGTTATACAGGTATCGTTGGGCATACTCCTGCTTCGAGAATAACGTGTCCAGCGTGAACAGGTCGGTGATATAGGGGTCAATATCGAGGAAGGTGCAGGAGGAGTAAAATATCGATCCCATAGTCAGGGTGATACTCGCAAACAATAACGTGATTCGATTCAATATTTTCTTTTGTAACATGATGGTAATTTTTAAATCCATTCTTTAAAATGACATTTGCAATACCAGGGTGTAGGACCGGGTGAGCGGGTAGACGGCACCGTTGTTGCTGGCCTGCTCCGGATCCCAGAATTTCACCTTATCCCAGACATGTAGGTTGTCACCGATCAGTGAGAGGCGCAGATTGCTCATCGATATCCTCTCTGTAATTTTTTTCGGTAGTGTATAGCCTAGCTCAATGGTCTTCAACCGTAAGTAGCTGGCATCTGCCAACCAGAAGGTGGAGGCTCGGTTGTTGTTCGTGTTGTTACCGTATGTCAATCGGGGGAAACGGGCGTTGGGGTTTTCCGTGGCTGGATCACCCGAGTAGGATTCCGGTGTCCACCTGTTTTTCTGATCGTTTACGATCGTCAAGACGTTGCCCAGCCGTTCTGCGACAAACGGATAGAAACCCGTTCCACCAAAGAAGAAGTCCGACTTGCCGGATCCCCTGAAGAAGATGTTGAAGTCGATGCCCTTCCACTTTGCCGATCCGGCAAAGCCATATTGAATCTTGGGAATACGGGCATTACCAATGGGCACGATGTCATCGCTATTGATGATGCCATCACCATTCACATCTTGGTACTTAATGTCACCAGGCAAAACCGTCCCAAACTGCGTAGGACTGTTCTTCACGTCATCTTCATTACTGAACAAGCCCAGGGCGATCAACCCGCGGGTAATACCATATGAGTTGCCCTTCTGTGCCAGGTAGGGGTAACGGGGTATAACCTCGTCGTAATCGATGATCTTGTCACGGGTGAAGGTGAAATTTCCACGCGCTTCAACAGTGAAATCACCGATAGTCTTGGTATATGAGGCGGTACCATCAGTACCCCAGCTCTTCATCCTTCCGACGTTACCCCAAACGGTGGAACCTATGCCAAGCGTGCCGGGAAGCGTGTTACGCGCCATGAAGATATTGTCACGCTTGTCCAGGAAGGCATCAACAGTGACGTTGAAGGCGTTGTCCAGGAAAGTGAGGTCGACACCCCAGTTATGTTTCTTGGCGCTCTCCCACACCAGCCCGGTGGATCCCAACTCGGAATCGGTAACACCGGAGTAGTAACCTGGTACATCACCAAAATAGTAACCGGTTGCATTCATGTTGACACGGGTCAGGTAGGGGAAACGCACTTCAGACCCATTCCGTTCGATCTTGTCGTTACCGACCAACCCAAACGAGTAGCGGAACTTCAAGGTGTTGATCACCGGGAAGTGCTCCTGTATGAACTTATAGTTCGACACGACATATCCCAGGGCTACCGAGGGGAAAAATCCAAACCGCTGCCCTTTCGGGAAATTTTCCGAACCGTTGTAACCGAAGTTTGTCTCTATGAAATAGATGTCATCCAGCGAGTAGGTTAAGCGGCCTGCCATACCTTGGTTTCTCCTGGGTATGGATGAGAGCTCATCATACACGTCCGTTCGCTGGTAATCTTTCTGCTGATAGAGCAGCAGGGCTCCCACACGGTGACGCTCGTTGATGATCTGATCGTAGTTGATCTTCCCCTCCATGTAAATCGTGCGCCTACCGTACGAGGAGCTGCCGTAGGACATGGGCGAGGCCACCACCGTCTTGGTGGTGAGAAGTTCACCGGTTTGCCAGTTGCGGTCGACTGCCATGTATAGGTCGGGCATCTTGTATCGGGATTGTATGTGGCTGTTATCGTTGTCAAACGAGACGCTAACGGTGGATTTCAGCCCATCGAGCAATGAACTGAAATCCTGCTCAAGGGTGAGCAACGTCTCAATCGCATTGGTACGATCCGAACGATAACCGGTCTCGTTGAGCAACACAGTGGGTGAGGTGCTGTAACCCGACCCATAGGAGGGAAACATGCCGTTGGAGTACATGACCGGGACTGTCATCGGCGTTATGTTGGATACCGCGTTCCAAATCTGACTCGTGTCACCCATGCCGGGACGATTTTGATCCACCAGCTTGGCTGCGAGCAACAAGCTGACCTTGGTGCTGTTGGTAACATCCACGTCGATGTTGCTTCGAAAGGAATACTGGTTGCGGCGTACATCGGAGTGATATTTCTCCATCCCTTCCTGCTTGTAGATGGCATCATTGGTACGGTAGAACAAGCTCATGTAATATCTTGCCAGCTTGCCGCCACCCGAGATGTTAACGTTGCCCTGTAGCGAGTTGGTGCTCTCTCGCAAGATCTCCTTCTGCCAGTTGACATCGGGATAGAGATCGGGATCCATTCCATACTTGATGATATCGAATATCTCACTGGAATAAATGGGAAGGCCGCCTCTTACCACCCTGGCCTCGTTGGCAAGCATGGCATAATCATGCGCACCCAGATAGTCGGGGAGCCTGGGCAGCGTTTCCACGCTGCTCTTGAAGTTGGCGTTGATGGTTATCTTTCCCTCTTCACCACGCCGGGTGTTGACCAGGATCACCCCGTTGGCACCGCGGGCACCATAGATGGCCGTAGCGGTGGCGTCTTTCAACACCGAGAAGCTTTCGATATCCTCGGGTGCCAGGTCGTTTAGGCCTGAAGCTCCGCGATCGATCCCGTCGATCAGTACCAAGGCACTGTTCCCACCACCAAAAGTACTGATACCGCGAATCCAGAACTCCGACACGTCAGACCCGGGTTCCCCACTCGACTGGATACCGATGAGCCCCGCGATACGCCCGGCAAGGTTGTTAGTGATGGAGGTTATACCGCCAATTTTCAGTTCATCCGGCTTGACGGTGGCGATAGAGCCAACCACGCTCACTTTTCTCTGCGTGCCGTAACCTACCACGCTGATCTCTTCCAGCATCTGTGCCGACTCCTGGAGCACCACGTTGAGTTTCTGGTTGGCGTTGCTCCCAATATTGATTTCCTGAGTCGTGAATCCAATATAGGAATAAACCAGCAAGTCGCCGGCCTTGACATTTATCTCGTATTTCCCGTCGTAATCAGTAACGACCCCTTTGCCGGGGTCTGACTTCGCATATATGCTCACACCCACCAGGATTTCACCCGAGGCATCGGAAACGATACCCGTCACTTTCACGTTTGTCTGGGCATACGCGAAAGAAAAGAAGCACAACAAGAAACAGGTGAAGGATCCGATAATTTTGAATCGTTTCATAATATCTTCTTATGGTTGTTTATGATTGTTTATGGTTGTTTATTGTATGGAGATACAGCGCACTACACGATTGAAGGTGTCGGCGACGTAAATGAGACCATCATAGGTGGCGGCGATGTCATACGGGCGGTTGAAAAGCGCTTCTTCCGGTTTCCCGTCCCTATATCCCGAGACCGCGGCACCGGCCGGGGGACCCGCGAAGATCGTGCAGTTGAGAAGGGGATCCACTTTCCACACGCAATGAAACTTCTGGTCGCAGATGTACACATTTCCCTCGTGGTCTGATCCCAGCCCGCAAAGGGTGCCCAGCTGAGCCTCACGTCCCGGTCCCTCCTTCGAGGTGGATGAAACCAGCCCCGTGCCGATGATCCACTCCATGTCATCCCATGTGATCCATGGCGTGCTCCTCCCTTCTGGCACGTGATTGGGATCGAATCGCATGATACGACCCGATGCTTCCAGGGAGAGGTACATCTTGCGATCCACGGCATTGAATATCATGTGGGAGTACTGTCCCGTGGGAATATTCTGACCAATCAGCTCCACTTTCCTGGTTTCCTGGTGAACCCGGACAAAACGTTCACCTCTTTCACTCATCATGTAGACGTAGGTGTCGTCTGCCCCGAGAGCGCAGGCCGTGTAGGAGCCGAATATCCAGTTACCCTGGTTATCCTGTTGGTCGTAAAAGATATCTGATTCGATGTAATTGCTTGCCTTGCTAAGGCTGTAAAATAAGATCGGACGTGCACCGGGGTTACGTTCCATGACGTAGTTGTATGTAAACTGCTCATTGAAGGTGGTGCTCCAGGGCACGCTCATGTTGAGGACCGTGGTCATCTTGTTCTCTCTGGTCGATATCAACCGCATGCGTGCACCCGACTGGTCGTCAACAACCAGCACGTTTCCGATATCATCGACCGAGATCTTCGCGGGACGATAAAAGGTGGCATCCAATGCAGGACCATCAACCGGCGGGTTGGCAGAGACATTCCATCTCCCCGCAACCGTGGTAACAACTGCCTTGATGTAATATTGGAACTGCGTCTTGGCCAGAATCGACTCCTTGCCATCCACCACGACCTTAACGGTTGAAAATTCACCGGGCTGTTTGGGTACCAACGCGTAGATTGCATTATCCTGAACCCTCAAGACCAATGCTTTCTTGTCGTTAAAGTAAAGACTGACTTTTTCTTTGTCATTTCCAAAGTTGCTACCGCTAACAACAACTTTTGTTCCCAACCCCCCTTTCTTGGGTCCAATATCATCCACGAGAACTGCCTTATTGGTGTCATGAGGCTTGTCATACGGGTTTGATTCCTCTTCACTACTGTTATCGCACGCGACAAGCAGCACGAGGAAAATCATGAATAAGAATTTTGTTTTCATCATAGAAATGGTTATTAAATGTGAATCAATATTTTTTCAATGGCAATTCAAATAGAATCACGTGCTTTCAAGAATCATCCTATCTAAACATATTTTTTAATAATATTTATATAAAATAATATAATCCGCAAATATATATATTTTTTTTAAAAAAGAAATATATCGCATAAAATATTGTAAATCTTCAGCATAAAGTTTACCTCAGCACCCACCAGGTTTTTAGTTCGGAACAAAAATTCTTATTGTGATGTAAGGTAAGTGCGCAGAAATGATCGTGGCTGATCTATACAGAAATCATATAAAAAAATCAATGATATTAAGAAGAAAAATACCCTAAAAAGAGTTTTTTTACAATTAAATTAACTAAACTTGCAGTGGTAAACTTTAGATTGAAGACATACAATAAAAACAAAAGAGTATTACTTAAAATAGTAAATATGAAAATGAAAACGAAATTCACACTTTTTATGCTGTTCTGTTTGATTTGTTTCAGCAGGGTTTTCAGTCAAAACTCAAAAAATGTTATGAGTGAAGGTTATTACAACATTTGGAACGAACAGGTGCAAAACAAGATTAATGCTGAAATTGAAAAGAATCGTAAGTCTGAAGCCGTTCTAAAATTTGAAGATCTTCCTGCAGGAAGCCAAGTCAAGGTTGAACAAATTAGCCACGATTTCCTTTTCGGTGGTAATATTTTCCTTTTTGGTGATTGTGGAAGTCCCGTAAAAAATAAGAAATATGAAGACACCTTCGGGGATTTGTTCAATGCCGCTACTGTTCCATTCTACTGGAAAACGCTGGAGCCTATAAGGGGAAAACCAAGGTATGAAGTCGGCAGCTCTTATGAATATC
>JBAYZS010000050.1:0-16390 GCA_041672395.1 Dysgonamonadaceae bacterium | reverse complement strand
GCTGGATGGAATTACAAAATGTGTGGAAACAAAAGAAGGTAATCTTCTTGAACTCTCTGTAGAAGCAGCTCGGGTTCGCGCTACATTGGGCGAGATCTCTGATGCTTGTGAAAAAGTTGTAGGTCGTTATAATGCAATAATCAGAACAATTTCAGGTGTGTACTCTTCAGAATCAAAAACCGATGCAATGCTTGATGAAGCACGTGCATTAACAGATAAATTTGCTAAAAAAGAAGGTCGTCGTCCAAGAATCATGGTCGCAAAAATGGGACAAGATGGACACGATCGTGGAGCAAAAGTTGTGGCAACGGGTTATGCTGATTGCGGTTTCGATGTGGATATGGGACCTTTGTTCCAAACTCCGGCAGAAGCTGCTCGTCAGGCTGTTGAAAATGATGTACATGTTTTAGGTGTTTCATCTTTGGCTGCCGGACACAAGACATTGATTCCTCAGGTAATAGAAGAATTGAAAAAACTGGATCGCCCTGATATCATCGTTATAGCAGGAGGCGTTATTCCTGCTCAGGATTATGACTTCCTATATAAAGTAGGTGTTGCAGCAATATTTGGACCGGGAACATCGGTTACTAAATCAGCTTGCGATATTATGAATATTTTGATTGACTAAAATCAAAGTTCCTTAAGATAATTCAAAAGCCGTTTCTGTTTTCAGAAACGGCTTTGTTTGTTATCAATCCTTATATTTGATATTTGTAACAATCATTAATAATAAACTGATCATAAGAACAATTAGTTATATTTGCAAAAAAATAGTTATGTCAGTTACCTATGTAAAGAAGAAAGAAGATATTGGTCTTTCACCTTTTGAAATGAAATTTCGTGGTCAAAAGAAGTCTGATAAAGTATTAATGACTGTTTTTGAAATGAAAGCGGAAAATGTAATTGAAAGAGATATTCATACTACAGAAGAAATTCAGAAATTATTGAAATCAGATTCATTGATTTGGCTTAATATAGACGGGTTGCACAATGAAATATTGATGAGAGAAATCTCTTCAATATTTAACATTCCGTCAAATATACTTTCAGATATAATGGATCCATCCACACGTGCACAAGTAGAAGAGTTTGACGATGGTATTTTTACTTCAATTAAAATGTTAGAACATGATGAAAAAACGGGAAGAGTATCTGTCGATAATTTGAGTCTTATAGTAATGAAACATATCATAATTTCATTTCAAGAAGAACCTGGAGATGTATTTAATCCTGTTAGAGAACGTATTCGAAAACATAAAAATAAGATAAGAATTTCCGGAACTGATTATTTAGCATTTGCACTTTTAGATATCGTTATTGATAATTATATTTATATCCTTAGTGTTTACGGAGAAAAGGTTGAAACACTTGAAGATCGACTTTCTTTAACTCCTAATAAAGAAAGTCTAAAGATAATCAATCTTCTCAAACATGAACTCAATAAATTGAGACGCAGTATTAGACCAACAAAAGAAATGATAATGAGTCTTGTTAAACTTGATTCGGATTTGATACAAGATGAAAACAAAACTCACTTTAAAGAGCTGCAAGACAATATAATTCAAGCAACAGAAATGTTGGATTACTATCGTGAAGTTTTATATGATGAACTTGATATTTATCATTCATCAATGAGTACTAAATTGAACGATATTATGGCTATACTCACGGTGTTTTCAGGAATATTCATTCCTCTCACATTCATTGTTGGTGTATATGGTACAAATTTTGATAACTTTCCCGAACTACACTGGAAATATGGTTATTTTATCATGTGGGGAGTTATGATTGTTCTTGCTATTTTGATGTTTTGGTATTTCAAAAAAAAGAAATGGTTTTGAAATGGTCGTAGTTTATTTTATCTACGAAGATACTATTGAACTTAAGATCTCAGGATAAACGCATTGTTTTTAAAACTAAAAGTTTCAGGATAGTTGTATCTCAATATGCTACCATCATTTTTGATTTCTGCAATTCTTTGAAGATCAACATCTACTACGGTAAAGTGAAAGCAGGCTTGCCGATGTTCCTTTTTTACAACAAGTTGGCATTCTTGACGCAAGTCTTGCATAACTTCTGTAAGTGCCTGAATTGCATGGGCATCGCGAATCACCACATCGCTGGTTGAATTATAAAAATCACGATAAGAAATGTCAACGGTTGTTCCATAAATATGAGCAGACAAATCTGCTGCATTGGAATTGTAACGATTAAGTGTGTTTTGTGTTTGCATTGTTCGTAATGCTGATGTCACCATAACTGAATAATTGCTATATCGTGGACCATATTTCTCCATTTTCTTTTGAAACCGATAGCCGATAGTATTCAATAATTGAGCCATTGATGGAGTAACGTAAGGGTAGGAATGAGTTAGTTCTTTTATGCGGTAAAGGGGATTATCAATAATCTTAATCAACAATCCTTGCTCTGCCAACATTGCGGAATCCATCTCAAAAGATCTATTACTTTTATAAGGTTCTTTCAATCCGTTTGCATTTGCGTGCATCAACTGAAGTTCATTTCCATCAGATAATTTTCTTGATGGATATATTGGCGCAGTTGCAAATGTTGATCGATAAAAATTCCCTTCTACAAATAAATCAGTATTTATCTCTTTATGTTCTGATAGTTCGGTTTTTGTTGTGTACTTCATATTTTCATGTGGCTTCATAATCTTTACAGATATTGCTACAAAAAATATAGTAAATAACAGAAATAGTTCTATAAGTTGTGCCGAAAAATGCTTCAAGTTTGTTTCAATTTTGATTACAAAAATAGCTATTTTTGATTAATAATCCAGGGTTTGAAGTGTATTAAATGCAGTTATATTGTTTATTTTAATATTTAGCATCAAAAGATCAAGATAGAAACAAGGATATCCTTTGTTGCTATGAATTAAAAAAGAGTATTTTGAATTCTGAAAAAGAAAGGTTGAAACAATTTGTTTCAACCTTATCTCTATCGTTTAAAAATAAAAAATGTTACATTTTGCCGCCACCTCGTGAACTTATATATCCGAAAACTGGTGTAATATTGAAATAAATTTCTTCCATTCCGTATTTATTGTCTGATAATGAAAGTGTACTAATCATTTGGGTCTTATCAATTTCATCTTTCCCTCCGAATTTATAACCCATCAAAGGAAGTAAATCGAATTCGTGTGATATTTTTATCACATGAAAAGCAGTCTCTTTAGAAATGCCATCGCCACTACTTACAACTGCATCTAGAATTGTTTTCCTTTTTTGTACATTCTTTTTATAGGCATCAACATCATCTTTTTGAGCGTAAACAAGTAATTCTGCATTTAAAGCCCGAAGATTAAACGGGTCTTCAGCAAGCAAGGCTTTGGAATATTTTAGAATATTGACATAATCATTTTCTGTCAAAGATTGCTTGGATAGTGCAGCCATTAATTCACTATTATAAGAGGATGTGTCTGATGGTGCATATGAAGACTGGAATACATTTCCATAATAGAGGTGTCTTTTTTCTTCTATTGTCAGGGTTTCGTCACCGATGTTATAGCGATCTAAAAGTGCTGGATAGTAAAAATTGGAATTTTGATTGGATATATTTTGTTTAATGCTTTCATAGTCCGGAGCTTTTGGCTCAAACCATTGTGCATGTGCAATATTTGAAAAAATAAGTGACAACCCTATGAATAAAATGAGTTTTTTCATCCTTTTTAATTTAATAGTATTTTCTAATAACAAATGTAGTTGCAACTTTTTGTTTCAACAAGAAAAATATTCTAATAATCCTTAATTAAATACAGATTAATCAATTTAAAGTATAAAATAATGTTTTGAGTAAATAAAAAAATCAGAATAGATCTATCTATTCTGATTTAATATTTTAAAACGAAAAAACTTATTATTGTTTTCCCGAAACAGAAACTTCTTTATCAATCTTATTTATTAATCCTTGCAAAACTTTTCCTGGTCCTAATTCTACAAACTCAGTGGCTCCATCTATAATCATTTGCTGAACAGATTGAGTCCATTTAACTGGAGATGTTAATTGCGCATTCAAGTTATTCTTGATTGTTTCAGGATCGGTTTCTCCAAGTGTTGAAACATTCTGATAAACAGGACATATCGGCTTTGAGAAAGTGGTAGATTGAATAGCTTCACTAAGATCAATTTTGGCAGGTTCCATTAATGGTGAATGAAACGCACCTCCAACTTTCAGTGGTAATGCACGTTTAGCACCTGCTTCTTTCATAAGTTCACAGGCTTTATCAATACCGGATATTGTTCCTGAAATAACGACTTGTCCTGGACAATTATAATTTGCAGGTACAACTACATCATCAATAGATGCACAAATTTCTTCTACTTTTTCATCTGGTAAAGCAAGGATTGCAGCCATTGTGGAAGGATTCATTTCACAGGCTTTTTGCATGGCAATAGCACGTTTGTAGACAAGTTTTAATCCGTCTTCAAATGTTAAAGCACCAGCAACAACCAAAGCTGAAAACTCTCCCAATGAATGACCTGCAGTCATATCTGGCTTAAAGTCTTCTCCTAATGTTTTAGCTAAAATAACAGAATGTAAAAAAATTGCGGGTTGAGTTACTTTTGTCTGACGAAGGTCTTCGTCAGTCCCGTTAAACATGAGATCAGTAATGCGAAAACCTAAAATATCATTGGCTTTTTCAAAAAGCTCTTTTGCTATTGGAGAGGTTTCATATAAATCTTTTCCCATACCCACAAATTGAGCACCTTGACCGGGGAAAACATACGCTTTTTTCATATAAATTTTCAATTAATTATTGCGTTCGTAAAGATAATTATAATATATATAAATTGAGATTATCCCATTGTATGATCATTCTCATTGTTTCCTTCACGTATTTCTATACGTCTAATTTTACCGCTTATAGTCTTTGGAAGTTCATTTACAAACTCTATAACACGAGGGTATTTATATGGTGCTGTAACATTTTTTACGTGATTCTGAATCTCTTTTGCAAGTGCATCTCCAGCTTTATCTTTATAATCTGCACTTAACACAATAGTTGCTTTTATCACTTGTCCTCTGATTTCATCGGGAACTCCTGTAACAGCACATTCAATAACAGCAGGATGAGTCATTACTGCACTTTCGACTTCGAATGGTCCGATTCGGTAGCCTGAACTTTTGATAACATCATCGGTGCGTCCTACAAACCAATAATATCCGTCTTCATCACGCCATGCTAAATCGCCTGTATGATAAACATTATTTGAATAAACGGATTCGGTTAATTCTTCATCACGATAATATCCCATAAACAGACTCAGGGGTCGTCCTTCATTTGTGTAGAACACAATTTCTCCTTGTTCACCATCTTCAGCTGATCGTCCATCGTGCACAAGTAAATCCATTTTATAAAGAGGGTTTGGAACACCCATTGAACCGGGTTTTGGCTCAATCCATGGAAAAGTTATAATAGTAGGTGAAGTCTCAGTTTGTCCGAAAGCTTCTTTCATTTTTATGCCAGTCTGTTCATAAAATGATTCAAAAACTGTTGGGTTAAGTGCTTCACCTGCTGTTGTACAATATTCTAAAGCAGAAAGATTGTACTTGCTTAGATCTTCACGTATCAGAAATCGATAAATAGTAGGAGGTGCACAAAATGAGGTGACTCTATGCTTGGACAACATTTCGAGCATATTTTCTGGGATAAATCGACCTTCAAAATCGTAAACAAAAACAGTAGCACCAACAATCCATTGACCATAAAGCTTTCCCCAAACGGCTTTTGCCCAACCGGTATCTGCTACTGTCAAATGAATGCTGTCTTCATGTAAATTATGCCAATATTTTGCTGTAGTTATATGTCCAAGTGGATATTTAAAATCGTGAATAACCATTTTTGGTTGCCCAGTTGTTCCGGAAGTGAAATAGAGAATCATTATATCCTCATTTGTATTTACATGCTCCGGTTTTACAAATGGTACTGCATTATTAACACCGTCCCAAAAACTTATCCATCCTGTTGGAACAGGATTGCTGGTTAAAATACGTAATTCTATAGAAGGACATCTATCCATAGCTTTGTCTACATGCTCAATGAGATTCTCGTCATTGGTGGTAACAATAGCTTTTATACTTGCAGCATTTGCTCTGTATACAATATCTTTATCTGTAAGTAAATGTGTCGCAGGAATAGCAATAGCTCCAATTTTATGTAAGGCTATAACTGAATACCAAAATTCTATGTTACGCTTTAATATAAGCATAACCATATCACCTTTTCCTATTCCTAGAGATTGAAAAAAGGAAGCAGTTTTATCGGATAATTCTTTTATCTCAGCAAAGTTTAACTCTTTTTCGTCCCCTTTGTCGTTTGTCCAGATAAGTGCTCTTTTCTCGGGATTTGTTTTAGCCCATTCATCAACTATATCATATGCAAAATTGAAGTTTTCTGGAACTTCAATTTTGTAATTTTCAATAAAATCTTGTTGAGATGTGAACTCGGTTTGTTTGACAAATTTTTCTAGCATAATAAACCTTTGACTATCTTTTTAAAATATATATAAGTACGTTTTTAACTCTTTAAGGGTAGAGAATTACAGCAAGAAACTTAACTGGTTTGTTGTGTAATGATTTCATACCATGAGGTAGGGAAGAATCGAAATAAATACTATCTCCTTGATTAAGGACAATGTTTTTACCATTTATATTCAACATTAAACTTCCTTCAAGTACAAAGTTGAATTCTTGGCCTGAATGGATATTTCGATAAAAATCATCTTCCATCGGTTTTGGTTCAACTGTAACAATGAAAATTTCGGCCACGTTATTACTGAAACCGGCAGTAAGTGATTGATATTTATATGCTGAAACTCTTTCTACGGATACTCCTTTATCTTTTCTAGTTATAAAGTAGGAACTCATTCGAGGTTCTGTTCCAAACATGAGTGTTGAAATATCTATATTAAATTCTCTTTCTATACGTTGCAAAAAAGATACAGATACATCCATTTCCCCACCTTCATAAAGTAGATAGTTCTCAACTTCTACCTCCAGCTTTTGAGCCATTTCTTCAGGAGATAAATCAAGTGCATCACGCAACCCTTTAATGCGTTCTCCTATTTGTTTGAGATCTGTTGTCATATTGTTGGATAATTATTTAGGTAATTATAATACTTCGTAAAGTTAGTTATTTATTTTTATTTAATAAATAATTCAAACGAAAAGATAGAGGCTAAAAGCCATAATAGCCATTCCTGAAACTACTCCTATAATGGATAAGTGATGTTTACCATACTTTTCTGCACTTGGTAACAATTCATCTAATGATATAAACACCATGATTCCTGAAACAGCAGCCATTATAATGCCTTGCGTAATTGGCGTCCAAAAAGACATTAGGAAAAAATAGGCAACAAGAGCACCAGTCGGTTCTGCCAATCCCGATAATAATGAAAGCCAGAATGCTTTTCGCCTACTGTTTGTGGCATGATAAATGGGTACTGCAACGGCAATACCTTCAGGAATATTGTGAATCGCAATGGCTGCAGCAATTGGAATTGCTACATCCATTGAACCTAATGATGACATAAATGTAGCAATACCTTCTGGAAAATTATGAATTGCAATTGATAATGCGGTGATGAGTCCAGTGTGATGAAGTCTTTTATTTATGGTTGTAGTTTGATTCATTTCTTCCACACTATGAATTTCATGTGGATTTGTTGATTTTGGAACAAGAAAATCGATCAATGTAATAAGCAACATTCCTCCAAAAAAAGAAAGAATCATAAATAAAGTTCCTTGTTTTACTCCATAGCCAGCTGATAAAGAATGCAATGAAATCGGCATCATTTCTATAAATGACACATAAAGCATAACTCCGGCTGATAGTCCAAGTGAAAGACTTAGAAAATTTGTATTGGTGTGTTTTGTCAATAAAGCTAATAATCCACCGATACCGGTTGAAAGACCCGCAAACAAGGTCAATAAAAATGCTATAAGAACTGTATGTTGATCCATTTATTTGATTATTTGTTGCATGATTTCTGAATAAATAAATGGGTTGGAGGCGACCATTTCTTTTCCGAAAATATAGTTATCTTGACCACTATAATCAGTACAAATACCTCTCGCACGCTGTACAATATAGCTTGCTGCAGCAACATCCCATGGAGAAAGTCCTGAGTGAAAATATCCGTCGAACCTCCCGCATGCTACATAACATATCTCTAGCGATGCAGAACCTTTGATCCGAAAACTACTTGAACGAAAGAGTTTGTAAGCATTATGAAAAACTTCTTCTGCTTTGGCATTAATCTGATAAGGTATTCCAAATGATAAATATGCATTTTGTAAACTTTTATGTACGCTAACTGAAATGATTTGTCCGTTTAGTTTAGCTTCACCATCTTTACCTTCAAAAGCTGAAAATAGTTCTTTTGCTAATGGATCAAAAACCACTCCTAGTACAATCTTGTTTTCTTTCATTAAAGCAATACTTACACCGTAAGGATTGTCTCCATGTATATAATTTGTAGTACCATCCAATGGATCAATGATCCATGTGAACTCTTTACTCTCATTTTCAATTGTATCTTCTTCAGTCAGAAAACCAGCTTCAGGAATTAATGGAGCTAGACCTTTAACTATTTGCTTTTCAGCTTCTTTGTCAATATAAGTCACAAAGTTTCGTGTCCCTTTTAACTCAACATTTGATATTGATAATTTTGACTGTTCTTCTTTCAGAAAACTACCGGTTTGTAATGCAATACGGCAAACCTCATTAAATATATTATTTGTTATTTGTGTCATACGTAATTAATAAATTCTTATACAATCACTTATCGGAATACATAGAATTCCACCAACCCGATTCATCTTTTAACCATTTAGTAAACCATGCGTAAATGGCATTGTTCCATTCTATACGTTTTTTATAATCGTAGATTGCGTGGTTTTCACCTTCCACCTGAATAAATTCAACTGGTTTTCCAAGGAGTTTTAATGCAGTGTACATCTGGATACTTTCTCCAATTGGTACGTTTGTGTCTGCTGTTCCATGCAATAGTAAAAGAGGGGTTTTAATTTTGTCAGCTTGGAAAAGAGGGCTTTGTTTAATATACAAATCGGGATTATTCCATGGATAACTGCCTGCACTTGCACCTGCACTGTATGAATATCCCCAATAGCCTTCACCCCAATAACTTGCAATATTACTAATTCCAGCATGAGAAATTGCGGCTGTAAACAAATCTGTTTGAGTAATCAAATATTGGGTCATAAAACCGCCGTAAGATGCTCCAATATTTCCAATTTTAGTGCTGTCTACAAAACTGTGTTCTGCAACAAACTTTTTAGTTCCATCAATAATTTCTTCAGCAGTTTGTTTTCCCCATGCATTAACATGACGGGCTGAAAATTCCTGACCATATCCTGTGGTCCCACTGGGTTGTAAAGTATAGACCACGAAATCATGAGCAGCGTAAACATGCAAAGGATAAGTACTCTCGAAAATTCTTTGAGTGGGACTTGTGCCAGCGTAATAATATACGATTAGCGGATATTTCTTAGTAGAATCAAAATTGGGTGGGAGATAATATCTTCCATCAATTGTATCTCCAAACTGACTTACAAAACTCCAATCCTTAACTTCACCTAAAGTAAAAGTATTCAAGCGATCAGCGTATGGATCTGCTATTAATATTGATCCCATATTCTTAAGATCTAACAGATATGTTCGATTTGAATTGGAAACACTTACGCCCGTGTATGTCGCCCATGATGAATTTTTAGAAACAGAGAAATTACGAATCACATCTTCTTTAAGCGGAAGCTTTGTGAATTTCATTGAATTAGGAGAGTAGCGATATACATTTTCTCTATCTCGCTCTTGTACCTGGTAATAAATGTCAGCATCAAATTCGCTCCACGATTGTGAATCGATTGATGGATCGAAATCTTTTGTGACAGGATCTATTTTCTTTGTATTAATATCCATAATATATGATTGAATATCATAGCTATTGGCAATTTGACCTTCTTTGATATTCAATCCAATACCATTGAATGCTTCAGGAGCACCTGAAATCAGCACTTTATTACCATCAGGTGAAAATTGACCAGAATATGCATATGTTTCGTCCTTGAACAATGTATCTAATTTCATTGTTGGTATATGCAACATATAAAGTGATGTTTTTCTGAAAGGTCTTTCTGAATAATCCTCATTTGAAGTAGTAAATAGCAAATATTCGCCATCGTTTGAGACATCATTTATCAAAGTGGAATTTCGACCAAAAGTAAGTTGTTGAGCAAGACCTGAATCAAAAAAGTATTGGTAAATAAACCATCGATCCCTATAATTAGGCTGGCGGTCTTCAGGAGATAACAAACGCTTCAAGCCATTCGGGTTCTTAACATTTAAACTTTCTTTCGAAGTGTAAAACATTGATTTCTCATCTGGTGAAAAATAGAAATTCTCTTTTGGCAATTTGGTAGCCAGAATTTTGGTTTCCATTTTAAGCGGATCAAGTGTGAAAAGAGTCCTACCATCTTCGGTGTCTGCAACATAATATAACAAATCAGAATTAGGCATCCAGTTCAATTGATCTCGATTAGTCGATTCAGAAAATATTGTTCGCCTACTTTTAATGTCAAAAACTTCCGTAAAATTCTTCCTTTCTCCTCCATGTAATGTTTCTGAAAAACTTAGTAATACAAACTTACCAGCAGGAGATATAGATGAAGAGTTAACGCGCTTTCCATCAAGTATATCAACGATGGTTATTCTTCTTTCATCGGTAGTGTTAAAAGAATAATTAACCATATTTGTGCCTTTATCGGACATCAACTCAATCTTCACAGCAGGTGCGATTTTTTCATCTGCTGAAGAAAGTATCTTAATGATTACTCGAGTATTACGCATATTTCCAGATAAATCAGCATCAACGCCCTTTGCAGTACTTAAACTATCCTGCGTTTCAGGTTTAGTCGCCTTTTTTTCGCCATCCACATAAACTTCCAGAAGATTAGGAGATGTCACTTTTAACTTTGCATTGTTGAATTGATCTGCAGATATAAAAAAAGACAATAATTGAATTGAAAAGCCTTTTATAGGTTTATTCAAACGGAAAAAACCATTGTTCGGTGTAATTGATTGAGTGAATTTATTATGTTCAGGGAAAGCGATGTAAGACTCCAATAAGTTCAGGTTAGAAAACTTTTTATCATTCAATCCAACGCTATCAATTATAATTGGTTTGTTAACTGGAATTGGATTTGTTGTGAAGACGCTTTGTGGCATCACGTTTTGTTGAGCTACAGCTGATGTTATAAAAAAACTAAATCCCAAGAAAATACTAATCAATTTCATATTCATGTCTTGTGTACTTAAATTACTATTTAGTTATGTTTAATTTGCACATTATTTATTACAACTCCAAGTTTGTCCAAACAAAATAATTATTTGGGAATGAGACTATAACAGGATCTTTAAAAAATGCATATACTGAAGATCCCGAACCCGACATAGAAGCATATAAAGCCCCATAATCATATAATTGCTGTTTGATCTTTTGGATTTCCGGATACTTCTTGAAAACAGGCACTTCAAAGTCGTTCTTCATCAAAGTTTTCCATTCTGTTATAGGTCTTTTAACTATCTTTTTAAGTGATAAATCAGGTTTACAAGGTGTGATCATTGAATAAGCATCCTTTGTGGGAACGCTAAAGTCAGGTTTTATTAAAACAAAATAATATGTAGACAGATCAAGTGCTATTAGTTCAAGTTTATCACCAATGCCGGTGGCAAATGCCGGTTTATTATATGAAAAGAAGGGGCAATCCGCTCCGATTTTAGCAGCCATAGCAGAAAGCTCTTTAATAGAAAAACCTAATGAAAAAGTCTTGTTAAGCAGACTCAACATAAATGCAGCATCCGAAGACCCGCCACCAAGACCAGCGCCGAATGGTATCGTTTTTAATAGACGAATTTCAATAGATGGAATATTTATATGTTCAGCAAATAAGTTGTATGCTTTTATAACCAAATTTGTATCCGGATCACCCAAAATTGGAATACCAAGTTGTTGAAATCGATAAGGTACATCCATTTTACACGGTGTTATTTCCAATGCATCCTTCAAGTTAATTGGGTAGAAAACCGTCTCCAGATTATGATATCCGTCAGGTCGTTTAGAAACTATGTTGAGACCAAGATTTATCTTAGCATTCGGAAAACAAATCATAATTACGTATTTTCCGCTAAGGTACATAATTTCATTAAAAAATGAAAGAGAGATTAAATATCCTCAATTTAATCTTGATACAGATTTGACACCCTTAACTGCACGTAGTTTTTTGATAAGCTTTTCTAACATAGAAGTATTAGCAAGAATAACCGATATATTGCCTTGGAAAAGACCATCATTAGAATCTATGTTGATATTTCGTAATAGTACTCCTTCTTCTTTAGAAATGATTGAAATAAGGTTTGATACAATATTGATCTGATCATTTCCGATGACGCGAAGCACAATAGTATAACTAGACGAACCCGATGTTTTACCCGACCACCTTGCTTTAAGAATTCGATATCCGAATCTTGAAAACATATTTTCGGCATTAGGACAATTGATTCGGTGAATTTTAATACCCTGAGAAGATACGAAACCAAATATTTCGTCCCCGAAAATTGGGTTACAACACTTGGCAAGTTTATAATCAATGCCTGTCAGGTTTTGGTCTATGATTAGTTCATCATTACTTTGAACAGTCTCAGTAGGTTGAAGAACAAAGTTCTCAGCACTTGGAGCGATAGAAAAATCCCGATGTTCAGAGTCCTTTTCCTTATTCTCAAATTCAAGATAGTGGTCGATTACCCAATTAACATCCAATTTGCCCGTAGCTATATCAATGAAGAAATCTGTTACCGTCTTGTATCTTAACTTCTTAATGAATTGCGAAAGTGTTGCATCATCCAATTCAATTTTGCGGTTTTTCATACGCCGGGATAAAGTTTCTTTGGCTATATCCACCTGTTTGCCCGCTTCCTCTTTCAGCAATTGTCGAATTTTAGTCTTTGCTTTTGACGTCACCACAAAGTTAAGCCAATCCTGTTTAGGAGATTGGTGTGCTGAAGTGTTTATCTCCAGTTGGTCGCCACTCTTCAGTTCGTATTTAATGGGAACATTCTTTCCGTTGACTTTTCCAGAAACGCAAGTCGATCCTAATTTTGAATGAATCGCAAAAGCGAAATCCAGAACAGTAGCCCCTTTAGGTAGTTTAAACAAATCCCCTTTAGGAGTAAACACAAAGATCTCCTCATTATACAGATTAAGTTTAAAATCACCAAGCACTTCCTGCATATTTACATCGTCACTTTCAAGTGATTCACGCAAGTTGCTTACCCAGCTATCCAGCGAAGTTTCCTCTTTAATTCCTTTATATTTCCAGTGCGCTGCCAATCCACGTTCTGCAATCTCGTCCATTCTTCGTGTGCGAATCTGAACCTCCACCCATTTGGAATGTTGTCCCATTACGGTAATGTGTAACGATTCATATCCGTTACTTTTGGGAATAGACAACCAGTCTTTCAAGCGTTTAGGGTTGGGTTGATACATATCTGTAACGATTGAATAAACCTGCCAGCACTGTGTTTTTTCCAATTCTAAAGGCGAGTCGAGAATTATACGAATAGCAAACAGGTCATAAATATCTTCGAACTCCACCTTTTGCTTCTTAAGCTTATTATTAATAGAGTGAATAGATTTAGTACGTCCTTTAATATCATATTTGAGTCCCGTTTTGTCGAGTCGTTCTTTTAGCGGAGTTATAAATTCACTAATATACGAATCACGTGAACGCTTTGTCTGATTCAGTTTCGATGCTATATTATCATAATTATCGCGATCCGTGTACTTCAAAGATAGATCTTCCAGCTCCGATTTAATTGTGTACAAACCCAGTCGGTGGGATAGAGGAGCATATAAATAAGTAGATTCAACCGAAAGCGAAAGTCGCGTTGAGTTATCCATCAATTTGGCATTCCGCAATTTCTGCAGATGTTGAGCAATCATTATAAAAACAACGCGCGCATCTTCGGCTGTGGAGAGCATAAGTTTCATGTAGTTCTCCTGTTCTATGGCCGATTTCTTATCATTGAACTTGTAGACCCTCATTAATCCATGAAGGATCAATGCCTCTTCGTCTCCAAAGTCTTTTTTAATATTCTCAATGGAATAATGATTGTTGCAAACAGGATTGAAAAGAAGAGTAGCCGCCACCGACGGTTGTTTCAATCCAATTTCTTCAATAATAATCACCACAGTTTTTAGAGATGAGATAAACAATTCCTGTGTACTATTATCCCCATCTTCAAACGATTGTATGAGTGAATCAGTGATTATGTTTCTGAGTTTGTCTGTCTTTTCCAGATCCCAAGCTGTTCTCAAAAAGGCATATACCTTTTTGTAAAGAGCAAAAAACTCATTCTTATTATTGATTAAGAGATCATTCATCCTTTCCTTTGCTTCTTTTTGACACGTAAATATACAAAAAAATAGTTTGTTTTTCGCTATCTTTGTCCATAGAAAATTCCAAATAATAAATAACCTTATGAAAAAGTTCATATTAACATTCTTATTATTAGTACCGCTGTTTGTGTTTGCTCAAAATAGCGAGATAATCACATTGAATGATGGTTGGCAATTTACTCAAACCGATAAAGACGATTGGCGTGAAGCCGAAGTTCCCGGATCAGTACAGAGAGATCTGATTCGTTATAAAGTACTTCCGGATCCATATTATGGAACCAACGAAAATGATGTTCAATGGCCAGAGAAAGAGAATTGGGATTTCAAGAAAACGTTTATTTTAACTGCAGATCAACTTAAAAAAGATGATGCCGTATTATTTTTAGAAGGATTAGACACTTACGCCGATGTATTCTTGAATGGTTCCAAAATTCTACATTCTCAAAACATGTTTATTGGATATAAAGTACATGTTAATAATCTGTTAAGAGAGGGGGCGAACAATCTATATATTCGTTTTTATTCGCCCATTGAATATATGATGCCCGTCCATCTGACTAATGGATTCAATTATCCTGCAGACAACGACCACAGTGATATTAGAATGAGTATATATTCCCGTAAAGCCCCTTATCATTTTGGCTGGGACTGGGGAATCCGTATCGTTCAGATGGGAATCTGGAAGCCAGTTACGCTTAGTCTTTACGACAAAGCAAGAGTGGACAGTTATTATGTAAAACAAGAATCGATCACGCATCAATCTGCTAAAATCGACAATCAGGTGGATGTTTATTCTGTTTCAGAAGAACCGGTTAAAGCAAAAGTTTCAATCACCTATGCTTTAGAAGGATTTGATCCTCAGACTATTGAAGATGATATAACGCTGAATAAAGGAATGAACTATGTTAGCATTCCACTCGAGATAACAAATCCGGAATTATGGATGCCCATAGGCTGGGGTGAACCAAATTTATACAGCTTTAAGGTAAGTGTTATAGTTGACAATAAGACTATTGCAGAAAAAACAGAAAGAGTAGGTTTACGTTCTGTAGAGTTAATACAAGAACCTGATGAGCATGGAAAATCGTTCTATTTCAAGGTGAATGGTACACCTTTATTTGCTAAAGGAACCAATTATATACCAGGAGAGATCATGACCTCTCAACAAGATTCCGCCTATTACAACCGATTGTTTGACAATATTACAGGTGCGAACATGAACTTTGTGCGCGTTTGGGGAGGAGGCACTTACGAAAGTAATTATTTCTATGAATTGGCCGACGAAAAAGGTATATTAATATGGCAAGACTTCATTTTCGGTTGCACCCCATATCCCTCCGATGATGCCTTTCTATCGAATGTGAAGAGTGAAGTCATTTATAATATAAAGCGTCTGCGCAATCATGCCTCTTTAGCATTTTGGTGCGGCAATAATGAGATAGAAGAAGCCTTACAACATTGGGGATTGAATAAATCGCCCGAATGGATATATAAACAATGGACCGAAGGATACGATAAAACATTCAGAGAGTTGATTCCCAGCATGATAAGCAAGTACGATGGTACACGAGAATATATACACGGGTCGCCCTTTGATTCCAATTGGGGAGACAAAGAATCATTCAATTCGAGTGATGTTCATGATTGGGGATTATGGCACGGTCGTATGCCATTTGAGGCGTTAGCCGAGAGAGTGCCACGCTTTGCAAGTGAATTTGGATTCCAGTCGTTTCCCGAGATGAAAACCATTCGCACGTTTGCCGAAGAAAAAGATTTCGACATCAATTCCGATGTGATGAAGATACATCAGAAGAGTGGAGTAGGAAACGAGTTGATCAAGGTTTATATGGACATGTATTATCATACCCCAAAGAATTTTGAAGATTTTGTGT
>JBAYZS010000049.1:0-16970 GCA_041672395.1 Dysgonamonadaceae bacterium | reverse complement strand
TGCATCAATAGACTTTTTCAATGCACCGAGTTTACTGTTAACTTCTTGTAATTCATAGTCGTCGTTACTTTGAGCAACTATCCCGGCTCCTGCCTGATACCATAATTGGTTGTTTCTGCTTACAAAAGTGCGGATTGTAATAGCTTGATTCAAATCGCCGTTCAAACCAATAAATCCAATGCATCCACCGTAAGCTCCTCTATTATGTTTTTCCATTTCAGTGATAAGTTGCATGGCGCGTACTTTTGGTGCACCCGAAAGGGTTCCCGCTGGGAACGTGTCAAAGAAGGCTTTGATTTTATTCGTATTCTCATATAAAGTGCCGCTGACACGAGAAACGAGGTGAATTACATGGGAGTAAAATTGCGGTTCTTTGTAAAAGTCGACGGCCACACTATGGGCGTTTCTGCTCAAATCATTACGTGCAAGGTCTACCAACATTGTATGTTCTGCATTTTCCTTTGGATCATTCAGCAAATATTCTACGGCTTTCATATCTTCCTGATAATTGCCTGTTCGCTTGGTAGTTCCCGCAATGGGATCAATTTGAATGTGTGTACCTGAAATCTTGCAATGGGTCTCGGGGGATGAACCAAATATTCTATATCCGCCAAAATCAAAATAGAATAAATAGGGGGAGGGATTGATGGACCGAAGGGCACGATAGACTTTGAAGTCGTCGCCGGTAAAGTCCTGAACAAAACGTCGTGATAGCACAATCTGGAACACATCACCCCGGTGACAATGTTCAACGCCTTTCCTCACGGACGATTTGAATTCATCATCTGTGATTGTGCTATATTCTTCTCCCTCAGGGAAAAAGTTATATGAAGCAAAATTGCGTACATTCAACAGGGATTCTACTTTTTTAAGATTGCTTGACTCATCATCTGATAGTAATTCTACTATGGTGATTTCGTCTTTGAAATGATTGAAAACGAGCATGTACTTGTAAAGTATATACATCATGTCTGGGGCGTCATTTCTTTTGTCCTTACTTTCTTTAACTTGGATCTGTTCGGTGTACTTAACGCAGTTGAATGTGGTGTAACCGAATAGTCCGCACATTTCCTTTTTTTCACCATCCACCTTAATCTCGTTCAGAAAACTACTTAGTGCATCTGAGACAGTGTAAGAATCTGATAGTTGGCGCTCTTCTTTTTTCCCGTCGGGGAATTTGACGGTGCTGATTCCTCGATTGACTTCAACACTGGCAATGGGTTTTAATCCTAAATATGAGGTGCTGTCTTCTTTGGCATGGAAATCGGAACTTTCTAATAATGCGGACTGGGGAAAAGTGTCTCTGACTTTAAGATAGATACTTACGGGGGTATGTAAATCGCCTAGTATCTTTTTTGTATTTGTATGAAATGTGTAACGCATATCATTTGTTTTTTAATTGTTCTTCGTAATCAAAGTATGTTGCCAAATCTTTATCACCGCGTCCCGAAAGAGTTAAAACGACTATGTCATCGGGATTAAATGGAACTTTATTTAATGCTGCCAACGCATGGGCTGACTCTAATGCTGGGATAATTCCTTCTTTTTGGGTTAGCTCAAATGCTGCTTGCAACGCTTCGTCATCGGTAATAGCAAGGACCTGGGAACGATGTTGGGTGGCCATGTTTGCGTGAATGGGACCAATACCGGGATAATCAAGTCCGGCGGATACGGAATAGGCTTCTTTTATCTGACCGTCTTCGGTCTGCATGAGTAATGTTTTGCATCCGTGCAAAACTCCTATCTTGCCTAAGTGGATCGTGGCTGCTGAATAACCACTGTCAATGCCTTTCCCGGCGGCTTCGGCTAACACAATCTTTACTTTTTCGTTATCGAGATATTCATAAATAGTGCCTGCGGCATTACTACCTCCGCCAACACAGGCTACAAGATAATCTGGATAGTCACGACCTTCTTTTTCTAGTAGCTGCACTTTTATCTCTTTGCTGATGACGGATTGTAAACGGGCTACCATATCTGGATAGGGATGGGGGCCAATGGTGGAGCCTATGATGTAATGGGTGTCTTCGGGGTGACTGCACCAGTCTCTAATGGCTTCATTGGTGGCGTCTTTGAGGGTCATACTGCCTGAAGTGACAGGAACGACTTTAGCTCCTAACATTTCCATTTTCTTTACGTTCATTGCTTGGCGCTCTACATCTATTTTTCCCATGTAAACGATACAGGGCATTTGCATTAATGCACACACAGTGGCGGTGGCAACGCCATGCTGACCAGCGCCGGTTTCTGCAATTATACGTGTCTTGCCCATCTTATGGGCAATCAGAATTTGACCGATGGTGTTGTTGATTTTATGTGCTCCTGTGTGGTTGAGGTCTTCACGCTTTAAATAGATCTTGCAACCGTAATGGTCTGAAAGTTGCTGTGAATGGTACAATGGGGAAGGGCGACCAACATAGTCATGGAGCAGTAAATCAAATTCTTTCTTAAATTCTTCGCTCTCCATAATTCTCAAATAGGAGTCTTGTAATTCTGTAACACAACGATGAAGGATTTCTGGAATGTATGATCCTCCAAATTCACCGTAATAACCTTTGTTGTCGACTGAATAATTTTGCATATTATGTTGTTTTTTAAATTGTCATAAACAGAAAAAGCCTGTCGCAGGTGCGACAGGCTTTCTTTAATTTTCTATATGAACTTTCTTTTTAAGACTTGACTGTACTTTCCCTTACGACTTATTGAGTAATAAGAGGTGCCACCAATATCCGTTTGAAAGTAATGTATTCATATTTTGTCTTATATTGTCGCAAAGAAAAAGCATTCAGAGATAAAAAACAAATATTTCTTCGTTTTTAACATTCTTATTGTATTGCCGAAGCTTCAAATCCGGTTCGTTTGACTGTTTTTTCAATATCTTCAGCCATAAGCGAATCGGTCTCTACTGCTAATATCTTATCGGGATTTTCAATGTCTACTTCCCACTTTTGTATGCCTTCTTTCTTATCAAGAAAGGGCTTCACTTTTGCAACGCAATTGCTGCAATTGATGTTTGTTTTGAATTGTATAGTTTTCATTTGTTTTCAACAACTTTTGTTTATGTTTGTTCGTTCTCAATTTCTTCTGATCTATCTCTCATTCTCCTTTCACCATGCTCCCACCATGCTCCCACCATGCTCCCACTATGGTCTCACTATGGTCTCACTAAATTTTCGACAAGTTTTTACTGATTTCACTCAACATTTCCACAAAATTCCAATATAATTATCTGGATACACTGGTCCTTTTATCAGACTCAACAGCCGGTCTTTACTTTTTACTCTTGAGTCGTAAGCTGTTTGTAACCACACTCACTGAACTCAAAGCCATAGCTGCACCGGCAATCATCGGATTTAACATGAATCCAGTGAATGGAAAAAGTACTCCCGCGGCAATGGGTATGCCGATAATGTTGTAGATGAATGCCCAAAACAGGTTCTGATGGATGGTCCGGACAGTTAGTTCCGACAAGCGGATTGCTTTCGGAATCTTTGTGAGATCTGATGAGATGATGGTCATCTTCGCTACGTCCATCGCGATATCGCTTCCTTTTCCCATTGCTATACTTACATCGGCTTGTGCTAAAGCTGCGCTGTCATTGATGCCATCTCCTACCATAGCTACTACCTTTCCTTGCTGTTGTAATGTCTTCACTAATTCTGCTTTTCCGTCGGGTAAAACGCCTCCTTTGTAGTTTGTAATTCCTAACTCTTTAGCTAACGACGCAACTACTTTCTCACTGTCTCCTGTATATACTGCAACATCTATATTCATTTGTTTCAGTTGCGCAATGGCTCCTTTGGAAGAGGGTTTCAACGCATCTGTAATGGATATGGCTGCAAGGGCCTTTTCTTTGTCTGAAAAGATGGAAACGGTATGGGCTGCTTCTGATTCTTGTGAAATCCAATCGCTCATTTCTTTGGATATTTCTATTTGATATGATTGGATATATTTCTCGTTTCCAATGAAATATCGCTGGTTCTCAAAAAGACCTTCAATGCCTTTGCCGCTTACTTGTTCTATCTGAACTGCATCAAGCAATTGGGCTTGCCCACTCAAATTGGTGGTAATGGCTTCTGCCAATGGGTGCTCGGATTGGGCTTCAATACTATATAGTATATCGCGCTGTTGTTGCGTGATTCCCGCTGACCAGAAAATATCACTCACTTTTGGCTTGCCTTCGGTGATGGTGCCTGTCTTGTCAAGCACAACAACGTCTATGTTCTTGGACTTCTCAAGGCTCTCGGCATCTTTAATAAGGATGCCTTCTTCGGCTCCTCTGCCAATGCCTACCATAATAGCTGTGGGGGTCGCTAATCCCAATGCACAGGGACAGGCAATGACAAGTACGGTTACAAAGGCCATAAGTGCTTGTGCAAATGAGTTTTCGCCTCCAAAAATCATCCAAAGGATAAAGCTGAGGGCGGCAATTGCGATGACTACAGGCACAAAGATGGAGGCGATCTTGTCGACTAATCCCTGAACGGGAGCTTTGCTTCCTTGGGCTTCGTCTACCATTTTTACAATGTGTGCTAAAAGGGTGTCTTTGCCGACTTTCTCTGCGGTAAACCGGAAACTGCCTTTCTGATTGATGGTGCCGGCAAATACTTTGGCGCCGGATACTTTCTCTACATGTATCGGTTCGCCGCTGATCATACTCTCGTCTACAAACGAATTTCCTTCTGTAACTGTGCCGTCTACGGCCATTCTATCTCCGGGCTTTACCAAAACGGTATCGCCAAGAACGACTTCGGCAATTGGAATCTCAATCGCAACATCGTTGCGATAAACAGTGACCGTGGAAGGTTGTAGTCCCATCAACTTCTTAATGGCGGTCGACGTATTTCCTTTGGCTCGGGCTTCTAATAGTTTTCCTAATAGAATAAATGCGATAATTACGCCGGCTGCTTCAAAATATACATGGGCTTCTAATCCTCTACGTTCCCAGAATTCTGGATAGATCATGTTGAACACGCTGAACAGATAGGATACACCGGTGCTAAGGGCGACTAACGTATCCATATTGGCTGATCTATGGCGTGCTTGTTTCCAGGCGCCGACAAAAAACCGTTTGCCGAAGATAAACAGGATAGGGGTGGCTAACAGAAGCATAATCAAATTGGCATAGGGCATATGCATAAAGAACATCCCGATTATTACTAAGGGAATTGAAAGTGCAATGGCGCCAATAGTATGATTCTTAAGCTTTTGGTAATTCTGCTTTTCAATCTTCTCTAAATTCTCGGGTGATGTTTCTTCTTCATCAATTAGCATGTCATATCCAATCTCCTGAAGGGCGGTTTTCATTTGCTGGGTCGTCACAACTTCAGGAATATAGGTGATATTGCCTTTCCCGTTTCCGTAATTGACGGATGCTGTGAGGACTCCGGGTACATAGGTGAGAATGTTCTGGGTACTTGAGGCGCATGAGGCGCATGTCATATTTAGTACTGGATATGATTGTTGTGACGTGGCGACTTCTCCGTTAAACTGTTTAACTGAAGTAACAATATCGCGAATGATATCTGCTTCATCATCACTATATTTGGACTCAATATTGAAAGTGATTTGTTTGTTCTTTTTATTGAGAGCAACAGAATTTACTCCTTTGACAGATGAAATAGCTGATTCTAACCCACGTTCATCAGTGGGATATTTTGATAACCTTAATTGCATAACTTGAATGTTTAATAACTGTATTAAACAATTTTGGAGCTGTTAAGTTCAAACTTCCTGGTTTTGAACTCAAAAACCGCGCTGACGCATTGCTTCGAATGTGAGGATGGCAGTGGAGACTGACACATTGAGTGAATCGATTTTTCCTCGCATGGGGATCTTTATGCGTTTTGTGGCATTCTTTAACCAATAATCGGTAAGTCCTTCTGCTTCTGTACCCATAACAATAGCGCAGGGCTGAGTGAAATCTATATGTTGGTAATATTCTGATGCTTCAAGCTCGGCTGCAAATGATGTTATGTTGTTGTCTTTCAACCATTCATGGGCTTCGTATGATGAACAGACTGCGGTTTGTACTGTAAAAAGGCCGCCTACACTTGAGCGGACGACATTGGGATTGTACAAATCGGTTTGGGGATCGCAAATGATTACTGCATCTACTGCAGCTGCATCGGCTGTTCTAAGCACTGCTCCCAGATTGCCGGGTTTTTCAACGGCTTCAAGCATAATCACAAAAGGGTTGGGTGATAAATGTAATTCGCCCAAAGTGTGTGATTTAGGCTTTGCCAAAGCTACAACACCATCTGAATTCTCACGGTAGGCAATCTTTGCAAATACATCGTTTGAGATTTCTAATATATCATCTTCCGAAAGTGTGTTCAGTACTTCTGGATATTTGGTTTTCTCGAACATTTCACGACATACAAATGCTTTGTTAATCTTATAGTTTCCTTGCATGGCTAACGAAAGTTCGCGTGCACCTTCTATTACAAAGAGTTGCTGTTGAGAGCGTTCCTTACTCTTCGATAGTTTGGCTACATTCTTAATGGCTGGGTTCTGGAGACTTGTTATCATTGGGGTGGGTGTAAAAATTACTGTTCTTTCTCTTGCTTTTTCTTGAGAAGAACGGTGTCAATAGCTTCTTTGAATGCTTCTTTGGGAAGGGCACCCATCGATAGTTGAGGGGTTTCGTCCATTGGAACAAACAGAAATGTGGGAATGCTTTGAATACCAAATGCTTTTGCTAACTCTCGCTCTTTGTCAATATTTATCTTGTATACATAAATCTCATCGCCATACTCGGCTGCCAATTCGGCAAGAATGGGTGAGGTAAGGCGACAGGGACCGCACCAAACGGCATAAAAATCTATGATGGCGGGCTTGTTACCTAAATATTTCCAAGTCTCGGGATTCTTATCGTAATCCATAACTTTTTCTAAAAACATAGCTTTGGTCATTTCTATTGGCTTGACTTTTTGCTCTTTTGGTGGCTCAGCTGCAAGAACTGGTGCTAAAAAGCTTAATATCAATATCGTCAGTTTTATCGTTTTCATCCTAGTTTTCGTTTAATTATCTTTTAATCTGGTGCTAAGAATGCGCTCATCGCACTTTCATCTCACTCTCAAAACGCTATCTTCTCATTTCCATAACTCAAGCATGTCACTCATGTAACTCTCGCGTAATAAACTTATTACACGCAAATGTCGCAAGCAAAACATTCTCGTTGCACTCTTGAAAATCTATCAAAATCAGCACACAACATGCTCAAAATCTACACATAATCCATAAGAAACCCGCTTAATACTCGCTCAAAATTCGCTCAAAATTCGTTTTTGTCTTTGTACGAAGTACTGCCGGGTTGCATTACTCCAAACTCTTTTGCCATGACTTTGTCTATATTCATTTTCCAGATCTTTACATTATTAACGGCTGGTAGTGAATATTTAAACGTTTTGTCTGTGTACTGACGCATGATAATATTCAAAGCTTTTACTTTCTCGTCGAACTCGTTTTCAAATATGATCTTTCCTTCACAAACCACACTTTGGGCTTTCATCCTATAACTGCAAGCTACTTCTGGATGTTGATGAATGAGTTGAGGTTCAGTGCAAAACGTAATGCAAACTTGGGGATTTTTCTCTAATGTTCGGATAGAACGCCCTTCTTGTGCCGAATGAAGATATATAACGCCTTCTTCATATCCAAAGTTCATCGGAAGAACATAAGGAACGGAATTCTCGTCGGACATACCAACAAAGCATAGCTTACATTCACGGATCACGTTCTCGATCTGTTCTTTCTCTTCAATGGAAAATGTTTTCATCTATTTTATTGTCGTCTATAATTCTTTTGTTGTCGTTACGGAACCTTGACTCCGTTTGCCAGCCCTCGCGAACGTTCTTCACTATAATTCCTTAGTTGTTGTAGATGGACCTTCTACTGTAAGGCGACCGTTTTCATCTATCTTCATTTCGTCAATGAAAACGACTCTTTCTTCTCCTGTTTTTGCCGTGCGACCGTGATAGACGCAATACATCTTTTTGCCGTCTTTGGACCAAACTACACTGTTATGACCGGTTCCGGTCACTTCGCCTCCGCGTTCAACATTCTTTTCTAAAACAGGATTATTTGATGCTTTCTGAAATGGTCCTAATGGATTGTCTGACACTGCATATCCTACTGCATAATTCTTACCTCCAAAGAAATTGGCAGAGTACATCATGTATATCTTGCCGTTGTTCTCAAAGGCAAATGAACCTTCTGTCCATCTGCGATTTACTTCGCCGCTGGTGACGGAACGACTTTCCCATTCTGTCTGTGGATTATCCATTGTTGTAGGTGGTTGAAGCAACAATACAGGTTCGCCAATTATCGATGTAAAATCATTTGAAATCTCAACACCGTAAACCCAACTTTCTTCTATTTCATCAAAAAGATTTTGAGAACGGGCCCAGACTGCTACCTCACTCTCTACTGGATGTTTATAGCAACATCGTGAATAATAAAGATAGGTTTTGCCATTGATGCTCAGAATGTTGGCGTCAATAATCGGATAGCCCGGATCGAAAAGTGGTTTATCGGATGCTTCTTTGAATGGACCCGTTGGATTATCCGACACAGCTACGCCAATGCGAAAGTTCTCTAATTCGTTGGTTGGGTTTTCTTTCCAATCTGCACTAAAGAACATATAATATTTACCGTCTGATTCATATACTTCAGGTGCCCAATAGTTTTTCAAGGTCCAAGATTCGGGACTTGCTCCTGAATATACTTGTCCTTCGTATTGCCAATCGATAAGATTATCAGAACTATATGCGCCAAATCCATTCTCTACTCCGCCGGTTCCATACATATAATATTTTCCGTTTGATGCTGATAGTACATATGGGTCTCCAAACGCCACTGGCAGTGGATTAGAGTATGACAGAGTCTCTGAAGATATTTTGTTTTTTGAATTGCATCCCGCCAGGATTGCTGCAAATAAAAAGGCAATGCTTAAGTTTCTTATCAAATTGTTCTGATACATAATTTCTGTTTTGTTACTGAATATTATTTTGTAATGGGTCTTATTTAGTAATGCAATTAATGGACTTTAGTTTGAAGATGAAACGACAAACATAGCAAAAAAAAACCTGTTTATGGTTATAACATATTGAAAAAGTATTGCTCGTATTTTAGTCAATAATCTATTTCTGATCGTAGGCTTTAAGAATAACATCCACTTTTTTCTGTCGGTTACGAGATTTAATGCGTTGAATGGTTCGTATCGGATCCAAATCTATATCTCGATAAATTGGTGTGACTTTGTTCCTTATTTTACGCATGAATTCAGGGGAGTCTTCATCGGCATAAACTCCCAAACCATAGTCGTTACGCGTGTATTGAGCAGATTGTGTTATACTTCGGGCATCGGGTATCGCGTGTACTTTCCCGTCTGAATAGTCAATAGAAGATCTTGCTAACTGACTTTTATAGTCTTTGTTTGTATATCTTAAATTCATATTTACAATTTCTTCAGGAGAGACAGGATTCAATGTTTGAATATTATCGTATCTACTTGGAAGCTTGGTTGTTGGAGATACTTTTATTACTTCACTCTCCTCGATTAATGGCCGGACTTGCAACGGTTGACTTTTAGGCAATTGTCGTAATTCGGGTTTGATGTTTGTCCCGTTTAGTGATTTCTTTAACTGAAGTTTAAACTCATTGTTTGTATGTTGTGAATAAACATTTCCTGTTACACTACAAAGAGTTATCAGCATAAAAAGTTTGTACACAACAAAATGGTTATTCATCCTTTAAATATTCAAGAGGGGTAATATCCTTTAATAGGTTAGATGCAGTGACAGAACAAAACGTTGCACGACTGCAAGTTAATTAATACAAAAACACTAGTTTTAAGTGTTGTGGAATCAGGATTCCATCGTGAAACTGGTTGATCCTATGTGGCTGCCATCTGCGAAAATGTCTGCTTTATAAGTCCCTGGCAAAAGGTATTCCTCTATATCCCAGTACATTGTTACTGATGTCTCTTCACCTCCATACTCAATTGTACGTTTCATCGAATATTGAATATTGCCACTCTCAAAAGGGAATATATTCCCTTGGCTTTTGGAAAGTACGCCGCCATCGGGAGTTAAAATTCTGACAAATATTGTGCGTTCACCTGGTTCTGCGGTTATATTTCTTGATACTATAAATGATACAACAAATTGAGTACTTCTATTCAGACGACTTTGTTCCTTGCCTCTATCGTTTACAGCTTTAGCACGAATGTTAGTAGCAACTAGTTTGGATGCAAGCATCACTTTTTCAGACAGTTGTTCTTTTTCTTCTGAAACCTGTGAAAGGGTTTGATGGGTTTCTTGATATTGACGGGTGATTTGCTTGTTTTCTGCACGCAGCTGCTCATTCTGTCTATTCAGTGAATCAATTTGCTCTACATATGATTTTAAAACAGCGCGCAATGATCTTAATTCATCTTGCAATCTCTTGATCTCATTTGTGTTAGACGCATTGGTCTGGCGAAGCTGCTCCTGAAGTCGTTGTACTTTTGCCTGTTCGTTTTCCAGCTGATAAAGTAATGAATCATTTTTAACACTAAACTTAAAACCTTCATATTGAAGAGATATGGCTTCATATTCATCTTCCAGTTCTTGTTTGTTAATTTCTGTATTCTGTTCTAACTCGCTAATCTTCGAGTTCTTATTCACCAGGAATCCAATCAGGATTGCAAGCAGAATCACTAATATGCCTATTACGGCAATAAATTGAGGAGTACGTTCTTTTAAATTCATTTTTTTCTGTAAATGACTATAATTCAATTGGCCACAAAATTACTTGTTTTCGGTGGAAAACTCAATTGTTAGGGCTTCTTTTTGGTTAATTTAATATATTAATGATAGAATATGGATTCTTATCTACTGATATTGGATATAAACCGGACGTGGTTTCAATTGCAGTAGCTCATCGGGAGTGAGCATGTGATAAGGTTGCGATTTGGGGTCGTTCTTATAAAAGAGCTTAAATCCTGTGAACTGAACAGGTTCAGTTTTTATAAATCTTTCCTGAGTACTGTGTTTTATTGAAGGGGGACCAAAACCGTCCATATCAATTACGATCTGCACTTCTGCCTTAAGTTTTATGTTTTGATAATTTGTAAGCATTCCTTTTGTAAAGCGATGTACTACAAGTATTTTTGGAGGAAGGTTGTATTTCTTTACTAGTTCAGCTAAATATTCTGTGCAATAATTAATATCTGCTGCATCATATGTACCGATTTTTGTGCCGGGTTTGCTTTTATCCTTCATTGAGAATTCTGGATCGATACCTAGATGTACTTGTGGCATGGACAGATATTTCTCTAATACAGGTACTTCATCTTGGAGAGTACTCAAGCCTACCTGAATATCCAGAAAAACAATGGCATCTCCCATTTTTGCTATATTCAGAACAGAATCAATCTGATGGTCTGGCATCCTCATTCGGTATTTTCCATCTGTCATTGGATCATTTTGTGCAACTACCGCAATGTAGTGAATTGCCGGAACAACTGGTGTTTTCGGATCGGCAATTTCCCACGCCTCAACCTCCTTATTCAAACGCCTCCACATTTCTTTCGGAGTGTGTTCTCCGAATGCTCCCATTTTTTTGGAATACAGGTTTCCATAATATGCAACCACCCGGTTATACGGTAAAATGGCACCTTCCAGCGGGACTGGTTGGTTTTTTACCGGCCATCGTCCTGTCGAATCACCGTTTGCCGTATAAAGTAAAAGTGAATCGTACAAAACAGAATCCATTAGTTGACGAATTATATCTTTTTCTACAATTGTTTTTTCTTTAATGACAGATAGATTTTCTTGTAAGGATTGGTTTTTGGATGATTTATCATTTTCGTTGCAATTGAATAGTATAATTGAGATTAATATAAGTATTGTGGTTCTCTGTAATTTCATATAATATCTTTAGTGTTATCTTTTAGTGTATATCTGACAAATATACAATGAAAACCTTACTTTCAATTCTTTTCTGTAACTTTTTTATTATCTTTATCCATCTAAATTAAACTATAATAGAATGAAGAAGAGTCTTTTGTTTATTGTTTTCTGTCTTTTTGTTCTTAGTATTTCTGCAGACGAGGGAATGTGGATGCTTAATTTGCTAAAACAACAGAAGTACGCAGATATGAAAAAGTTAGGATTGAAGCTAAAGGACTATGATATCTATAATCCTGATGGGAATTCACTTAAAGATGCAGTTGTACAGTTTGGTAACGGTTGCACAGGAGAGATGGTTTCTTCAGAAGGACTTGTTTTAACGAATCATCATTGTGGATATGGCGCAATTCAGAGTCATAGCTCATTGGAACACAATTATTTGGATGATGGTTTTTGGGCAATGAATAGGTCGCAAGAGTTGCCGAATCCAGGGCTGACAATCACTTTTATTGAAAAGATAGAAGACGTGACTTCCTATGTTAAGAATTGTCTTGATCGAGATAAGTCGAGGGATAAGGATGGTATCTTTTTCTTGTCTCCTTCTTATCTTAATGGATTAGCGCGTGAAAAAGTTGGTGAGGATTTCCTTGCTGAGAATCCCGGTAATGTAGTGGAGATCAAGCCGTTTTACGATGGGAATCAATATTATATGTTCACTAAAAAGGTATATTCAGATGTAAGGTTGGTTGGAGCACCGCCAAGTTCTATAGGAAAATTTGGAGCCGACACAGATAATTGGATGTGGCCAAGACATACAGGAGATTTCTCTGTATTCCGAATCTATGCAGATAAAAATGGCAATCCGGCTACTTATTCACCATCCAATGTACCTTTGAAACCAAAAAAGTGGTTGAAAATATCCACAAAAGGCGTTAAGGCAAACGATTTTGCAATGATTTTGGGCTTTCCAGGAACGACTCATAAATATTATACATCATGGGAAGTGACAGAGCGTAGGGATATTGATAATGCTGTCCGTATAGATATGCGAGAGATTCGTCAGGAAGCAATGTTGGATGAAATGTTGAAAGATCCGAATATTAAAATACAATATGCCTCAAAGTATTCGAGTTCAACTAATTCATATAAAAATGCAATAGGTACAAACTGGGCAATTGGTTTGCGTGATTTTGAACATTTAAAACTGGATCAACAGAACCGATTGCTGGAATGGTCTCAAAGAAATAATCAACCAAAATATAAGGAAGCACTTGATACTATTGACCGATTAGTGAAAGAAAGGTCGGCATTGAGATATAGAAACTGGATGCTCAATGAAGGAGTTTTGCGAGGAATTGAGTTTGCGCAAGTTCCCCAAGTTGGTAGGAATATGTTGATTGCAGCACTTGAAAATGGAGCAGATAACGTAGAAATAGAAAAAAGTATGGCTCAACTGGAATTGGACTATCGATCGTTTGCTAATGAAGATTATAATCCGGAAGTAGATAAAAAAGTTTCGTCAAAAATGCTTGAAGCCTATATTCAGAAGGTAGCACGCGATTCTCAGCCGAAGTATTTTGATTTAATATATTCAGAGTTTGAAGGTGAGTCTTCTGCGTTTGTGACGTATGTTTTTGAAGAATCTATTTTTGGAAGCGAAAAGAATTTGAAAGCTTTTATGAATGATTCTGAGAAACTTAAGAAATTGAAGGAAGATCCAATGTTCAATTTTGCTCAATCAGTTATGAATGAGTCAAGATTATTAAATATGAAGTTGAGTCAATTTGATATCCCATTTGCGAAAAATCGTCAGACTTATTTGGAAGGAATTATAGCGATGGATGGAGTGAAGTCCAATTTTCCAGATGCAAATTTGACTTTAAGATTAAGTTACGGAGTGATAAATGGATATCAGCCAAAAGATGCTGTGGTTTATTCATATCAGTCGACGATGGACGGAATTATTGAAAAAGAAGATTCAACCAATTGGGAATTTATCGTTCCGAAAAGATTAAAAGAGCTGTATCAACCAAAAAATTTTGGTAAATATGGATTGCCAAATGGCAAGATGCCGGTGGCATTTACAGCAACAACTCACACAACAGGCGGTAATTCAGGAAGTCCTGTGATGAACGATAAAGGTGAATTGATTGGTATAAACTTTGACCGAAACTGGGAAGGAGTGGGTGGTGACATACAATATTTGCCAGATTATCAACGAAGTATAATTGTTGACATCCGTTATGTTTTGTTTATCATTGACAAATACGCAGGTGCTACACATCTCATTAACGAGATGGAATTAGAATAGATAAAAGAGATCCATTAGGTCTTCAAAATTGTTTTGAAGCACCAGTCACGATAGAATAAGAATATTGAATACGAAGGAATAAGGATAATGAATTAGAAAAGAGCAATTGATTAATCCTCTTCAAATTCATCAAATAGTCGGCTTCTTGCAACCATACAAGCGCCAACAATTCCAGCTTTATTTTTAAGTTTGGAAAGAACAATTTGAGTATCTTTATTCACTAAGTTTAGGGAATATTTTCTTACAGCACTTCTGATAGGCAACAGTATAAAACCTTCTGCTTCTGCTACTTGTCCGCCCAGAACGACCAGCTCCGGATTAAACAGATTGATGAGTCCTGCAACATAACGACCAAGTTTTGCGCCTATTTCTTCTACGATTTCAATACACAACGGATCTTCCAGATTTATTGCTTTAATAATGTCAGTAAGTGTAAGTTTGCTAAGATCTTTTACCTGTTCAGTAAGGATTGAAGATTCACCATTTTGTATGCGTTCCAGCACTTTGCGATGAATTGCAAGTCCTGATGCTTCCGTTTCGAGGCATCCTTTCTTACCACAATGACAAATAATTTCGTTATCAAAAGTGGGGAAATGGCCAAACTCACCCGAGAAACCCGATTTGCCGTAGTACAATTTTCCATCAATAATGATTCCTACTCCAAGTCCCCAGCTAATATTCACAAAAAGAACATTCTTTTGGCTTTCCACGATGCCGCTCATGAATTCTCCGTAGGCCATTGCGCGAGTGTCGTTATCTATACCAACTTTTATATTCAGTTTTCTTGATAATATTTTGCTGATAGGTTCTTCGCTAAAGAAGAAATGACTATAACTATATCCGGATTCCGGATTTACACGTCCCGAAATATTGAGGTTTATATTATATACTTTATCCTTTAAGCTACCTGTTTTGTCGATAAAGTCCTGAATATGTTTGCAAAGCGTGTCAAATGATTCAGGGGTGTTCTCAAAAGTATATTGAATTCCCATTTGATAGTTCACTATGTCGCCCCTAAAGTTCATCAGCGCAATGCTTAGGTGATGGCGTGTCATGTCGGCCCCAACAAAATACACAGATGATGGGTTTAATCCATATAGTAAAGGATGCCTACCTCCATTTGTCTGTATTTTGCCATATTCCATCAAATAGCCATCTTCTGTAAGTTCAGAAATGAATTTTGTGACTGTAGGAACACTTAAGTCAAGGAGTTTTGCTAATTCCGCAATTGTATCATTTCCTTCTGTAACAAAGTGATTGATAATACTTTTCCGGATTTGAATATTCTTCGGATTGTTATCGCTTGATCGAAAAAAGTTTTTAGTCATGATTCTAGTTTAAATATAAGTACTCATGTTATATCTGAAATGTTGATTCTTGATAATGCCAATAATAACATATCATTTATATTTTTCTATAATATACAAAAATAGTAATTAATTTTAAAATAGAAGTGCAAATATTCATAATTGATTAAGAATTGTTTGATATTCACAAAAATTAAGCAATTCTTTTACTTTTTATGGGTGGTTATGGTTACAATTTTCCTTTTTATTTTAGTAAGGACCATGTTAAAGTGAAGAAGTTTTTGTAAATTTGGACTCTGAAAAGACCAATATAAATTTACTAAATATTATTCATTATGGACTTCTTAACTAATGACAAATTAACAATCGTTGGCGCTGCCGGTATGATTGGTTCAAACATGGCTCAGACTGCTGCCATGATGCGTTTAACTCCCAACATCTGTTTGTATGATGTTTATGCACCAGGATTAGAGGGTGTTGCTGAGGAAATATTTCACTGTGGCTTAGAAGGTTTAAATCTTACATTCACTACAGATGTAAAAGAAGCATTTACAGATTCAAAGTTTATGATCTCTTCAGGAGGTGCTCCTAGAAAAGACGGTATGACTCGTGAAGATTTGTTGAAAGGAAATTCAGAAATTGCAGAGCAATTAGGTAGAAATATTAAAACCTATTGTCCTGATTTAAAGCACTTGACAGTTATCTTCAATCCAGCAGATATCACCGGTTTGGTAGCATTGATTTATTCAGGATTAAAGCCAAGTCAGGTAACCACTCTTGCCGGTTTGGACAGCACACGTTTGCAGAGTGAGTTAGCAAAACATTTTGGTGTAAAACAAAGTGAAGTTACTAACACACGTACTTATGGTGGTCACGGTGAGCAAATGGCAGTTTTTGCATCAACAGCAAAAGTTAAAGGCACACCACTTACCGACCTTATTGGCACCGATAAATTGACTAACGAAGAATGGGTTGCATTGAAAGAGCGTGTTATTAAAGGAGGTTCTAATATTATCAAATTGCGTGGACGTTCATCATTCCAAAGTCCTGCTTACGTGTCAGTAGAAATGATTCGTGCAGCAATGGGTGGCGAATCTTTCCGTTGGCCTGCAGGTTGCTATGTTAGCACAGAAGGTTATGATCACATCATGATGGGAATGGAAACAACCATTGATAAAGACGGAGTTCATTATGCACCAGTTAAAGGTACAGCAGAAGAAATTGCATCATTGAACGAAAGTTATGAGCATTTGAAAGCACTTCGCACACAAGTTATAGATTTAGGCGTTGTTCCTCCAATTGATCAATGGAGTTCAATTAATCCAAATTTGTAAGATTAATAGATTTAAATTGTATATAATAAAGCGCCGGAGATAATTCTTCGGCGTTTTTTTTGTGATGTGTCAGTAATGCATTGTTAAGTAATGTGAAACAGGATTGAAGAATTTACTTGAT
>JBAYZS010000048.1:0-17141 GCA_041672395.1 Dysgonamonadaceae bacterium | reverse complement strand
ATCATTACGTAAAAGACTAATACTATTTAAAAAGTAGGGTGCAATCTCTTTTAAGTACTGATTTATTTTGTATTTTTGCACTTTAGACAGAATATATTTATTATGAAAAAACTTTTATTTATAGCTACTTTAATTGGAATAATGACAATAAATGGTTGCTCGCAAAATGAGCAGAAAAAACAAAACAATTTGCAGGACAATATAAACGTAACAAATTTAGATTCGACCGTAAATCCGGGTAAGGATTTTTATCAATTTGCTACCGGAGGTTGGCAAAAACTCAATCCAATACCGGATGAATATGCTCGTTACGGTTCTTTTGATAAACTGAGAGAAGAAAATCAAAAACAGATTCAGGATCTGATTGAAGGTTTAGGTAAAACAGAACACAAAGCAGGAACAAACGCTCAAAAGATTGGTGATTTATACCAGTCGGGTATGGACAGCGTGAAACTGAATGCTGATGGTGCGGCTCCTATTCAGTCGAAATTACAGAAAATTTCTTCCACAAAAGATAAAAAACAGCTTATTGGTTTAATGGCTGAGGTAAGTAAATCTGCTCCCTCTCCATTCTTTAATTTTTATGTAACTGCTGACGATAAAGATGCGTCAATGAATATAGCCCATTTTATGCAAGGTGGTATTGGAATGGGTGATCGTGATTATTATCTCGAAGATCAGACCAGTGAACTTCGTGACAAGTATGTACAATTAATAGAAACTCAGTTTAAAAATGCAGGTTATACTGAAGCTGATGCAAAAGAAGCTGCAGTAAATGTATTGCGTATTGAATCTGCTTTAGCTGCGGGCAATATTACGAAAGAAATGCTACGTAAGCCTGAATTGAATTATCATAAAATGGCCGTTGCCGATCTTGACAAAGAGGTAGCTCCTTTTGAATGGGTTTATTTTCTAGATCAACTGGGAGCCAAGGATTTGGATAGTATAAACGTAGCCCAGGTTTCACCTTTGAAAAATGCCGTTGCTATTTTTGATAAGGAATCAGTAAGTAATCTTCAAGACTATCTTAGTTGGAAAGTAATTGATGGTGCCGCTAATTTCTTGAGTGATGATTTTGTAAACGCCAATTTCGATTTTTACGGTAAAGCCATGAGCGGCAGAAAAGAATTACTACCCCGCTGGCGCAGAACTGTTGACGGTGTAAATGGGGCATTAGGCGAAGCAGTAGGACAGTTATATGTAGAAAAATATTTCTCCGCAGAAGCTAAAGACCGTATGATTAAATTAGTTGATAATCTGAAACTTTCGTTGAGCGAACGTATCAACAATTTGGAATGGATGAGTGATGAAACAAAAGCTAAAGCACAGGAGAAGCTGAGTTCTTTCATTGTAAAGGTAGGTTATCCAGATAAATGGAAAGATTATTCGTCACTTGAAATAAATGATGATTCATATTATGCAAATATGGTTCGTGCTCAAGAATTTGCTTTTGCCGATATGATGAAAGATCTTGGAAAACCAGTAGATAATACCAAATGGTATATGACACCTCAGACAGTAAACGCTTATTATAATCCTTCAACAAACGAAATCTGTTTCCCTGCCGGTATTTTACAGTCTCCATTCTTTTATATGAATGGTGATGATGCAATTAATTATGGTGGGATAGGAGTTGTTATTGGTCATGAGATGACACATGGCTTTGACGATCAAGGTCGTAAATACGATAAAGACGGTAATCTTACTGATTGGTGGACGAAAGAAGATGCCACCCGTTTTGATGATCGTGCCAAAGTAATGGTTGATTATTTTGATAATATTGTAGTTATCGATTCAATTAATGCAAACGGAACATTCACTTTAGGAGAAAATATAGCTGATCACGGAGGTCTTCAGGTAGCCTATAATGCTTTTATGAAAGCAGATCAGGCTAAATCGACAGAGAAGAAAGATGGTTATACACCAGCACAGCGTTTCTTCTTGAGTTATGCCAATTTATGGGCAGGTAATGTTCGTGATGAAGAAATCAAACGTCTTACCAAAATCGATCCGCACTCACTTGGCAGATGGCGTGTAAATGGAGCTTTGCCACATATTGATGCATGGTATGAAGCTTTTAATGTACAATCAACAGATTCGATGTATCTTCCGAAAGAAGAGCGAGTTTCTATTTGGTAATAATTAATAACTTTCCTCAATTTGGGGGTAATGAAAGATAAGGAGATAACTATGTTTTCAGGAATAGTAGAAGAAGCTGCAACTGTTGTAGCGTTGGAAAAAGATCAAGGTAACTTGAATATCACGCTTACCTGTTCGTTCACAAACGAATTGAAGATTGATCAGAGTGTTTCTCATAATGGAGTTTGCCTCACAGTAGTTTCTATTAAGGATGACACCTATACTGTTACAGCGATACAGGAAACTTTGGATCGGTCAAACCTTGGACATTTAGAAATAGGTTCTAAGGTTAATCTTGAGCGTAGTATGATGATGAATGGCAGGTTGGATGGCCATATTGTGCAGGGTCATGTAGATCAGACCGCTGTATGCACCGATGTTCAGGAAGCAGACGGCAGTTGGTACTATACGTTCGAATATGTCTTCGATTATGAAAAAGCCAAACGAGGTTATTTCACAGTCGATAAAGGTTCGGTTACAGTGAATGGTGTAAGTCTCACCGTTGTTGAACCAACAGAAAATTCGTTCAAAGTAGCAATTATACCTTATACACATGACTTCACCAATTTTCATCAAATAGAAGTTGGTTCTCTTGTGAATATTGAATTTGATATAATTGGCAAATATATCAGTCGTTTGGCATTACTTGACAAATTGAATTGATATGAATTTTCTAGAACTAGTCAAGTCGCGTCAAAGTACGAGAGCTTATGATGTAAATAAGCCGGTTGATTCTGAAAAACTGAACCGTATACTTGAATGTGCCCATTTATCGCCATCGGCAAGTAATGCGCAACCCTGGCATTTTATAGTAGTCACTGAACCAGAATTAAAGAATAAAATTGCCGACGCAACCACTTTGCGAATGCTTGGTATGAACCATTTCACTAAGCAAGCACCTGTCCTTATTGTTGTAGTTCAGGAATCAGTGAATCTTGAATCGAAAGTAGGGTCGCTGATTAAGAAGCATGATTATGCAGAGATGGACCTTGGAATTGCAACGGCCCATTTGGTACTTGCAGCTCGTGCAGAGGGTTTAGATACATGCATAATGGGATGGTTCAATGAAAAGAAAATTAAGGGATTGTTGAATATTCCTCGTTCAAAAAGGGCAAGATTGGTTATTACACTTGGATATAGTACACAATCATTACGCAATAAAATACGTAAGCCATTTGAAGAAGTTATTTCATTCAATTCATATAAATAATGGAATTTATTAAATTTTCACACTGAAACTTGATGTTTTTGATGCAAAAATGTGTCATCTTTGCAGTTGAATTTTTTAGAACAAACCAATTTGGATTGTGTTGATCATAATAAAAACAAAATGAATATACAAAAGAAGTCTTTCTTTTCATTGTTGATACTGCTTACTATTACTGCTGCCGGATATGCGCAGAACACAAATGTAGGCACAAATTCGCCATACGGTAGATACGGTTATGGCATTTTATCGGACCAGGCTATTGGTGCATCAGAAGGAATGGGTGGAATCAGTTTTGGATTGCGTCGCAGTCAACAAGTCAATCCCGGTAACCCTGCTTCTTATTCAGTTATTGATACAATGACAATGGTTTTTGACATGGGTACATCCGTATCGGTCGCCAATTTTAGTGATAATGCCAATAAGCAGCGTTATGTAAATGGCAATTTAGATTATATTGCAATGCAATTTCCCATTGGTGGTAAAATAGGAGCCAGTCTTGGTTTGATTCCATATTCAAAAACAGGTTATAAGTTTGGACAATTGAAGACCTTGCCCGACTTGTCTTATACTGAAACTTTTTCAGGAACAGGAGGATTGAGTCAGATATACGGTGGTTTGGCTGTAGAACCATTTAAAAACTTCTCGGCAGGGGTAAATGTTTCTTATCTTTTTGGCAATTTTAATTATAACCGCTTATTATCGAGTTATTCTGAAGCTTCAATGCTTTCGAGAAACCAGACTACTTCTTATAGAATTCGCGATTTAAAATATGATATTGGTTTACAATATACGATTCCGATTAAAAAAACAGAATCGATTACGTTGGGAGTAGTTTATACTCCTGCCATAAACACTAAAGCAGATATTTTAAATCTTGATGCAAACATTAATTCCAGCGGTGGAATTGAACAATTGATTTCTTCTGATACCTTGAGTGGACAGGAATTTCATTTGCCTCATTCTTTTGGAGCGGGTTTTACTTATACAAAAACTAATTTGCTGCTAGGATTGGATGCTTCTTATCAATTATGGGAAGGTGTTAAATATCCATCATTACTGGATGGTTTGGATGATAATAATCGTTTCAACAACCGTTTACGTGTTAATGCCGGTGGTGAGTATGTGAATGATCCTTACAGCAATAATTTCTTTGACAGGGTTCGTTTCAGAGCGGGTTTATCTTATTCTAATTCTTATACAAACGTTTCAATTTTTGATTCTGCAAACGAGCAATCAATTAAAACAGAAGGTTTTAATGAATATGGTGTGACTTTTGGTGTCGGGGTACCTTTTCTTGATATGGTTTCCAGACGAATATCCACACTTAATCTGAATTTTGGATATAAACTATTGGAGCCTAATGATCCTTTGATGATTAAGCAACAAATGTTTACAATCTCTCTCAATGCTAATATTAATGAATTTTGGTTCTTTAAACGTCAGTTCGATTAAGCTCAATATTTTATTTGAAATCAAATAGATTTGTACATATTGTTGTTAATTTTCTTTTCCTAACCCTTGTGGTTTCTTTTATGTTGAGTTTAGTCTCATGTAAAAAAGAGGAAAAGAAGATGATTAATTTGGTTTATAATCCGGAAACAGTTCCGTCAATGAATACTGACAGCTCGGTGACATTGATTTCTGATTCGGGAATAACGAAATATAAGCTAATTGCCAAAAATTGGAAGATTTTTGACAAGGTTGCTGAACCGTATTGGCTTTATCCAGATGGTATTTATCTTGAACAGTTCGATTCGTCTTTTGCTATTGAAGCCACGGTTAAAGCGGATACTGCATGGAATTTCACAACTAAAAAGTTATGGCTTTTAAAGGGGAACGTGTATATTCAAAACCGACTGGGAGACGAATTCCGAACACCTGAACTTTATTGGAATCAGAATGAAGGGAGATTTTATTCGGATAAATATATTGAAGTAAAAAAGGGTTTGACAGAAACAAAAGGGTATGGTTTCGAAACAAATCAAGCATTGACTGAATATAAAATATTTCACCCGTTTGAGGGAAAGGTGCCTTTTTCTGAGGGGACTGCTCAACCGGATTCTTCGCTAACCGTTTCAACAAAATAATAATGTCTGTATCAACTGAAATAGGGTGGTGGACTGCTTTTTTAGTGTTACTTGCTTTCTTTTCGGCAATGGAGGTTGCTTTTGTGTCTTCTGATAAATTGCGATATGCATTGGATAAAAAGTCGAAAGGTCCTGTCAACTATATGTTAAACACCGTTTATAGTCATCCAAGGCAATTCCTTGGTACGCTTAATGTTGGTTATATTATTTCATTGATCCTTTTTGTAAGTTTTTCTATTCTTATTGCTTATCCATTATTGAATTATCTACTTGTCATACTGGTATGTGGTTTAGTTATTTTCTTTATGTCGGTGGTTTTACCTCGTTTACTATGCTTGAGAAATCCAAATAAAACGGTAAAGTCTCTCGTAATGCCGGCTTATATTTTTTATGTTCTCTTGTATCCAATAGCTAAAGTTCTTGTCTCTGTTTCCAGAGGTGCCCTTGCTGTATTTGGTGTCCGCACGGTAGATTCTAAAATGCAGTCGTTGAGTCGTGTTGATCTCGATTCATACTTGAAACAGGGTATAGAGGAGTTACCGGGTGAGGAAGATGTGGATTCTGAAGTTAAGATTTTCAGGAATGCACTGGACTTTTCTTCTCTCAAAATAAGGGATTGTATGGTGCCCAGAACAGATATTGTTGCTGTGAGCACTGATACAGATGTTGAAACTCTGAAATCGGTCTTTATCGAAACCGGTCTGTCTAAAATCCTTGTATATGAGGATAATATTGATAATATTATTGGTTACATCCATATTTGGGAAATGTTCAATGAACCTTCAGATTGGACAAAACGAATAGCTTCTATTTCATTTGTACCTGAGAGCATGCAGGCAAACAAACTGATGAGCGAACTAATGCTTCAACGAAAAAGTATTGCGGTTGTGGTTGATGAGTTTGGAGGTACTTCGGGGATTGTGACAATGGAGGACTTGGTGGAAGAGATCTTTGGCGAAATTGAGGATGAATATGATGTGAATGCTCCTTTCATAAAGAAAGAAAGTGATAACGAATATGTGCTTTCGGGTAGAGTAGAGATTGGTCAGTTGAATGATCAATATGGGTTAAGTTTCCCGGAAAATGATGAGTATTCTACTATTGCCGGATATCTGCTTTACTACATGCAGCGTTTTCCAAAAACCTATGAGACTATTATAATTGGTAAATTCACTTTCAAGATTCTGAAAGTCACCGCACGAAAAATTGAGGTTATACGACTGATTGTTAATCCCGAAGAGGATTAATATTAGTATATTTGTAACAAAACATATATTTTATTAGAACATGAAAAAAGTATTATTTATGCTTACAACAGTAATTCTGCTTGCAGCTTGTAATGGCAATAAAGCAGACAAATCGCAGCAGTCAGCTGCAGATGATGGTATCGATTCCACTTTTGAATATTCTGTGGATAAATTTGCCGATATTGAAATTCTGAGATATCCGGTTCCCGGTTTCAATAGTCTGCCGCTCCAACAGAAAGAACTTATATATTATCTTTCTCAGGCTGCATTGGAAGGCAGAGATATCCTTTGGGATCAACATAACAGATATAATCTGACTATTCGTCGTGTGTGCGAAGGTGTTTATGAAAACTATATGGGCGACAAATCGACAGATGACTGGAAAAACTTCGAGACCTATCTGAAACAGATTTGGATGGCAAGTGGTATTCATCATCATTATTCTGAGGATAAAATAATGCCCAAATTCACTGAAGAATATTTTAGGAAGATTGTTAAATCAGTAGACCCAGGTCGCATGCCTTTCAGAGAAGGAATGGCTGCTGATGAAACCTTGAATGAGGTTGTTCCGGTAATGTTTGATCCTAAGATTATGCCTAAACGTATTAATCAGTCAGCCGGTGTAGATTTAGTGACATCATCAGCCGTAAATTTTTACGAAGGAGTTACTCAAAAAGAAGTAGAAGAATACTACAATGCGATGAAAGATCCTAAAGATGAAACACCTGTATCTTATGGATTAAACAGTAAAGTAGTTAAGAAAGATGGCGTTGTGACCGAGCAGGTTTATAAATTGGGCGGAATGTATGATAAAGCCATTGCACGAATTATTGGTTGGTTAGAAAAAGCAGCTGTTGTTGCCGATAATGATAAGCAAAAACAAGTAATTAACACATTGATTGAATATTATAAAACCGGAGACTTGAATAAGTTCGACGATTATTCTGTGTTGTGGGTACAAGACACCGAATCAAAAGTTGATTTTATCAATGGTTTTATTGAAAATTATACCGATCCCCTTGGAATGAAAGCTACATGGGAATCAATGGTTAATTTCAAGAACGAAGAAGCAACCAAACGTACTGAAATCATCAGCAGTAATGCACAATGGTTTGAGGACAATTCGCCGGTAGACAAGCAATATAAAAAAGAGACAGTTAAAGGTGTATCAGCTAAAGTTATTACTGCTGCCACTTTGGGAGGTGATTGTTACCCAGCTACTCCCATCGGTATAAATTTACCCAATGCCAATTGGATTCGCAGAGATTATGGTTCTAAGTCGGTTACGATTGAGAATATCACAGATGCATATGATAAAGCAGCCGAAGGAAATGGTTTTAAAGAAGAATTTATGTGGAGCGATGAGGAAAGAGCTATGGCAAAAAAATACGGATCGATTACAGATAATCTTCATACCGATTTACACGAATGTTTGGGTCACGGTTCAGGTAAAATGCTGCCAGGTGTAAGCGATGATGCACTTAAAGCCTATGGATCACCTATAGAAGAAACACGTGCGGATTTATTTGGTCTTTATTATCTTGCCGATCCTAAAATGGTAGAGTTAGGCCTTGTGCCGGATAGTACTGCTTATAAAGCACAGTATTATACTTACCTGATGAATGGATTGATGACTCAACTTACTCGTATTCAACCTGGAAAAGATATTGAACAGGCACATATGCGTAATCGTGCACTCATTTCTGCATGGGTTATGGAAAAAGGAAAATCTGAAAATGTGGTTGAATTGAAACAACGCGACGGTAAAACATTCGTTGTGATTAATGATTACGGAAAATTGCGTAATCTTTTTGGTCAACTGTTGGCAGAAGTACAACGTATAAAATCGACCGGTGATGAAGAAGCAGCACGCAATCTTATTGAGAACTATGCTGTAAAGGTAAATCAGGATCTGCATAAAGAAGTACTTGCGCGATATGAAAAATTGAATTTAGCACCTTACAAAGGATTTGTGAATCCTGTTTATACTTTGGTTACAGATGAGAAGGGAAAAGTTACGAATGTAACAATTTCTTATGACGAAAACTATGTTGACCAACAGTTACGCTATTCAAAACAATATTCAGTATTGCCTTTGAAAAATTAACGTCTTTTCTTTTTACAGGATTTTGAATGAAGATAGAAACAATAAAAACGTTTCTATCTTTATGACTTTTAAAAACATTGATGTATGAATTACGAGGAAACGCTAGAGTATTTATATAGTCAAATGCCGGAATACCAGAAAATAGGTCATAAGGCATATAAAGAGGGATTGGAAAATAGTCTTGCCTTAGACGAATATTTTCAACATCCGCATCAGCAATATGATACAATTCATGTCGGTGGTACAAACGGCAAAGGTTCTACTTCGCATTTGCTAGCAGCGATACTGCAGGAATCGGGCTACAAAACAGGACTCTATACTTCGCCGCATCTTGTCGATTTCCGTGAACGAATTCGTGTGAACGGCAAGATGATAGATAAACAATTCGTGGTTGATTTTGTAGAGAAGCATCGCACTGCGTTTGAACCTATCATGCCTTCTTTCTTTGAATTGACAATGGAAATGGCTTTTCTTTATTTTGCAGAGCAACATATCGATATTGCAGTCGTTGAGGTAGGACTTGGTGGTCGTTTAGACAGTACAAATATTATTTCTTCCAAATTAAGTGTCATCACCAATATCGGACTTGAGCATACTCAATATCTTGGAGACACACTGAAGAAAATTGCCAGCGAAAAAGCAGGAATCATAAAGCCAAACACACCTGTAGTGATTGGTGAAACAGGCGATGTTGAAGTCGCCCAAGTATTTTATATAAAGGCCCAAAAAGAGAAAGCCCCAATTATATTTGCTGAAGAAGCCATGTATGATTTAGTATCTCAGAAGACAGAAAAGGGCTGGATCTTTAGTAAGTCCGATTTCCCGATTTTGAAAGATGAGTTGGGAGGGCTAGCTCAGGAGAAAAATGCTAAACGGTGCTTACTGCTATTGAAGAATTGCGAAAATTAGGATATTATATACCCGAAGATGCAGTGTACAATGGTTTTGCCCATGTTGTTGAATTGACCGGATTGATGGGTCGCTGGCAGGAGTTGGCGGAAAATCCCAGGATTATTTGTGACACCGGTCACAATGCCCATGGAATCCGTTACATAGCCGAACAATTGAAATCGGAAAGTTACGAAAAGCTGCACATTGTTTTTGGGATGGTCAACGATAAAGATATTAATGCCGTTCTTGCTTTATTACCAAAAGATGCAATCTATTATTTCACCAAAGCGTCCATTGAGCGCGCTTTGGATGAGAATATTCTTGCTGATCAAGCATTAAGTTACGATTTACACGGGAATAGATATGCTACTGTTGAATCAGCTGTTGAATCAGCTAAAGACAATGCCAGTGAAAATGATATGATTTTCATTGGTGGCAGCAGTTTTATTGTTGCAGAAGCATTACCATTGTTTATAAGCACAAAAAACCAGTAACTTTTTGTTACTGGTTTTTTGATATATTTATTTGAAAGAAATTACCAAATCAAAACTACTTGAAAACTTGCAGAAGGCGGAACATCATAACTTTGTAAGTCGGACATTTCCAAATAGAAAGTTACCGTAGAAGGATTGCCAACTTGAAAATCGCAACTGTAAGTCTCAGTATAATAATTTGTTCCATCGAAATATGATTTCACATAAGGCAATGCAGTTTTTGATTTATTATTAAAGTAATAGTATCCCAGTGCAGCACCATCCGTGAAGATAAAATCGCTCATTTCCGGTAAATTGTATGTGGCAGAATAAAATCCGTTAACATTGTCCCATTCCCAATCACCTGAAGGTACAGATATATTTACTATTTCCCATTGAGTCTCATTAAAAGTTGGAGAGTCATCTGTACAGGAAGAAACTGCAAAAGCCATTGCCGCAATAGCAGCTATTATCAGCACATTTAATTGTCTTTGTTTCATTAGTTATTACTTATTTGGTTTATTTAATTGGATAGACTTGAATTTTTAATATTGGTTTAAGCGGAAAAGTAAAATAAGTTAATTATTTTCTGTTTCCAAGCATTCCCATCAAGTCATCCAGCATATTTCCATCACCATCTTTGTCCAATGCACCAGTGATCATATCCATAAATCCTCCGCCGCTTTGCTGTTGCGTTTGTTGCTGACCTCCGCCAAGAATACTGCCCAGCATGTCACTCAATCCACCGGCACCGGTGTTGGTCTGTTGTTTCTTTTTTCCCAGATAAGCCATGACGATTGGGGCCAGCATTGAAAGCAGTGAACCGATTTGTCCAGTCGAAGCACCTGTTTTCCTTGAAATCCCCTGTTCTATTACCGATTTTCTATCTCCGAAAATGTGTCCTAAAATTCCATTGCCATCTGCCGTAATATCATCGGAATTGTTTTGAAGCATACTTGTCAAATTGTCGAGTAAACTACCATCGTGTCGTGAATCTTCCAGTGCATTATTTAAACTTTGTGCACCTTCGGGAGACTGAGCATTTTTGTTCAAACCAGCCAAAATAGTAGGTAATGCCATCTTTACGGCTTGAGTAAACTGATTTTCATCCATACCCAACTTGCCTGAAGTACTCTTCACGATTGATTGTCCAATAGGACTGTTTAGTAATTCTGATAAATCCATCTTTTTATTGGTTAGAGGTTTTAGAGTAGAAATTGAAAAATTGTTTAGTAATTATTATAACAAAAAGCTGACTATCTTTGTTTATATGAAAGTAAAAAAAATAGAATTATGAAATATGTAGGAGCACATGTAAGTGCAGGGGGTGGAGTAGAAAATGCTCCCGAAAATGCCCATGCAATAGGGGCGAAAGCTTTTGCTTTGTTTACAAAGAACCAACGTCAGTGGTTTGCAAATCCTTATTCCGAAAAGAATATAGAACTTTTTAAATCGCGTTGTCAGGAACTTGGATACAATGTTGATTATATTTTGCCTCACGACAGTTATTTGATCAACCTAGGGCATCCTGAAGAAGAAGGAATCAACAAATCCAGAGCAGCTTTTTTAGATGAGATGCAGCGATGCGAGCAATTAGGTTTGAATCGATTGAATTTTCATCCGGGAAGCCATTTAAAAGCTATTCCTGTTGATGTTTGTTTGGATAGAATTTCGGAATCAATAAATATCACTCTCGAAAAGACATCCGGAGTTACTGCAGTTATTGAAAATACCGCGGGACAGGGTAGCAATGTAGGTCATACTTTTGAGCAATTGGCACATATCATTGATAAAGTTGAGGATAAAAGTAGGGTTGGAATTTGTCTGGATACGGCCCATACATTAGCTGCCGGTTATGAAATCCGCACCCGTGCAGGATATGATAAAACCTTTTCTGATTTTGATAGAATTGTTGGATTCAAGTATCTAAGAGGAATGCATATCAACGATTCCAAGAAAGAACTAGCAACGCATGTCGACCGTCATGACAGTCTTGGTAAAGGCGTGATGGGTATGGATTTGTTCAGGTTTATCATGAATGATCCTCGGATGGACAATATTCCACTTATTCTTGAAACTCCCGACGAGCAAGTGTGGGCAGAAGAGATTAAAGCATTATACAGTTTAGTAGAATAAAATCAATGGGAGTGAAAACAATAAATGTTTCCACTCCCATTCTCACTCAAAAAGTGTGTATAATATTCTAAAGCTTTAGTTCAAAGCTATTTCGTCTACAAAAACATAAGCAGGATTTCCCTTGCCCGGATGCCATTCCGGCATTACAGTTGGTTTCACTGTAATTTTAAAATATCTAGCAGTCATCGGTTCCAAATTAACTGTATGTCCAGAGATTTCATACCAATGATCTTGATGAGCATCAACTACATCCAGTTTTCCCGCAGGTTTGAATGTTACATTATCATCAGAAGCTTCCACAACAATTTGTGAAGCATCAAAAACCCAATCGCCCGTGTTCACGCAAGTCTGCAGTTGCACATACGAAATTTCTGTAGGTTCCAATAGATCCAGGACAGCCACCAAATCTTTTCCGCTGAAGCCAATCCAGCGACCAGTGCGATAATTAGCTTCTTTCCCTTTCAATCCGTCAGAAAGTAAACTTGCACCAGTATATGTGTAGTTGTCATCTGGTTTTGATAATAAAGAGATCGGTTTAAACGTTGATTTGCTTACGGTTACAGATTCTGTAAACAGAGGACTCGGTTTTCCATCACGGAATGCAGCCGCAGTAAGCGTTGCATTCTCTTTGATATTGAATTTACCTTCATATTTGATTGACTTTTCCGTTGGTTCTGTACCGTCCAGTGTATAATAAATTGATGCATTATCAATTGTAGTCATTTCAACATCAAGAGCGTTTGTGTCGTTGTTAGGAGTAAGAGAAACCTGAACATTAAACACATGTTTCGCATAATTGTATCCCATTTGATCATATATTTTGATCAATCCAGGCAATCTTGAAAGGAAATCATTGTAATCTTTCTTTTCCGGATTTGACCATTGTACTTCACTTAGCGCGGCAATTCGCGGCATTACCATATATTCTACATGCTCCTGAGTTTTAATGTATTCAGTCCATAAATTAGCTTGTGGTCCTAATATATGTGATTTTTGTTCATCTGTCAGTTCGTCCGGAGCCGGCTCAAAATTATAAACAGATTCAATAGGTAAATATCCGCCAATAGCCAATGGCTCATTTTCTGTAATATTGGTCTGATAATAATCGAAATAGCAAAAGTTGGTAGGTGTCATAATTACGTCGTGACCCATTTGAGCAGCTTTGATGCCACCGCCCATTCCGCGCCAAGACATTACTGTAGCATTTGGAGCCAGTTCACCTTCCAGAATTTCATCCCATCCGATGATGCTTCTTCCTTTATCATTAAGGAACTTTTCAATGCGTTCAGTAACATAGCTTTGCAGATAGAATTCTTTTTTATGTTCACCATCTTTTAATCCAAGATCCTTTATGCGTTTTTGGCAATCAGGACATACTTCCCAACGAGTTTTAGGGCTTTCGTCTCCACCAATATGGATCAGTTTAGAAGGAAACAGATCAATTACTTCTGTTAAAACACCTTCAAGAAAAGTGAAGGTCTCTTCTTTACCTGCGCATAGCACATCATCAAAAATGCCCCATGTTTTTGCCACTTCGTACGGTCCACCGGTACAGCCCAATTCGGGATATGCAGCTAATGCAGCCAACATATGTCCCGGCAGATCCACTTCAGGAACAACAGTTATAAATCGTTCCTGAGCATATGCAACAATATCTTTTATTTCTTCTTGAGTGTAGAATCCACCATGAGGAGTTCCGTCGTATTTGTCTGTATTTCTACCTATTACAGTTTCATTTCGTTTTGAGCCAATCTCCGTAAGTTTAGGATATTTCTTTATTTCAATGCGCCAGCCCTGATCATCTGTCAAATGCCAGTGAAAAGTATTGATATTATGTAATGCAAGCATATCAATATATTTCTTAACAAATTCGGCAGATTGAAAGTGTCGTGCAACATCCAAATGCATTCCTCTATAACCAAATCGAGGTTGATCGTTTATTGTAACCGGTGGATAAGACACATTTATTTTTTTCCCTATTGGAGTTGCTTTACGCAAAGTTTGTATTCCATAAAATACGCCAGCTTCGCTTGAACCAGTAATGTGAATTGTTTTATCGTCAACAGTAAGTCTGTAAGCTTCCGGATTTTCATTTTCAAGACCGAGTTCCAGAATAATTACATTTTCATCTGTGGCAGTTGTAGTTGTTGTCGTTTTCGTTCCTGTAGCATTTTGCAGAAATTCCGTAAGGAATTCAGCATTTTGCTGCATTTTATCGTTACCCTCAGGGTAAACAATTTTTGTTGAAGAAGACAAACCAAAAGGGCTACCTTCTGTTGTTGCAACTTCCTGAGGAAGCGGGACAATCTGGTAATTTGCCACTATTGCTTCTTTAGTTCCAGAGCCATTGCAAGAAAAAAGTAGTCCTGCTGCAGCTAAAGTCATCATAAATTGGCCAATTTTTTTCATTCTTTTTTGTATATTAATTTAGTAAATCAGTTTTAAGCTTTAGATTGTAAATGAATTAAAGACTTTTTCACCCGTTCCGCGCTAGTCACGAGTTGTTCATATTCATTGATAGTTATATTTGTTCCCCCCATTGAGACTGCAGGATTTCTATATTTCATTTCACTTTGCAAAGCGATTCGTGCAGACATATGGAATTCTTTTGCTCCCGTTTCTGCGGCAATGTGTGCAATATTATCTTCATTCACACCACTTCCCGGCATGATTATGATTCTACCAGCAGCTATTTCAATCAAATCTTTTAAAAGTGGAAGTCCTTGTTCAGCTTTTGGTTGTTGTCCCGATGTGAGAATTCGATCACATCCCAAAGAAATTATTCTTTCCAGGTTTTCGAATGGATTTCTGCACTTATCAAAAGCTCTATGAAATGTAACACTCATATCACCGGCATTATCGATCAACTCTTTGTTTCGTTGCATATCAACATCGCCATCAGAGGTAAGACATCCTATCACAATGCCATCAGCCCCGATTTTTCGAGCCATCTCAATGTCCTTCAGTATAATGCTATGTTCAAGATCAGAGTAAAGAAAATCACCACCTCTTGGTCTGATTATCACATTCAATTTAATATGCAACAATTCTCTTGCCAGAGAAATATCTCCATACGAAGGTGTTGTGCCACCTTCGGGGATTCCAGCGCAAAGTTCGACACGATAAGCGCCCCCTTTTTGAGCTTCAATGCAGCTGTTGACTGAGTTCGCGCAGATTTCGATTTTGAAAGTATCTGATGTTTCCATAACAGAGGCTTTATTTTTTAATACATACAAAGATAGTAAATAATTTAATTAATAAATTGCCAAATAGACAGAATATATAAATTGCAACGATATCCAAGTTACCCTTTTCGAGATTTATTTCTTTTTTGTAGAATAATTGAATATAATTAACTAAAATTGCATTTTAAAATAATACATCGACATTTTTGAAATGTTGATTGATAAACTTTTAATGTAAGTTGACCTATTATAACTTACTGACTGTACTGTAATCGTAACCATATGTGGTCAAGTAAAAGGACTATAAATTAATAAGTAACGAGAAAATGAAATCAATAATTGGATTATATATACGGATATTGCCTTTTCTTGTTTTTTTATTAGTTGGAAGAGCAAACGCTCAAACAAGCTTGTCACCCGATAAAATTAATTTTGTACGTCAGGGAGTTCGAAGGTTTATCTTCGATGAAAATCAGAAAATTCCTTTGGCCAGTTTAAATCCAGTGGAAATAATCGGGATGTCTACAATGCATCCAACTACTTTATATTCGGGGATTTATCCGGATATTCAGGTAAAAAACAATCAATTATTTATTAAATCCGACAAAGAATCGCAAGCTTCGATATGGTTTGGCGGTTTTAATCCGTTTGCTGTTTATATTATTGATATAGACTTATTAAGCGGTCAAGGCGAAGTTGGATTTGAGTTTTCTAACCCTGAAAAAACAGAACAGTTTTTTATTACCATTAGTTATAACGGAAACGAGATACTTGATGTTAATCAAAAGTACGTCAGGGAATCAAAAACAGTTGTGAACGAGTCTGTTTTCAACAAAGGGAGTGGTTTGTACAATATAGAGAGAAGAATCATTCTTCAAATGCTTGGAAGTGGGTATACACTGTTCGTACAAAACGGTGGTTTACCGGAACCAATTGCACAGTCGGATTTCGCTTCCTTTATTGATTTGCGGAAAAAGCAGTATATAAGCTCTTTCCAGTCAAATTTCTATTTTTCGATAAAGAAAGGGGTATTGGCAATCGACAAAATTGAATCAGCGTTAAGTTCAGGAATGGGTCTAGCCGATATTAGGGCCATTACTTATGAAGATGGAGACCCTTTGATTGATCAAGGACGATTGTGGTATACAATGACTATCCGTGGCCGTGCGTTGCCTCATCACATTCAAGGCGTTTTCAGTCTGAATCCAACCGTTTTTGACCTTCGTTTTGAAGGGATCATTTTATTTGACCGTAACGATGGATTACTCCGAAATGAAGTTGCATCTCATATCTTTTTCGATCGGAATGAAAAATGCTGGCGAGGGCTAACTACCGGGTTCAGTGCGTATGCCAATCCTAAAGAAAAAAAACAATTACTAGCTATTGAAAGCAAAAAAGACCCCAGGTTTGGTATTTCTGTAATGAAGGCAAACCCGATGGGAATGATTGGTGATTATGAAGACCCGCATATTTTATACGATTCGGATGTTCAAAAATGGCGGTTACTTGCTTGTGAAAATATAAATGGATACAAAGCAATTATGCTCGAGTCAGAGGAGTGGAATAAAAACTATCAGCCAATAGCGGGTCCGGTAAAGTACAACTCAACGGGCACCTCAATACAGCGAATAGGTGACAAACGATATTGCTTTTCAGGAAGTGAAGA
>JBAYZS010000047.1:0-18160 GCA_041672395.1 Dysgonamonadaceae bacterium | reverse complement strand
TTCGCCAATCATACGCATCACTCGGGCTATATGTTTCCATGCACCAATAGCGAGCATGCGATAGGTCCATTTGCCCTCCTCACAGTTGGGATAGTCAAAACCGGTACCGATGCGCTGATCCCAACCAACAAATGAGAGGTTTTGGGGATTATCGAATATCTCCCAGGCATGATCCAGACGCTTGATGGCACGTGGGAGCAGTTCGCGCAGACTCTTCTCGTCACCCGAGTACATATAATAGTCTATCAGACTCTCCACCCAATACAGCTCGTAGGTCTCAATGCCGTTGGGGTGTCCCTCGGTCCAGTACAGATTCTTCAGCACCTCGTCATAGTTGGAGAAGGCTGCCAAGGAAGCTGCCTGAGAGGGATAGGCATCTCCTGTCCAAGAGTAGCGGTCGCCACGATCCTTCAGGATGGCACCAAAGCAATCGGCACGCTGGTTGGCGCGAACGTCATAGGCACCTACATACCATATCTTATTGATCAAAGGGTTGTCACAGTCAAACGCACCTGTGTAGTTGACTGGCTTGGTCTGGCATACGGCACGGATGGATGTTATCGTGAATTCCTTCTCTAGACTGTTGACGTAGATAAAGCCATAGCGTACACCCTCGTACAACTCTTTGTTCAATTCCAATCGGTACGTTCTTCCGTACCGCACAGGATGTGCGGTTTTGCCCATGTGTTCAGAAACATTATATTCACTGACTCCAAATTGTATATCACCATTGAGGTCGGGACTGTCAATCTCGATCCAGGCTGGCAGTTCCACACCGAAGTCGAGACGAAGTACACCTTCTCCCTTTACACGGATGGAGCAATTCTCGCGAGTGATCGTGGAAAGTCCCTGGAAGTTATCGGTGTTAGAGATTGCTTCTACCGACCGGGGACGTACTACATAGATCTGCAGAGGATCGCTTACCTTGGGGTCATCCCACACATAGCCGACCAGCGGATCGGGCGAGTCGGTAACTGCTGCACCAGTCATGGCACCGCCCGTGATGTAGCCGTAGGGCTGTGCTATGGGCGAGCGTCGTGTAAGCAGCCTTGTGTCTTGGGCTGAACCGGTCATAGAGGTAAAGAGGATTCCTGCGAAAAGAATAGTTCGGTATGTGTTGAACTGGAATTTCATGATGAATCTTGTTATCATTTGACGCAGCAAATATAACAAAAAATCTACTAAACTCATACATTTTATTGGGAGCTGTCAGTGTAGTCAACTCCACATGCATCTCGCCTGATCAGACTCGTAAAGCTTCTTGTCGCGACTCTTGTAAAAATTCGTCCCTGCCTCCTTGATGATACGACTGTATTAAGCTTGTTTCCTGATATTTATGATACGACAACAATAATTTTTATCTATCGTCTTTAACATGATAAAATAAATGAGTATTTTTGTTGGCTAAATAATAATCAATTAACATAATTTTTATCCACTGAAATGAGAAAATGGAGCATAGAGGATTCTGAAGAATTATATAACATCAAAGGATGGGGAAATGGCTATTTTTCTATTAATGAAAAAGGAAATGTGCAGGTTACTCCACGAAAACAAAATGGTGGTGTTGTTGATCTGAATGATCTGATGCAAGAACTATATCTTAGGGATGTTTCGTCACCGGTGTTGGTACGTTTCCCTGAAATTCTTGACAACAGAATTGAAAAAATATCCAGTAGTTTTGAAGCTGCTTCCAAAGAATATGAATATCAGGCTCAAAACTATATCATTTATCCTATCAAAGTGAACCAGATGAGACAGGTGGTGGAAGAAATTGTTACGTACGGACAACGTTTCCATATTGGTCTTGAAGCTGGCTCAAAACCTGAGTTACATGCCGTTTTGGCTATCAACTCTGATGACGATTCTCTCATTATTTGCAATGGATATAAAGACGAAAGTTATATTGAATTAGCACTGCTGGCTCAGAAAATGGGCAAACAGGTGTTTATCGTTGTTGAGAAACTTAATGAACTGGAACTTACCATAAAACTGGCTAAACGACTGAAAGTAAAACCAAACATTGGAATTCGTGTGAAATTGGCAAGCTCGGGAAGTGGTAAATGGGAAGAGTCAGGGGGCGACGGAAGTAAGTTTGGCTTGAATTCCAGTGAACTACTTGATGCATTGGAGATTCTCAGAAAAAATAAAATGGAGGACAGTTTTAGACTTATCCATTTTCATATAGGTAGTCAGGTTACAAAAATTCGTCATATTAAAACGGCTTTTAGAGAAGCTGCTCAATTCTATGCTCAGCTTTACACAATGGGCTTTCATCTTGATTTTGTGGATATTGGTGGAGGATTGGGCGTGGATTATGATGGCACACGTTCATCTTTTACAGAAAATAGCATAAACTATTCAATTCAGGAATATGTGAACGATGCTGTTTTTACGTTTGTTGATACCGCTAACAAGAATGACCTGCCGCACCCCAACATTATAACTGAATCAGGTCGCGCACTAACAGCTCATCATTCGGTTCTTATATTTGAAGTGCTCGAAACAACAACATTGCCGGAATGGAAAGAAAATAAAGATATTAAGGAAACGGATCATGAACTGGTAAAAGAGTTATACAATATTTGGGAAGGACTGACTCCGACAAAAATGTTGGAATCATGGCACGATGCGCAACAAATAAGAGAAGAATCATTAGATCTTTTCAGTTTGGGTATGCTGGATCTTAGAACCAGAGCTCAAGTGGAAGAATTATATTTTTCTATTGCACGTGAGATAAATACAACAATCACTCGATCAAAACATGCACCGGAAGAGTTAAAACAGTTATCACAACTGCTGCCCGACAAATATTTCTGCAATTTCTCTTTATTTCAGTCGCTGACGGACTCATGGGCAATTGATCAGATTTTCCCTATCATTCCAATTCATAGACTTAACGAAAAACCGGACAGAACAGCTACTATTCAAGATATCACATGTGATTCAGATGGTAAGATTGCCAGCTTCTCATTACAGGACGGATTTCATTCACCGTATCTGCCGGTACACAGTATAAGGAAAAATGAATCTTATTATATAGGGGTATTTTTAGTGGGGGCTTATCAGGAAATATTGGGAGATCTGCACAATTTATTTGGAGATACAAACGTTGTGCATGTAACAACTAAAGAAAATGGCTATAATATTGACCAGGTAATTGACGGAGAATCAGTGGCTGATGTGTTGGAATATGCACAGTACAACCCTAAAAAACTGGTTAGAACAGTGGAGACTTGGATTATGAGTTCTGTGAAACAAGGAAAGATTTCAGTGGAAGAAGGAAAAGAATTTCTATCAAATTACCGCTCGGGTTTGTATGGATATACTTATTTAGAATAAATGTTTGATGCATAACTGATCACTCTTGATAATTCAAGTGTGATGTCTTTACAAGAAAAATTTAAGACCTGTCATTTTATTATGACAGGTCTTATTTATTTATATTAAATATTGGTTTAATTACATCTCTTTAATTAACTCATATTTAGGAACAAGGGCTTTCATTATCGACCATCCTATAAGATAAGCAAAAGCACAGATACAGAAAATAATGAAATATCCGGCATCTATTCCGGAAAATCCCAAAAACTGAATATTGGTCTTTTCAGAAAAATCAAACAACACGCCGGATCCTTTATTGATAAGGAATGCTCCTACTCCACCGGCCATTCCACCAATACCGGTAATAGTGCCTACGGCATATTTTGGAAACATATCACTCACGGTAGTGAATATATTGGCCGACCAGGATTGATGTGCCATCGCGGCAAGACCAATGATGACTACAGGAAACCAAACTGAATATTGTCCCAATGGTTGAGCCAACAAAATAAGTAAAGGAATCAGAGCAAAAATGAACATCGCTTTCATCCTTCCTTTATAAGGATTCATTCTCTTCTTTTCCATAAAATAAGTAGGCAGGTATCCTCCAAGGAAAATTGAAACCATCGAAATGGCATAGACTATGAAAATATGTACAGAACTGTCGGTTGAACTTAATCCATAAACTGAACTTAGATAAGCCGGGATCCAGAACAAGAGAAACCACCAAACTCCATCTGTCATGAACTTACCAATGGCAAACGACCAGGTTTGCTTGTGACGAAAAGCTTGTTTGTAAGTGATTCTTTTTGGCTTATCGGATTTCACTTGAGTGACTTCATCTTTATCGTCCTGATTTATATATTCTAGTTCCAACGCATTGACACTTGGATTCTTTTCCGGCTTTTTATAAACAAATACCCAAATTCCCATCCAAATAAATCCGAGTGCGCCAATAATCATAAATGACATTTCCCATCCATAAGCTTTGGCAAGGAATGGTATGGTAAGTGGTGCAATTAATGCACCGATTTGAGCTCCTGAATTGAAAATACCTGTTGATAATGCTCTGTCTTTCTTCGGAAAATATTCTGCTGTTGCTTTGATGGCAGCTGGGAAGTTACCCGCCTCGCCAATTGCCAAAATCAATCGGGCAAATACAAATAATGTTACGCTCACAGTAACAATTAATGAGATATTATCTACTGCGGCAAGTGCTTCTCTAGATCCTGCAAAACTAAATATCCACTTCTCTGTAACGATGCCTGATGTTGCGATTCCACAAAAAGCATGCAAAATGGCACCAAACGACCAAATTCCTATGGACCAAAGGTATCCTTTTTTTGTATCTAGCCAATCAACCAACTCGCCGGCAAATAACATGGAAACGGCATAGAAAATTGAAAATAGACTGGTTATTGTTCCGTAATCATTGTTGGTCCAGTGAAATTCAGGGGCAATATAGTCGACCCACGTAAGTGAAAGTACCTGACGATCAAGATAGTTAACAGTGGTTGCTAAAAACAACATGCTTGTAATTACCCAACGATAGTTAGTCATTTTACGGTTACTCTTTTGTAATTCGTTCATTTCGATATTTAATTTTATGTTAAGTGTATTTTCTCTTAGTTAAATGTTACAGTTATTAAGTTTGCTAAGGTATAAAATAATCTGCATTGTGCACGTACACATAATCGTTTTTAACATAATATAATTTCAAAAAGATTAGTTGGATTTTGAAATTTCGCAATTGGATAAGAGACCTTTTAACAATTTTTAGACTGTTCAAGGTTAATAAATGTAAACAACAGGTGCTATCGTACTCACTACAAGGATGATAAGCTATCTCATTTCATGATACTCTCACCTTCCTCTCACCTTCCTCTCACCATGCTCTCACTATAGTACGCTGTAAATGCGACTATAGTGTTAAGCAAGGTTAATTGAGATTCTTTTGAATGACTCTAATAAAAATTAAAACCATCAAATATGGATTAACTCAACCCCTCAACATTACCATCCACAATATCGATTTGATTGGCTTGCGGATTGGCAGGGAGTCCTGGCATACGCATCATTTCTCCGGCAATGGCGACAATAAATTCGGAACCTTGATTGATAACGAGCTCATTAATCTTGAACCGGAAATTTGTGGCTACACCATACGCTCTCGGATCAGCTGAGAAAGAATATTGTGTTTTGGCAATACAAACTGGCATTTTTTCGAGCGGTGTACCTTTGATATTGTCCAGCATTTTCAATGCTTTCTCACCAAAAACTACATCTCTTGCACCATAAATATTTTTCGCAATCTTTTCTACCTTCTCTTCAATGCCATCTTCATCTTCATAGGTAAACTTCAAATCATGCGAGGGTTCATTCTCTACGGCATCCACAACAGTTTGAGCAAGTTCCACTGCACCTTTTCCTCCTTTAACAAATGCTTCGTTTACTGCAAAACGAACGCCTCTGTTTTCACAGAATTGACGCACTGCATCAATCTCCTCATCTGAATCGAAATAGTATTTATTAAACGCAACAACAACGGTTTGCCCAAAATTAGCCAGGTTTTCAAGATGCTTATCCAGGTTTTCTAGTCCTTTTTTCAAACCTTCTATGTCTTTCTCCTTGATGTTGGCTTCGGGGGTTCCACCATGCATTTTAAGCCCCTGAGCGGTTACTACAATTACTGTTGCCTTGGGTCTTAAACCACTTTTCCTGCACTTAATATTAAAGAACTTTTCTGCTCCAAGATCAGCTCCGAATCCGGCTTCCGTTATAACATAGTCGCCAAAGGTCATTGCCATTTTGGTTGCTAAAACTGAATTGCATCCGTGTGCGATATTGGCAAATGGTCCACCGTGTACAAATGCTGCAGTATTTTCTGTTGTCTGCACCAGATTTGGGTGGATGGCATCTTTCATCAATACCGTGATTGAGCCGGCAATACCAAGATCCTTTACTGTAAAAGGACTGCCGTTTCGTTTGATACCGAGTAAAATATTCTCGATGCGACGACGCAGATCGACTTCATCCTCAGCAAGACAAAGAATTGCCATAAGTTCTGACGCGGCGGTAATATCGAATCCCGACTCCTGGGGTACTCCGTTTCCGGGTCCTAAACCGGTTACTATATATCGTAAATTCCTATCATTCACATCCAGCACTCTTTTCCACAAAATCTGTTTGATTTCATCTCCTGTTCCCTGAAAGCGATAAATATAATTGTCTAACAGTGCCGAGATGGTGTTGTGTGCTGTCGTTATTGCATGAAAATCGCCTGTGAAATGCAAATTGATATTCTCCATTGGAAGCACCTGTGAATATCCACCGCCTGCAGCTCCGCCTTTCATACCAAAGACTGGTCCCAATGATGGTTCACGAAGTGCTACTATTGCTTTTTTGCCTATCTTATTGAGTCCCAATGTTAAACCAATGGAAACGGTGGTCTTCCCTACTCCGGCTTTTGTTGGAGTTATAGCGGTGACTAATATGAGGTTGCTCTTATCTATCTTTTCCTTATCTAACAGACGAACGGGTATTTTGGCCATGTAACGACCATAATTGTGTACTTCATCACGTGGAATGCCTATTCCTTCTGCTATATCTTTAATCTTTATCAACGGAGTTTCCCTTGCAATTTCAATATCACTCTTCATTTCTTAATTCTAAAAATTTGTACGTTTATTTATTATTAGTTTCTTAAATTATTTTGGTTTATTTAATTGATCTTCAAGCTTTATCAACTGATCACGCAACTGAGCGGCTTCAATGAATTCCAGTTTTTTGGCTGCATCATGCATAGCTTTGCGGGTACGCTCAATCTGTCGTTTGAGGTCGGTCACATTTTCATATTTCGTTTCCGGTTCAGAGGCTATTGGAAGGTAATCCGGTTCTATATAAGCATTCGGATCTATTTTATCATCCTTTTTAGTGTTTAGCGCTGTTGAAAAGCCTTTCTGAATTTGACGGGGAGTAATGCCATGTTCCAAATTATACTTAAACTGCTTTTCCCGTCGGCGGTTTGTTTCATCGATGGTTTTTTTCATGCTGTCTGTCATTTTATCGGCATAAAAGATAACCCTGCCATTGATGTTTCTGGCAGCGCGACCGGCAGTTTGGGTAAGCGAACGATGCGACCGAAGAAAGCCTTCTTTATCGGCATCCAAAATGGCGACCAGCGACACTTCGGGTAAATCTAGTCCTTCTCTTAACAGGTTGACCCCAATGAGTACATCATAAAGTCCCTGTCGCAGATCATCCATGATTTTTACGCGTTCCAAAGTCTCAACATCTGAGTGAATGTAATTACACCTAATCCCATTCTGGTAGAGGAAATCGGTTAATTCTTCTGCCATACGTTTGGTAAGGGTGGTGACAAGTACTCTCTCATCTTTTTCAATGCGCAGCTGAATTTCTTCCATCAGATCGTCGATCTGATTTATGCTTGGACGAACTTCAATTGGTGGATCGAGCAAACCGGTTGGTCGTATCAATTGATCAACCACTACGCCTTCTGATTTTTGCAGTTCGTAATCGGCTGGAGTGGCACTTACAAATATGATTTCAGGAGCAAGTGCTTCAAACTCTTCGAATTTGAGAGGACGATTGTCAATGGCCGCGGGTAGTCGGAATCCATATTCCACAAGATTTATTTTTCTGGAATGATCGCCACCATACATCGCACGGATCTGAGGCACAGTAACATGACTCTCATCAATTACCATAAGATAGTCTTCTGGAAAGAAGTCAAGCAGACAGAAAGGTCGTGTACCGGCTAATCTACCATCAAAATATCTGGAATAATTCTCAATGCCGGAACAATAACCGACTTCCTTTATCATTTCTACATCGTAGGTAACTCTTTCATACAATCTCTTTGCTTCCAGCGGTTTACCTATGGATTGAAAGAATTCTACCTGCTTTCCAAGATCAATTTGAATCTCTTCAACAGCACGGAATATTCTTTCTTTGGTGGTGACAAACAGGTTGGCAGGGTAGATCCTAAATGAGTCTAACCTTTCAAGTGTCACTAACGATATAGGGTCAATTGATTCTATACTTTCAATTTCGTCGTCCCAGAAAATCACACGGATAATAGTATCGTCATAAGCAAGAAATATATCTACTGTATCGCCCTTTACACGAAAATTACCGTGGTCATATTCAGACGTTTCATTACGTGAATAGAGACTTTCTACCAATGATCGTAAAAATACATCGCGATCAATCTTTTGTCCTTCTTTAATTTCTATCGTAACTTTTTCGAAATCCTCAGGATTGCCAATTCCGTATATACATGATACTGACGAAACAACAATCACATCGTTTCTGCCTGATAATAAAGCTGACGTAGCCGCAAGACGCAGCTTTTCAATCTCAAGGTTTATTGATAGGTCTTTTTCAATATATGTATTGCTGGAGGGAATGTATGCTTCCGGCTGATAGTAATCGTAGTAAGATACATAATATTCTACTGAGTTTTGAGGGAAGAAGTTCTTGAACTCACCATACAACTGGGCAGCTAATGTTTTATTGTGGCTTAATACAAGTGTGGGCTTGCCAATTTGTTGAATAACATTGGCAACTGTGAAAGTTTTTCCCGAACCGGTTACACCTAACAGCGTCTGATAGGGCACATTATCTCTTAATCCTTCAACTAAAGCTTTAATGGCTTCAGGTTGATCTCCTGTTGGTTTATATTGTGATGTTAGTTGAAATTCCATTTGTTATAAACAAAGTCTATACGTCAATAGTTCGCTTAAGGTGCTTCTGTATATGGTTTTGTTTCAGTAATTGATGATATCAGGAATATACTGTCAAGGGTAACATGTACTATATAACCGGGAATGGACTCCATTTTTCCCTGATTGTTTGTCACCTCCTTGATTAGTGGAACATTAGCTTTATATGTCTCATTTACAATATGTTCGTATTGCAATCCATTGATATCTGGCTCGAATTTAATAGTACTGTTGGCGGATTTTGCACTTGCCATTACTAATTCTCCTGATATTTTATCTCGTGATGCAGTTCCAGCATTAAAAAAGCGGTTTACTGTGGGTGCTAAATATTGAGTTATTTTATTGTAGGATACTGTTGATAAAGCGGAATAAAAACCACTTATTGTTTCTTGTATTTTGCTTAAATCAGCCTCCGTAACCGGATAAGACTGAAATAACATGTTGTACCGATCTTGCGCAGGTGTGAAATAATCACCGTTGAATTTTCCGCTTTCTGACATTATTAGATACTCTGAATAACTTTCTGCAGTATTTGTTTTAAGTGCGGCAATCCACATAATTGAGTCCAATCGGGTACGGACAAGTGGCAAATATGAGCTTTCCGGATAATCTGTCAGGAATATATCTAGTTCACCTGAATTGTCAGAATTCTTTAGAATTTCCCAAATGGAATCTTCTTCGTGTTTTAGCATAATAACCTTATTCTCAGCTTCTTTAAAATAGTTTCCTCTGGGATATTTATCCATATATGATAGATATGAACTCCTTGCATTTTCTTTTAAGGCCATCTCCCATACTGATCGTTCAAGATTGCCTTTCTTCACTACTTCCTCATAGATAAAATAGAGTGCTGTTAACATTGCCAAAATACCAATTATCCATATAACTATGTTACTCTTTTTATTTCGCTTTCTCTTTGTAACTCGAGTTGAAGCTTTCGATTCTTCTCCTGGTCTCTCAAGCGTAACCGACATAATATCAGATTGTTTATCTAAAAGCCCATCTCCATCTGATTCTTGTTTTGAAGGCATTTCTACTTCATAATCGTTTTGGATCTTTGATTTACAGTCGTGACAGAACAGTTCTTCTTCAGACTTATTAATTCCGCACAAAGGACAATATTTTGACATCGATTGATATATTAAAATGATTGTTAACTACAAAGATAGAAAAATGATGGCTCAAATTGGCATGTAAAATGGACAAAAGAAACCAATTTCTTTTATCATTACAACATCTATCTATAAATAACCTACTTACAATGAAACAGAATGTATCTGTTTCAAATTATTAGTACTTATTGTTCTTGTAAATGAGTCTATTTTCACGTGCTTCGTCAAGGCGTAAAAGTAGGTTTTCTCTGTTTAAGTTTGCTATAATATCTGTACTTTCAGGATCAATAAGTTCAAGTAAATTCCTAAGATCATCATCTGAAAGCAATTCCATTGTTTTATCAAAAGGTTCTTTACTTCCTATCTCAAAACGAACAATGGCTATTCGGGATTTAATATCAGGGAAGTTGGGATCAAGCTTGAACAATTGTTCTAAATAATCTGCCGCTTGTTCCAGTTTTCCTAATGCAACACTTATAATAGATAAACGATTAATAACATTATCATTATCTTCAGAAAGTAATGCAGCTTTCATATATGCTTTTTCCGCATCTATATAATTTTCTTCATGAATATCAAGTTCACCCTCAAGACAATAATAATCAAATGTATCGTGTTCGGATTCAGGGATTTGTTTATACAATTCCTTAGCTTTCTCTATCTGTTTATCAAGAATATACACCCATGCACGTTTCATTATTATACCTTTTGAGCCTAAATGCTCTTCTTTCATGTTGATGATTTTTAACATCTGATCGTATTCTTTCAAAGCCTCGTAGCTAATAAAAAGTGAATCATAGAGTGACGTATCATCAGGAGTTTCTTTCAAACATTCTTTAAAAATATGAATTGCTTCTTCTGCATTTCCATTTAAACACATTGCCAAAGCCTTTAATTTTAAAGCGTTTACATCGCCATCATTGATTGTCAGGGCAAAATCGAATGCATCTACAGCTTTTCCATAAGCTCCATTCATGGAATACAATTTCCCAAGATTCACCCAACTCTCAAACGAATAGGGGTCAATATCTAGCAGTTGATTATTATACTCTATTGCTTTTGGGAAATTACTCAACATCTCATAGGCATATGATAGATCATTTAAAACTTCCGTATTAGTTGAATCAATTTTAAGACTATCTTCTAAATAAGGTATGGCTTTTTCGTATTCATCTACATCATTGTATATAAAACCAATCTCGATATCTATTGTATATAATTGATCAATAGATAGTTCCCTTTCAAATAAGTCGTTCATTATTGTATCTGCATCATCCTTCTTGTCAAGATGAATCAGACACTCTATTTTGAGTAATGGAATATCTATATCACCATCATCAGAAATAGAATCAATATAATTTAGAGCTTCTTCATAATATTGTCCGTCAACCAATTCCTTTGCTTTTATTATCATCAATTCTTGGCTTCCGGGATGCATAGCAAGTCCTTCCTTAGTAAGATTATCTGCTTCTTCAAGATTACCAATACTAAAATAATACTCTATCAACATTGAGAACTCATCGGCATCCAGATACATTTTCTTCCCATGAGCACGCATTTGTTCATATTTATTAAGTAGTTCGGTTATATCTAATTCATCATCTTCCATTCCATCTCTAAATTAATTATCGCATATGAATACACATGCTTACATCTTCCATGAATCTTTCAGTGCCACTGTACGGTTAAAAACCAGATGATCAGGAGTAGAATCATTATCAACATTAAAATATCCTACACGTTGAAACTGGAAACTATCAAGGGGTTTTACATCTTTCAAATAAGCTTCTAATTTACAATTCTTTTTCACAATAAGGGAATTTGGATTCAGCAATGATCTAAAATCCGTATCTTTCTCAGCAGAAGGATCATCCACCATAAAAAGACGATCATAAAGTCGTACTTCAGCATCCAGACTATGTGGTGCTGATACCCAGTGAATTGTACCTTTAACTTTTCGATTAGCTTCAGGCATACCACTCATTGTTTGTGGATCATATTCTGCATATACTTCAATAACATTACCCTCTTCATCCTTTTTGCATCCGACACACTTCACGATATAAGCATTCTTCAAACGAACTTCTTTACCTGGGGTGAGTCGAAAATATTTCTTGGGTGCCTCTTCCATGAAGTCATCCCGTTCGATCCATAATTCACGACTAAACATCACTTTACGGCTACCCATTGATTCATCTTCAGGATTATTAACCGCATCAACCTCCTCCTCTTTCCCTTCGGGATAGTTTGTGAGAATCAGTTTAATAGGGTCGATAACGCCCGAAACACGCATCGTCTTTTTGTTAAGATCCTCACGTATACTGTGTTCCAATAAAGAAACATCTATCATTCCATCATATTTGGTGTAACCGATATCATCTATAAAATTGCGGATCGATTCAGGTGTATATCCTCTGCGTCGCAATCCACAAAGAGTTGGCATGCGTGGATCATCCCAACCGGTCACCAATTTTTCTTGTACAAGTTGCAATAATTTACGCTTGCTCATCATCGTATAAGTCATGTTCAAGCGATTAAACTCATACTGATTAGGACGATAATTACTGTCCGCCAGCTGATCTATAAACCAGTCATACAGAGGACGATGAACTACAAATTCTAAAGTACAGAGCGAATGAGTTACACCTTCAAAATAGTCTGATTGTCCATGTGCAAAATCATACATAGGATAGGCTTTCCACTGTGTATCAGTTCTATGGTGTGGAATATGAATAACCCTGTAAATAATTGGGTCACGGAAGTGCATGTTTGATGAAGCCATGTCAATTTTTGCACGTAACACCATTCTTCCTTCTTCAATATCACCGCTATTCATTTTATGAAAAAGCTCAAGACTTTCTTCTATAGGACGGTCACGAAATGGGCTGTGCACACCAGGTTGTGTTGGAGTTCCTTTTTGTTTTGCTATCTCTTCAGCCGATTGTTCATCCACATAAGCTTTACCCACTTTGATAAGTTTTATAGCGAAGTCCCAAAGTTGATCAAAATAATCAGAAGCATAAAACACGTTTTCCCAATGAAAGCCCAGCCATTTTATGTCCTCCATAATAGAGTCAACATATTCAACATCCTCTTTGACCGGGTTTGTATCATCAAATCGAAGATTACAGATTCCGTTATATTTCTCAGCAATACCAAAATCCATGCAAATAGCTTTAGCATGACCGATATGTAAATATCCGTTAGGTTCCGGAGGGAATCGTGTTTGCACACGTCCATCATTCTTACCATCACGCAAATCTTTTTCAACAATCTGCTCTATGAAATTGAGACTTTTCTTATTCTCTTCGATATTCAGGCTCTCTGTTTCTGACATAATATTTATTAATTGAACTCCCTCCAATACCATTTATAAACTATTGAAAGGATTAGCTTGTTACAAAAATATTAAAAATAGTTTATGCAATAGAATCTTTTTCAAATTAAATTGACACCCTTGCATAAGGTGTCACATCGGGACCACAAAACTCTTTGTCGAGGTATTTAAAGTATCCAGTAATGGCAACCATTGCCGCGTTATCAGTCGTATATGAGAACTTTGGAATGTGAATCTTCCACCCATATTTACGACTATAATCTTCAAATGCAGCACGCAATCCCGAGTTTGCCGACACACCTCCCGCAACAGCTACCTCTTTAATATTCAAATCTTTAGCAGCATGATACAGTTTATTCATCAATACATCTACAATCGTTTTCTGTAAAGAAGCACATAAATCTTCCTTATTCATATTAATAAAATCAGCGTCAGACTTCAATTCATCCCTAAGGAAATAAAGGAACGACGTTTTTAATCCGCTGAAACTGTAATCATAACCAGCAACATGAGGTTTACTAAATTTGAATCGATCAGGATCACCCAGTTTGGCCAATCTATCGACTACAGGACCACCAGGATAACCTAAGTCCATGACTTTAGCACATTTATCAAACGCTTCACCAGCCGCATCATCTATTGTTTGTCCTATAATTTGCATATCATTGTAGTCTTTCACCAAAATGATCTGCGAATTACCTCCAGAAACCAGTAGACATAAAAACGGGAACGACGGTTGATTAGTATCCGATTCGTTCTCTTTGATAAAGTGAGCCAGCACATGCGCCTGCAAATGATTCACCTCGATCATCGGGATGTCAAGTGCCGATGAAAACCCCTTTGCAAAAGACGTTCCCACGAGCAGAGACCCCAACAAACCAGGTCCGCGTGTGAAAGCCACAGCCGAAAGTTCATCTTTCGAGATACCCGACTGTTTAAGTGCATCATGTACAACAGGAATAATATTTTGTTGATGGGCACGCGATGCCAATTCGGGAACCACTCCACCATAACGTTCATGGACAACCTGCCCAGCCACCACATTAGAGCAAATAACCCCATCACGGATTATTGCAGCCGATGTGTCATCACACGAAGACTCTATACCTAAAATAGTTATCATTGTCAAGAATTGAAGTCACAAAGATAATATAAAAAAGTGAGCAGTTAAAGAGTAATATCGAAACGTATCTTCCCAAGCATAGCATGAGGATTATCCAGGTAAGTAAACCGATGCACATATTCTAAACGGAAAAGTCCTAGAATATTAGTTATTCCAATAGCCCCTTCCAGATAAGGAGTGTTGCCCATTGGTGTTGAAATTTCGGGAAATGCAAATAGACCATTATCAGTAGTTGGATAGTTCTTATCAGAGAGGTGACTGCTTATCCCCCTAAATGAAATAACCTCTTTAATACCCAATTTATCAAGGAAGGGCACTTTAGAGAAAAGAAAGTCCTCACCAACAAAAGTCGCGCGCAAAGCAAACAACTGATCCGCAGGGAATTCCATTATAGGAGAGAGATAAAACCGATTATTCTCAATCAAGTAAAATGACCGTTGATTAGGGTAAACCAATAGAGGAAACGGCACTTGATTCCATACACGTTGTGCATCAGCAACCATATCAAGTCTCCCTGCATTTCCAAGGATGAAACGCTTTTGTATGGATAAATCCGTACGATGATAATTCACCGTTCCCCCCAGAAAACCATTAAATCCAACCTGATGCGACAAAAGCAATACCGGTTTATTTAAGGAAAGCGATTTGCGTTTCCGTCCATTCTGCTCATATTCCTCATCAAAAGAAAAGCGAAACTGAATACCCACATTACTTTCACGAAGGCTTATCACGTTAGTCGTTTCGCCAAGTTTCGTTAGTCGGCTGAAAGTCAATCCAGCAGCAGGTTTCATATCAGAAGATCTGACCCATGCCATGTAAGCAAGTCCCGACAAGGATTCCCTCTCATAATTCAGTTCAGTAAACCGCCGATAAACCATTGCGTTTTCAGAACGATTATAAGTAAAAAGTAGCAAATCGTTGGGCATTCTCGGAGACATTTCTCCATAAGCATATATATCGTTTTCGTAGATCAAATTGAGGTTATTCCGTGGAAACTCGTTAGCATGATACAGTCGATTACTAAAAGAGTAAGAAGCCTCAGTGCGATATTTAAATCCCTGATCCTTAAATCCGTAGGCAACATAACCTTTCAAGAACAAATGCGGTGAGAACCTTGTATTTGTTGCCACACCCGCTCGCAAACGGAATCCCTCTACCGGATTGATAGAAGGGATGTTTTGCAAAGGACCGAAATCAAATTTATTCGATTCAGAATTTCCAAGAGGCACCCAGTTTTTCTTGATTACGTTGATTAAATTCTCGAAAGAAGTCGATTCAGCAACAACAGTTCCCGAATTCCCATCCGCTGAAGTATTGGTTAGAGAGTCGTTGCTTACCAAACCATAATTGGATACTCCCTGAACTCTATCAGTTGAATACGTGGTTAAATAATTATCATTAACCAAACTTGAGCTGGATACTCCCTGTGTATTTGCAGCTAAAGTATTGGTTAGTGAATTGTTGTTTGCGGCGTGATTTACAACCATTTGAGCATTAGCCCCTCCAACCAAAACATAGCAAAAAGCAATAGAGAACAATAACTTTTTCAAATTCATTAGAAATCTGATTGTGACTTATAATTTACGATATCTAACCCTTTTTGGTTCCACATTGCCCAATCTCATCCTCTTATTCTCTTCATATTCACTGTATGAACCCTCAAAGAAGAAGACCTCCGAGTCACCTTCGAAAGCAAGAATATGCGTACAGATCCTGTCCAGAAACCAGCGATCATGTGAAATCACCACTGCACATCCAGCGAAGTTTTCAAGACCCTCTTCCATAGCCCGCAACGTATTCACATCAATATCGTTAGTCGGCTCATCGAGTAACAGCACATTCGCTTCAGCTTTCAAAGTAAGCGCCAGGTGCAAACGATTTCGTTCCCCACCCGATAAAACCCCCGTGAGCTTTTCCTGATCGGCCCCAGTAAAGTTAAATCTTGCAAGATAAGCACGAGCATTAATTTCTTTTCCACCAACACGAATAAACTCCGTACCACCAGAAACCACCTGATAAACAGTCTTTTCAGGATCGATTGACGTATGCGCCTGATCCACGTAAGCAGTAACCACCGTTTCTCCGATCTCAAAAGTACCCTTGTCCGGTGTTTCCAAGCCCTGTATCAGTCGGAACAACGTAGTTTTTCCAGCCCCGTTAGGTCCGATCACCCCTACTATTCCGTTAGGAGGCAACATAAAATTCAGGTTATCATATAGAAGTTTATCCCCATAAGCCTTTGCAACCCCTATTGCTTCAATCACTTTGTTTCCAAGTCGCGGTCCGTTAGGAATAAAAATCTCCAACTTATCTTCACGCTCTCTTTGGTCCTGATTCAGCAGCTGTTCATACGAGTTCAAGCGAGCTTTTCCTTTTGCTTGACGCGCTTTAGGCGCCATTCTTATCCATTCAAGTTCATGTTCCAGCGTTTTGCGTCGTTTGCTTACTTGCTTTTCTTCCATCTCCATGCGTTTAGTTTTCTGTTCCAGCCACGAAGTATAATTCCCTTTATATGGAATTCCTTCCCCGCGATCCAGTTCAAGAATCCAACCAGCAACATGATCAAGAAAATAACGGTCGTGCGTAATACAAATCACTGTACCCTTATATTGTTGCAAGTGCTGTTCCAGCCAGTCGATTGATTCAGCATCAAGGTGGTTAGTCGGCTCATCAAGTAAGAGAACATCAGGCTCTTGTAACAGAAGTCGACAAAGTGCCACTCGACGTCTTTCTCCTCCAGAGAGCTCATTAACCGGTTGATCCACAGGCGGGCAACGCAAAGCATCCATAGCCCTATCCAGTCTATTATCGATAGTCCATGCATCCGCCGCATCCAATTTATCCTGCAATTCCGCCTGTCGTGCAAAGAGTTGATTCATCTTCTCTTCATTCTCATAATATTCAGGCAGACCAAATTTATTATTTATCTCCTCATATTCATTCAGAAGGTCCATTATAGGTTGCACCCCTTCTCTTACAATATCAATCACCGTTTTATTGGGATCAAGTTTTGGGTCCTGTTCCAGATATCCAACAGAATAGTTTTTATCCGAAACCACATCGCCCTGATATTCCTTTTCTATTCCGGCAATAATTTTCAGCAAGGTTGATTTACCCGATCCGTTTAGACCTATGATTCCAATTTTGGCCCCATAGTAAAATGAGATATAGATATCTTTTAACACTTGTTTATGTGGCGGAAAGGATTTACTAACACCCACCATTGAGAAAATAATTTTCTTGTCGTCGGACATACTTTACAATTTATTTTAATATTATTTGAACACAATAAACCCCGAGGGATTATCGTCAATTTAATCTATAAGCAATAGAAAAATCAACCGAATAATCCCCACCAATTTTAATACAAAGATATATAAAATGCACGAATTTCAGCAACCCCCTTTATTTGTGAATTTCAATTACGTTAAATAAAACTAAAACCCTCACCATGCATCCACTTAAATCTTTGTAAAGAATAGTGAGAGCATGGTGAGAGGAAGGTGAGAGTTACCTCGGA